>NZ_JAGS01000001.1:3162612-3478873 GCF_000526775.1 Ruminococcus albus AD2013
GGCGTAATGCTGGGTGGATATGGAGCATATCCTTTTTATCTTTTTGTCGCCCGAGTAGTGGGCTTCAAGGAGTTCAGCCTGCTCGACTACCTGTCTTGCATAGCTGAGAAACTCGGTGCCCTCGGAAGACAGTGTCATACCTCTTGGGGTGCGGCGGAATATCTCGATGCCAAGCTCTTTTTCAAGCTCCTTTACGGCGTTTGAAAGGCTGGGCTGGGAGATATACAGCTGTTTTGCGGCTTCGCTGAGAGAGCCGCAGTTCACGATGGTTATTACATATTTAAGCTGCTGTAATGTCATTGAGTTTACGCCTCCTAATTATTCCTCGGCGGTGAGGTGAACTATCACGGGTACGATATATACTGCCGCAAACACTGCCGCGCATGCAGTCATGACAGCCCACATGAGGGCTTTTGAAGCCTTTTCGGGGACTTTCAGTTTTTTGCTGATAACGAAGTGCCAGAGTATGCAGAGGACAGTGCCTGCAAGGCTCATGAATAAGCCTGCGATGAATCCCTTGGGTATTGCGGTGACGGTGATATCGTTCTCGCCGTCGGTGAGTTCAACTGCGGTGAGGTCGCCGAGGACCCTTATGCAGGGGGCGGACTTTCCGTTGATGCGGACTTTCAGACCGTCGGTGTAGGGTACATTTATCAGGCAGTACTGTCCTGCGCTTGCGTTAATGGTGCCTGTGAGTTTTCCGCCTTTGCGGGTGAAGCCCACTGTCTGGGCGGCTTCGGCGGCAGCTCTGAGTTTATCGGTATCTATTGCAGTTACGCCGAGGGAACGCATATCGGCATCCTTTTTGACCTTGGCTGTTATTGTGACGGTTTCGTTCTCAAATTCGCCCAGTTTCTGCAAACCGTTGAATTCGCCGCTTGGGTAGTTTGTCTTTATCATACTGCCGTTGACTAAGATATCGAAACTGCCGTCGATATCACTGCCGAGGGATACCTGCGGACGGTCAAAAGCATCGAAGTAGAGAGACTGTCTGCCGCTTATATCGAGGGTGAGTTCAAGGGTATCGCCGTTTGTTACGGTATAGCCGCTTCCGTTCTCGGCACCCTCAAATGCATAGGCTTTTACTGCATCTTCGGTGAGAACGTTATCGCAGATGAACTGCTGTATCTCGCTTCTGGTCATATCGGGGAGCTCGCCTTCGATGGCTGAGATATCGCCGATGATAACGCCGGAGGGGAGATAAGCGCTGTTTTCTGTGATGGAGTAATCTCCGTTGGAGTATACCGCGTTTTCGGCATCGCCGCGTACTATCTGATACTTTATGCTCATTAGCATATCTGTGAGTTCGGTGCCGCCGTAGCTGCCTACGTCCATCCAGTTTGAGGACACGCCCATGCGTTTCATCATGAACATATAATCCTGACTGTTAAGAGAGGTATAATGGCTTATGGAGCCGTATCCGAGAGTGCCCACAAGGTTTACGTAAAACAGCTTGCCGTCGGTCTTTACACGGAACAGTTCTTCGTCCTCTATCCTGTCGGCGAGGTCATAGACTTTATTCTGGTCGGCTGCACGCTCGGGGTAGTTCACCACGGGGGTGGTCAGGTATATCCTGACGTTTGCAAAGGATTCGCAGAGGATAAGTGCGGTGCAGATAATGGAAAGTGTTCTTGTGCTGAGATACCCTTTGCGGTAAAGCAGGAGCATAACTGCGGACATTGCCGACATCAGCAGGAACATTGTAACGCATACCTGAAGCGAGTTTCTGTCACCCCAGAGTGAGCTTGTATATTTACTTGCGGTCTCGCGGTTTTTGCGGATAAATTCGGTGACCAGGTCAATGAAAAAGTATGTCAGCACCAGTGCGGGTATGAGCACCGCGGCATGGTCGGTGAGTTTGTTTTCACGGAAAAGTGTATCCCTGTCTTCGAGGTACATGGCGGTGCATACCACCAGCATGAATACGGTGATAAAGCCGAAACGCGAGGGGAATGACATATAGCTTCCCGTATGCCACATGAGGTTGATGGGCTCAACGATTATCGGGATAAGGGTGAGGAATGCCAGTACCAGATAATTGCTCAGTTTTCGGCTGCGGGGCTTGCCGTCGCATGAGAAGAAGAATACTGCCGTCAGCACGAATGCCGAACAGAGAACGGTGGGCAGTACGGTCTCGTATGCGGTGAGGAAGCCTTTGCTTTTTATGGAACTGAAAAATTCGTCCTTGACTCTGCCGCTTTGGGTATACTGCAAAAGGCTTGGCAGCCAGACAACGGCTGTCAGCAGGGCAGCCATGACCGAGCCTGCGGCAAATCTTACAGCGGTCTCTCCGCCCGAACTTTCGCGGCGGACGGCGCAGAGGGCAAGTCCGATAAATAGCATTATGAATATGACTGCCATATATCCGATATAGTAGTTTACCGCCATCATCGCGGCGAGCACGAGGGTATAGGGCAGGACACGCTTTTTCTCGCAGAGCATTTCAAGGGTCAGCAGCATCAGCGGGAAAAGGTACATCATATCCAGCCAGATAACGTTCTGATAGTAAAGAAGACCGTAGCCGCAAAGACCGTAAAGTGTGCCGAGGGCGGCTATCCATACGGGATAGAGCTTTTTGCGGGTCTTATAAAGGTACAGGGAGGCTGTACCGCCGCATACCATCAGTTTCAGCATTATGAGGATATTTGCAAAGTACAGCATATCCGTCTTTTTTATGAATACCACAAGGAATGAGAAAGGGCTTGCAAGGAAGAAGAATATCACCGCCCACATATTCATGCCTGCGGCGTTGTTGAAATTCAGGAATACTCCGTCCTTGCCTGCCAGCATATCTTTGAAATCTATCAGCAGAGGGACTACCTGCTGTATCATATCTCCCCATGCTGCGGTGCCTTTGCCGAAAGGAAATGCACCGTCAAGTTTATAGGCGTACAATATCACTGCCATGATAAGCAGCGGTGCCGAAAATACCGTCAGCAGCGCCGCGGGAAGTTTTTGCTTTTTTGTTTTTTCCATAGTGACCTCACATTATCTGTTTATCGCTTATGCGTACTGACGTTTTAAAGCACTGCACGCATACTATATAATTATAATGCCGAAGCAGTAAAAAGTCAACCGAGGCGGATAAGAATGATGAAATTTCGGTGAAATATACAGCTTTTGGTTGTTTATTGGGGAGATAGGTGCTATAATTTAAAATGGTAATAATACACGGACTGTTCTTTGGGGCGGTCTGAAATGAAAGGGAATGAAAAGTATGAAAAGAAACAGGTTAACAAAGGCGCTGAAAGTTATGGCACTGACGGCGGTTCTGACACTGACCTGCGGGGTGTTTGCTTCGTGCGGGAACACACATGAAAACGAGGGTAGTCCGAAGGCTTCCGATGACAGGAGTACTGCGGTGCAGAAAAGCGAGGATATTATCACCTCTGCCGATGAGGATATAACAGTTGGCAGCTTTGTGATCACACTACGTGAGGACAAGGCGCCTATTACCTGTCAGAACTTTAAAAAGCTGGTGAACAGTGGTTTCTATGACGGACTGACATTCCACCGTGTAATGGACGGTTTCATGGCACAGGGCGGAGATCCCGAGGGTACAGGTGTCGGCGGTTCGGGGGAGCATATCAAGGGCGAATTCAGCAATAACGGCGTTGAGAATGACCTTAAACACGTAAGAGGTACGGTATCAATGGCAAGGTCACAGGAAATGGACAGTGCTTCAAGCCAGTTCTTTATCTGCTACAAAGACTGTAATGATCTTGACGGAAATTATGCGGCTTTCGGCGAGGTATCTGAGGGCATGGAAGTTGTTGACAGATTCCTCAACTGCGAAAGGACACTGAACGAAATAAACGAGCTTGCTTCTCCCGTATACCCCATAACCATCACACAGGCTGAGATGATATCTGCTGATGCTGAGGGGCATGAAAGAGCGATGTTTACTGTTGAATTTAAAGAGGTCGAGAATAATAAAGCGTAGCTTGGCAGCGGTCTCCGAAAAGTCAGCCGCAGTAAGGTGGAATGATGAAATTTCGGTGAAATATACAGCTTTTGGTTGATTTTTCAGAAGATAGGTGCTATAATTGAAAAGCGACAATAATATAGTGACCGCTTTAATCAGCGGTAATTAATGAAAGGAATTGAAAAAGGTGAAAAGAAACAGGATAACCAAGGCGCTGAAAGTTATGGCGCTGACAGTGGCTATGACACTGACTTGCGGTGCTTTCGCTTCATGCGGTAACACTGACAAAAAGGACAGTTCAAAGGCTTCTGATGACAAGGGTGCTGCGGCACAGACCAACAACGGCGGAGATGACGTTACCAGCGGTGACGAGGATATCTCGGAGAACAGCTTCGTTATCACACTGCGCGAGGACAAGGCTCCCCTGACCTGCGAGAATTTTGAAAAGCTGGTAGACAGCGGATTCTACGATGGAGTAACATTCCACAGAGTAGTGGCAAACTTCATGGCACAGGGCGGCGACCCTGAGGGCACAGGCGCAGGCGGCTCGGGCGAGAACATCAAGGGCGAGTTCAGCAATAACGGTGTCGAGAATGACCTCAAGCACGTAAGAGGTACAGTATCCATGGCGAGATCACAGGATAACGACAGTGCTTCAAGCCAGTTCTTCATCTGTTACAGAGACTGCGATTTCCTTGACGGCAACTATGCGGCATTCGGTGAGGTATCACAGGGCATGGAAGTTGTTGAAAGATTCCTCAACTGCGACAGAACGCTGAATCAGAACAATGAGCTTGCTTCTCCCGTAAAGCCTATAACCATCACATCGGCTAAGATGATCTCTGCTGATGCTGACGGTCACGACAGAGCGCTGTTCACTGTTGATTTCACAGAGAGAGAGTTCAAGGAAGGCACATTCACAATGACCCTCCACGCTGACAAGGCACCTATCACCTGTGAGAACTTCAAAAATCTGGTAAGCGAGGGCTTCTATGACGGTCTGACATTCCACCGCGTTGTTGACGACTTTATGGCACAGGGCGGCGACCCTGAGGGAACAGGCATGGGCGGTTCCGATAAGACCATCAAGGGTGAGTTCAGCGATAACGGCGTTGATAACGATCTGAAGCACGTTCGCGGCACTGTTTCGATGGCGAGATCAAGTGATCCTGACAGCGCTTCCAGCCAGTTCTTCATCTGCTATACCGATTGCGACTACCTTGACGGTCAATATGCAGCATTCGGTGAAGTTACCGAGGGTATGGACGTTGTAGACGGCTTCACAACAGTATCCCGCGGCTACACAGACGGCCAGTACGCAGAGCTTTCTGTTCCCGGCACACCTATCACCATCATCAAGGCTGAGATGGTAGACCCCGATGAGAACGGCAATGACAGAGTTAAGTTCACTGTAAAGTACTGATACACAAAAACACAAAGGCACTTCCGATATTACGGGAGTGCCTTATATTACAGCGAAAACCGGCAGACTGTTCGTCCGCCGGTTTTTGTGTTATGATATCATGATCACTGTGCGATCAGCTTTTTGCCCTTTACGTGAGCTGCTATTTTGGTTATATCGGTGACAGATATCTTGCCGTCGCGGTTAATGTCTGCGCGTGCAAACTGTTCGGAATTAAGGAGCTTTTTGCCTTTGACATGAGCCGCTGTCAGTGTGATGTCGGTAATGTTTATGCTGCCGCTGCCGTTTACATCACCTAGAATATCATCGGGTTCGGAGACCTTTTTCAGATACTTGAGGGTGACATCGCCTGCAGGCATAACGAAGCTTGTTTCTCTGTCAGATTCGTTGCCGAATGTAACGCCCGATAGCATACCGTCCCATCTGTCGAAAGTATAGGCTTCGCCCAGATAGCATACATATATCTCATCGCCTTCCACAGCACTGAGTGAGAGTGAATTTACTGTCATATTATAGAGGTATATGTTTTCGTCTATGTAGATATTGTAGATGGTCTTGTCTGTGGGCTGAACGTTGAAACTCTGACTGAATATAAATGAGTCTTCTTCATCAAGATAATAAGCCTGGATATAATAGTCTGATGCTTCTGTGCCATCAAGCTGTATCGATCTGGCATTGCTATCCAGAGTTTTGTAGTAAGCACCGTCTTCCCAGAGTTCAAGCTTTGCGGGCTTGAAGTTGGTGTCCCATTCCAGGTTCATCGTTTCGCCTGTGTGGATATATCCGCCTATGGGTTCAACGGTGAACTCGGGTGCTACGGAGTGGAAAACTGCGCTGTCAACATAATCTTCTGCGCCTGCACCGTAGTATGCCCTTATGCGGTAATCGGCTGTTGAACAGTTGCCGAACCATTCAGCGGCGCTGACAAAATTCGTTCTGGGGTCATCAGTGGAGAAGTAGCAGTTGTTGTCCCAGATGAACTCGGTCTCAAGAGGAACGAAATTGGTCGCCCATGAAAGTTCGGTGATATTGTCCGAGGTTATATCCATATCATTGGGCTGTTTTGTGAAGCGGCGCGATGGGTTTGCCTTTACAATATGGAATATCTCGGAATCGATGCTTTCGGCAGGTGCAGAATCATTGCTTTCGTAATAAGCCCTTATGAAGAGGTCAGTGCCTGTGTATGATTCGGAAATGGGTGCTGTGGCTTTATAATCGGGGTTGTAATTTGCGGGACTGGTATATATTTTTTTGCCGTTGCTGTATACCTCGAACTTTTTGCATGGGAAGTTAAGGGCTGCGCACACAACGGTCTCTTTTTCGCCTTCGGGAATGACGGTGTTCTGTACATATCCGTCAAAAAGGGGTATAAACGGCATTTCAACAAAGGTAGATGCTTCAACATATTCATCGGAATTGATGCCATAGTAGAAACGGACTTTGTAAGTTTTCCAGGCATCTTCCATATCAAGATGTAATTTAAATTTGGTCCCGCTGATCTGTGCATCATAGCTGAATTCTGTGCCTGAATATACTTTTACCTGAATGGGATGGAAGTTTGCTTCAAATACTGCGTCGGCTGTGTTGGTATCTCTTGAAAGGACAGTAACTTCGGATGACACGGTGACTTCGTAGGTGATAACAGTGAATATTTCGGTGTCGATAAATTCAGTATCGGAGTAGTATACCCTGAATTTAAGCTCTTTACCTCCCATGCTGCGGGTGATCTCCGCATTTACTATCTGCGGGTCTTCGGGGTTTGCGGCTATCTCGGTGAGAACTTCGCCGTCGCTTTCGATAAGCTGGGCTTTTTTGTACGCAAAGGATACTGCTGCGGTGGCAAGACCCGTTTCCAGATTGCCGAGGACTATATCGCTTGGCTGGTAGAAGAAATAATAGGGCTCGATCCCCGTAATCTCATAACCGAGGGGATCGCTGCCGACATTGTTATCTGCGCTTGTTGTCAGAACTGTTGATGGCAGCAGTGTCAGTGCCATGGCAGCCGACATTACAGTGCTCAGGATACGTTTTTTGGTGTTTTTGTGTGTGGTTTGCATATTGATTTCTCCTCCTTTGGATATATATGATTTATATTACGTACATACGGACAGCAGACCGATCATGCTCTTTTATGGATCAGTTATGCAGTTGCTGTAACTTGAATTAATTATATCACACATTGTTCAAAGAGTCAACAAAAAATAATAATCCAACAATGCTTGACAAACTGATAATGATGTGCTATAATATATTGTCTGAAAGTGACCTTGCGCTGAGCGCAGGGTTATTTTGCTGTTTGGGGCATTTCGTTAAATTGCACGTTACAGTGCCCTCAGAAGAGTCTTAAATTATTGAAGATTAGACTCAATTAAAAAAATGGGAATAAATAGGTAATAGGTAGGAAAAAACTTCTGCAAAAAATGGGAGGAAGAAAAATGGTAAGAGAAGATCTGCGTAATGTGGCTATAATCGCCCACGTTGACCACGGCAAGACCACGCTGGTAGACCAGATGCTCAAGCAGAGCGGTACTTTCAGAGAGAATCAGGCTGTTGAAGAGAGAGTCATGGACTCCAACGATATCGAGCGAGAGAGAGGTATCACTATACTGGCGAAGAATACCTCTATAAAGTACAAGGACGTTAAGATAAACGTTATCGATACTCCCGGCCACGCTGACTTCGGCGGCGAGGTAGAGCGTGTACTGAAAATGGTAAACGGCGTTCTGCTGCTGGTAGATGCTGCTGAAGGTCCTATGCCTCAGACCCGTTTCGTTTTGCAGAAGGCTCTGGAGCTGGGTCACAAGATAATAATAGTTGTTAACAAGATTGACCGTCCCGATGCGCGTCTTAAAGAGGTAGTTGAGGAGGTTCTCGAACTTCTGCTCGACCTTGATGCTACCGATGAGCAGCTGGACAGCCCTGTACTGTTCTGCTCGGGCAGAGACGGCACTGCTTCACTGACCATGGACGGCGGTACAGATATGATACCTCTGTTTGACATGATACTGAACTATGTACCTGCTCCCGAGGTTGAAGAAGACGGCGGTATGCAGTATCTGGTATCCGCTATCGACTACAACGAGTACGTCGGACGTATCGCTATCGGTCGTATCGAGCGCGGTGTTATGAAGGTAAATCAGGACGTAAGCATCGGTGATTTCCACAACACCAAGCAGGAATACCGCGGCAAGATAGTTACCATGTATCAGATAGAGGGTCTGAACAGAGTTCCCTGCAACGAGGCTAAGGCAGGCGATATCGTATGTATAAGCGGTATCGAGAACATCACTATCGGTGATACAATATGCGAATTCGGCAAGTTCGAGCCCCTGCCTTTCGTAAAGATAAGCGAGCCTACCGTCGAGATGACATTCTCGGTAAATAACTCGCCTTTTGCAGGTAAAGAGGGCAAGTTCGTTACTACCCGTCACATCAGGGACAGACTGTTCAAGGAACTGCTGAAGGACGTATCCCTGAGAGTATCCGAGACTGACAATGCTGATACCTACCGTGTTGCGGGAAGAGGTGAGATGCATCTTTCCATACTCATCGAGAATATGAGAAGAGAGGGCTACGAGCTGGGCGTATCCACTCCCCGTGTGCTGTACCGTGAGATAGACGGCAAGCTGAACGAACCTATCGAGAGAGTAGTAATTGACGTTCCCGAGGATTGTGTAGGTTCTGTAATGGAGAAGCTGGGCAGCCGCAAGGGCGAGCTTCAGGCTATGAATCCTATCGGAAGCAGAATGAGACTTGAATTCCTTATCCCCGCAAGAGGACTTTTCGGCTACAAGAGTGAGTTCCTGACCGATACAAAGGGCGAGGGCATTATGAGCTCGGTATTTGAGGGTTACGAGCCTTACAAGGGCGATATCCCCAAGAGAGCACAGGGCTCTCTGGTTGCATTTGAGACAGGCGAGGCTGTTACCTACGGTCTGTACAATGCACAGGAGAGAGGCGAACTGTTCATATCTGCCGGTACTCAGGTATACGAGGGCATGGTAGTCGGCGCATCACCCAAGTCTGATGACCTGGTAGTAAATGTCTGCAAGAGAAAGCATCTGACCAACACCCGTGCAAGCGGTTCGGACGATGCTCTGCGTCTTATCCCGCCCAGAAATATGTCGCTGGAGGACGCACTGGAATTCCTGGCTGATGACGAGCTGCTGGAAGTTACTCCCAAGAGCATACGTATCAGAAAGAGAACACTGAGCAATCAGCAGAGAGCTAAGGACAGAGCTAAGTTGTAATTCAATTCATAATTAAGAATTCATAATTCATAATTATTTGCGCCACTCGCTGGTTTGCGGGTGGCGCACTATTTATTCTGTAAGAGAAGGTAAAATCCATAGATCCGATACATATTTTCCCATTTGATTGGCTGGAAACTTGCCTGATGCTACTTTATCGATCAATGGCTTATCAACAGTAAAAGAAATAACCTTTGACTCTGATCCATCTGTCATATCTGCAACAGCCCAGTATACGATAGTGTCATACTTATTGAAGTTATGGTTTTTTATTAAGTATTCTATATTAAAATAATTTTGATCAATAGTCATATTGTTTGTTAAACTACCTGTGATCTTTGCTTTTATAACAATTATTTTTTCTCCATCTTCGGTGTATTCATTTGTTTCTAAAAGAGTGCCAAACTGTAAAAGACTATCATTTTTTTTTCTGCTAGAAGTATCATTGGAATGATTATTATGGCTACCTATAAGTAAACAAAATATGGGAACGAAAACTAACAAGCATATTATAATCATTGTAGCTAAATTATTAGAATTATTGTTTTGGGTAGCTTTGTTTACTGTGATTGTGTTATTAGTTGTATTTAGTTTTTCGAGACAATCAGGGCAGATAAATAAGGTGTTTTCAATAGGCTTTCCGCATTTCTTACAATTCATAATATCAGTCCTTTCGTTTAGTCTTAAAACGTTATATCGTTAATAATATTTTAACATACGAGCGTCCATAAGTCAACGGTAAACCGTTAATAATACTTCACAAAAAATGGTATCATATTTATGTCATCTTAACGAAAGGACTGCATAAATATGAGTATTTCCGATGCTGTTGCTGAGCGATTTGTCGGGCTTTGTATTGAGCGTGGCATAACTGTAAATAAACTCGCAACATTATCGGGTGTTACGCAATCTACTGTAAATGATATAGTTAACCGCAAAGCAAAAAATATTGGCATAGTAACGATAAAAAAGCTTTGTGATGGACTTGATATAAGTATAACTGATTTTTTTGATACTGATACGTTTCGGTCGCTTGAACAAGAACTGTACTAGCCGTTCTCATCTGGGAACGGCTTTTTTTATTATGCTCCTGAATGGGAATTATATCAAGTTTGTGCGAATAGATATTTTTTAAAATCATTTAATTTATATGTAATATTCGCTATATAATTCTGGAATAATTTGTGGTTATACTACAAAACCGAAATAAAACAATCGGATGATATTGACAATTGCGTGTATTTATGATATAGTCGTGAATATACAAAACGTGAATTCGTTTTGTGAAGAATATTCATTAAAAAGGAACTGTCAAAGCTATGCTGTTCGTTTTTGATATTACGGACAGCAGGCTTGCTTTTGCCTTTTTACAATTTAACATATGTTGATAATATGCCATGCGGGGTAATAAAACCTACTGGCAGTTTTAGTATCAGGAGGGATCAGTCATGAAAAAAATAAGAAGATCAAGAAGAGTACTGGCAGGTATGCTGGCGGTAATGATGGTAGCGGGTGCAGCACCTATAAATCTCGGCAGCGTTGGGCTGTTTAACACAACTATCTCCGCTAGTGCAGGCGACTATGCTCACTTCAGACCCGAGGTTGGAAATGTAACACTGCATGATGATAACAGTGTACAGTCGATAACCGTTAAATGGCAGTGGCCTTACGGTACAGGCTGTAACGGTGTTGTAATGACTTCAAAGCCTATTTACCGCACAGGTGAATATGTAAGCTATTACGGCGGCAAAAGTACGTCTTTAGAAGATAGTGAAAAGAATATAGATTGGGAAACTGCAGGCAATAAGGACGAAACAAGAAGCAATATCCTAAAGGATATGGAACTTATTGATGTTTACGGCAGTGGCTCCGAACCTTACATGGGCTCGCAGACATTCGAGTTTGAAAAGGGTGAGGTGCCGATAGATAAGAATGACAGACTGTATTTTTATCTCTGGACATATTCAAGTGGAAGTTACTATCCTGATTTCCAGCTTGCTATGCTCGATATCAATGAAATGAAAGTCTACTACGGACAGGAGGAAACTCTTGACGAAAACGGCAATGTTATATGGACACAGGTGAAATTCAGCTCTGCTTTCAAGGCATCTGAAGGTCTTACGTATAATGGCGATGCTCAGGCTCTTGTAAACATATCACCTTCTAGTGCCGAAGGCGTAACTCCAAAGTATGCGATAACTGATTCAGACGTTTCTGAAGCTCCCGCTGAAGACAGTGAGCTCTGGCAGGACTCTTGCACCGCTACAGATGCAGGTACATACAGAGTATGGTATAAAACATCTGTAACTGAAGAATCTGACTACAAATCTTATGAACCTGCTTACTCTGATGTTACTATCGAAAAGGCTGATCCTGTTTTCACTGCACCGACAGCAAATGAGCTGACCGAAGACGGAACAGTTCAGGAGCTTATCACCACAAGCGACTGCGACGGCGGAGATATGCTCTTTGCAATGACCACAGATGCTGAGACAACACCTGATGAAGACGCATTCGGCGATGAGATACCTACAGCTGATGAATCGGGTACATACTATGTATGGTACAAGGTAAAGGGCGATAAGAACCATAATGACAGTGACCCCGCCTGCATACCTGTTACAGTGGCAGAAGGAAACTGGCTGATAGGCGATGTTAACAACGACGGCAAGATCAATGTTACCGATATCGCAATGGCAGCTGCTCATGTAAAGGGCAAGAGAATGCTCGTTAAGGATAAATTCAAGAGAGCTGACGTTAATTTTGACGGCGTTCTTGATGTTTCCGATATTACACTGATCGCTGCTCATGTAAAGGGCAAAAAGATGCTTCTCCAGAAAAACGAGATACCTCAGACTGAAGAGGAAGTATAAAACGTTACTTCCGATAATTCGGGAAAATACAATTGAGACAGGCGATCAGCAGAGAGCCAAGATGTGAACTGTATCTTAGCAGAGATACAAAAATGATATACCAAAGCACCATTATGCTGTTAAGGCATTATGGTGCTTTTTAGTTATTTCTGCACAGGAAAATATGGCAAATTCGCACGGGTGAATATGAGTTTTTAAAATCATTTAATTTATATGTAATAGTTACTATACAAACTTGGCATAATTTGTGGTGTTATTACAAAATCTGGATAAATTAACCAGACTGTATTGACAAAGGCGTAAATTTGTGATATAGTTGTGAATATACAAAACTATACTGTGCTTTGTAAAAAATATTCATCAAAAGGAGATGTTAAAGCTATGCTGTTGATATATGATCTGACAGACAGCAGGCTTGCTTCGACCTTTTTCATTGACCATACGTCGATAATATGCCGGACGGGATGACTAAGCCCGTGGGGCAATTATGATAACAGGAGGGATCAAGCATGAAAGAAATAAGAAGATCAAGAAGAGTATTAGCAGGTATGCTGGCAGTAATGATGGTAGCGGGTGCAGCACCCGCAAGTCTTTATGAAGGTGGTTTCCTGGCGGGAACTGCTATTACAGCAAGTGCGGATGAAACTGAGGTGCCACAGTCCGAAGAGAACGAATATGTTGCTTATTCAGTTGCAGGTAGAGGATTCAATGTGAGGGGCAAGGACGGAGATAACTATATCCTAACTACATTTGGTGATGGCGGTTACTTGACAGTGATGCAGGTCGGAGAAAATGCCGCGATAAAATTTGAAGGATTTGCTTATGGAAAGCAATATGTATCTGATGGTGTAACAGCAGATGTAAAGGCGCAGCTGAGTGGAAAAGTAGTTAATATAAACTATACCCTGACCAACACCACCAATGAAACCAAGACAGTGAAAATAGGCTCATGGGGTGATGTTAGTATAGGCGGTGATGATAATGCACCTTGTTCATTCTCAGCAAACGGTATAAAAATGGTCAAACAGGATAACACGATACAGTTTATGCTGATACCCGGCGGTGGAAATTTCACGACCATGTGGTATGGTGGTTACCGTGATATTGTTGATAATCAAACAGTCAAAGTATTCGAAAACAGAGAAGATGCATCGACGTTTACCGGTGACAGCGCTGTTGCATGGTCGTGGACGATCGAGATACCTGCAGGAGAAACAGTAACTAAGAAAGCTAAGCTGTTTGCAGGAGATGCAAGTTTTGCACAGGTCTCCTATGATGCCAATGGCGGAACCGGTGATATGGAAGCCATGCTGGAGACGCCAGAAAGCCTGGTAAAACTGAACACAAATAATTTCGTAAGAGACGGCTACCTGTTCAAGGGCTGGGATACCGACAGCGCAGGTGAGACTGTTGTTTACGCTGACGGAGCTGATTTTACGATACCGGAAACTGATACCGTACTGTATGCGGTATGGGAGAAGATTATCACTAAGGAGCCGGAGGCTATAAGTCCCCTGGTATACAACGGCGGCGGACAGGATCTTATTACCGCAGGTGAGGTAAAGGAAGGAAAACTCGTTTATGCTATGGGCGACGATGAGGAGACTGCACCCGAAGCTGATGCATATTCCGAGAATATCCCCGGCGCTGTGGACGCAGGTAATTACTATGTATGGTACGAGGTGGTAAATGACGATAATCTGGTGATCGCTAAGCCTGCCTGCATCGAGACTGTTATCGAAAAGGCTGATCCTGTTTTCACTGCACCGACAGCAAATGAGCTGACCGAAGACGGAACAGTTCAGGAGCTTATCACCACAAGCGACTGCGACGGCGGAGATATGCTCTTTGCAATGACCACAGATGCTGAGACAACACCTGATGAAGACGCATTCGGCGATGAGATACCTACAGCTGATGAATCGGGTACATACTATGTATGGTATAAGGTAAAGGGCGATAAGAACCATAATGACAGTGAACCCGCCTGCGTAACTGTTACAGTGGCAGAAGGAAACTGGCTGATAGGCGATGTTAACAACGACGGCAAGATCAATGTTACCGATATCGCAATGGCAGCTGCTCATGTAAAGGGCAAGAGAATGCTCGTTAAGGATAAATTCAAGAGAGCTGACGTTAATTTTGACGGCGTTCTTGATGTTTCCGATATTACACTGATCGCTGCTCATGTAAAGGGCAAAAAGATGCTTCTCCAGAAAAACGAGATACCTCAGACTGAAGAGACCCCTCAGACTGAAGAAGTTTCTCAAACCGAAGAGGAAGCATAATGCCTTAAATAAAGTTTAAGACATGATCATTCATCTTAATTTTTTCCACAGAGAGGGACTGCTGCATTATGCGGCAGTCCTTCTTTGCGTGCTGTGATATGACAGAAAGTATGCGCATGACAGCAATAGCTGTTCATATGAAAAAGTAGCAGAGCAGACCGTAGGCGATACTTGCGAGGGTGCCGTAAAGTATCACTGGTCCACAGATGATAAATATTTTCGCACCCACACCTGTGATATAGCCCTCTGTGCGGAACTCCAGAGCGGGAGCGCATACCGAGTTTGCAAAACCCGTTATCGGCACAAGAGTTCCCGCGCCTGCGTGTTTTGCGATCTTTTCGTAGATACCAAGTCCTGTCAGCAGTGCGGAAATAAATATCAGCGTGATGGAAACTGCCGCCGCGCTTGCCTTTTCACCCAGACCAAAAGCGCTGTACATGGCAGACAGCGCCTGCCCTGCAACACATATCAGCCCGCCGATAATAAAAGCCTTTGGCACATTTTTGTACCACTTGCTCCCGCGCTCTGCGGCGGCACACATATGCTTGTAACGCTCTTTGGTGATGCCTGTCTTGTCTGTAAAATCCTGCATGATATGACCTCCCGTAAACAATTAACGAAAATCTGCGTAAATAATGTTGCAGGATTTTCGCATGGATATGATTATATACAAACGATTTAAAGCTGCTCTGATTATTGTTGCCGAGCAGTTTTTATTTATACAATTTTTCGCCCACTTATTAATGAATTTTGACTATATGGAAATATTATCCAGTAGATTTTAAGCATTGTTGCTAACTCCTCTGTTTATAATATATACTATTTGTGGTATTGTACAACGTGAGTTAAATGGTTTAAAAAATGAGGATAGGACATACAACGATCGGCTGTTACCAGAAATCGCAATATTTGAATCATATATACCGAAAATATCATACGAAATTTTTCGGTGTAAGAGCATAGAGTAAATTCGGTGGATAAAATTATATACAAAAAATGTCTTCTTTATCGACAGTTCGTTTCGGTGTATGCAGAATTTGTACTTAATTTTTTGCAATTATTAAGAAAATGAAGCTTAATGCCATATATTTCCAGCAAATTTTAAGCATAGTTGCTAATTCGGTAATTTAGAAAACGTTTTTATTGTTATATTATACAACTTGTGTTAGTTCTTTTAACCAAGCATTTCCGAGGGAGAAGTACCATACTATTCCGATATTTAATTGTGTACGATCATTGTACAGATATCTCCTAAATTATTACTCAAATCAGCTTAATTTATACAGATTTCTTCTTATTTATTAAGGGAATTTTACCTAATACCAGTATTTTCCATAGGATTTTAAGCATCATTGCTAATTCATCTCTTTATATAACGCTTTTGATAGCATAATACACAATTTAAAATATGAACGAGATTTCATAATTTTGCCCCCGACTTAATTAACCGATCTGCCCCATCAGGTGCCGGAATTTTGTGTATAATAATTGTACAATTCTGAACTAAACTTTTGCACTGAAGAGCTTAATTTATACAGAATTATTCCTATTTATTAAGGAAATTTTGCCTAATGCCAGTATTTTCCAGAGGATTTTAAGCATTATTGCTAATTCATCTTCTTTGATAACGGTTTTGATAGCAGAATATACAATTCAAATTATGAACGCGATTTCATAATTTTCTCCGACGATTAATTAATCATACTCTCGGTCATCTCACCTTGATTAGATCATCCTATATTATGTACACTCTATATAATAGAAGCCCACTTTGCTACCATATAATGCCATGACATTATGCATGATGTTATATTCTGCAAATTGAAAGGATTGTAATATTGTGCAGATATACAAAGTACTTTGATTTTCACAATATTGTATTGACAAATGATATTATACGTCGTATAATATCATCAGAACAAAGATATTACAGAGTTCGATATACTGCGAGAAAAAATATATTACACAGTATAAAATGCAATGCAGAGCAAAAGAGACGAGATGACATCAGACAAAAGACAAAAGAAACGCCCCGCGGGTAAGGAGAACGACTATGCACAGAGTTATCAAAGAAAGGAGCAGGAATATGGGATTTCCGGTCAATGCAGGACTGCTGGACGCTATGGTGCTTTCGGTGGTACAGAACGACGATACCTACGGTTATGAGATAACACAGTTCCTCAGAAAAGCCGTTGATATCTCGGAATCGACCCTCTACCCCGTACTCAGAAGGCTCCAGAAAAACGACTATCTGGAGACTTATGATAAGGAATTTATGGGAAGGAACCGAAGATATTACAGAGTTACCCCTAAGGGTAACGAAGCACTGGAAGAATATCGTCAGGAATGGCAGACACATAAAGAAAAGGTAGACAGTATTTTGATGAACAAGGGGGCGGACGATAATGAACAGACTTGAATTTCTTACAAGCCTCAGATATAACCTTGAAAAAGGCGGGCTGCCCCGCGAGGATATCGAGGACGCGCTCAGCTATTATGAGGAGATATTCCTTGATGCTGGTTACGGCAGTGACGAACAGACAGCTCAGACTCTGGGTGACCCCGAAACACTTGCCAAGGAGATACTTATAGAAAACGGTATCCATACCGAAGGCGATGCTGCCTATGAAGTAGGAGAGGCAAGAAGAGCGCCATTTGATGACGTTCAGGATGTTGCATTTGAAGAAGTCGGCAAGGAAAAAAACGAGCAGAACGGTTCATACAATTACGGCTACGGATATACAGCTAATGAAAATACAAACACTACCGGCAATGGTCAGTACACTTCGGCTGCAACTTCTGGAATATTCTTTGATGCGGCTACAAAAGCAAATCAGGCGATCGGCGGTGCTATCAACGAGGCTAAAAACGCTTTTGAAAGAAGCTTCAACGATCCCACAATGACAGCAGAACAGAGAACCACCCGTAATAATACTCTTCTCAAGATAATCCTCCTTATCGTGACTTTCCCCCTGTGGATAGGCGTTGTTGCAGCTGTCGGCGGTGTACTCTTCGGCATACTTGCAGCACTTTTCGCCATCGTTATCGCGCTGGTGGCAGGCGGATTTTCAATGGTGATTTCGGGCATCGTAAGCCTGTTTGAATACACTCCCGAAGGCATCATGATGATAGGTATCGGCATGATAATGCTGGGCATCTTCGGTCTTGTAGCAAGACCAGGCTTCGCAGGTATCAGAAGACTTGCAGGCGCTTGTGTAAACGGTATGCGCAGCATTTTCGGAAAGATATTCGGAAAAGGAGGACAGCGTTATGAATAATATAGATCTTGAAGAAAAGACATATACCACCACCCGCAGGGTTTTCCCTTACTTCTCCGTCGGCCTGATAGTTGTTGGTGCTGTAATGCTGATAGGCGGTGCAGTATTCTATAAGACCTCAGATGCCGCAAAGTCCTATAATGGCAACATTGTCTCGGTTTCCGAAGATATCGATCTCGGCAAGACCGAATCCGTAGAGATAGATGTCGGCGCAGGCAAACTCGAGGTGCGCACATCTTCTGACGACAGTATCCACATCGAGGGCGATGTTCCTAAGAACTATGTGATAAAAGAAAGCGGCGGAATTCTTAGGGTCGATCTTACAAAAGGCTGGAAATTTGACCTCACTAACTTTTTCAATTTCATTAACGGAAGTCAGAAAGTTGACGCAGTTCTCTATCTTCCCGCAAAGGAGTATAAAAAACTCGACCTTGAAGTTGACGCAGGTGAGTTGACAGTTTCTGATATCAAGTGCAAAGAAGCATCATTTGATTCAGGCGCAGGCGAGATAACCGCTGATGGCATCAGCTGTACAGGCAAAGTCAAGATCGATATCGGCGCAGGGGATATAACCCTCACCGATTCCATAGCAGGCGGTCTTGATGTAGATATCGGCGCAGGTGATTTCAACTTCGACGGTGAAGTCAACGGCGATATAGATGTTGACACAGGTGCAGGCGACTGTGAGATCGCCCTTACCAACAATGAGGAAGAATACAATAAGAAATACTCCATCGATACCGATACAGGCGTAGGCGATATCAAGATCACTTTCGATAACTGACCGATATCCCACAGATCATAAATCAAACGTCAGCCATAATAAGAATATACGGAGACATGATATGACCAATGGAATAAAAAAAGAGCGCGTCTGGAAAAAGGGCAGAACAGTAAGCGCGGCACGTTTGGCAAAACAGCGTGATAATGACCTCTTAAGCCTTACGATGGGCTTTATGGGCAGCATGGTGGGAGGTTTCATGCTGAATATGTTCAATGCCAAAATAGCAATGAATATGCCCGTCCCGCTTCGCGCTCCGCTGATGTTCGTCCTTTACTGGGCGATAGCGGTAATACCGATAATAATTATCCGTCAGGATAAAATGCGCCCCGCCGACTTAGGGCTTGAAAAGGAAGGTATCCTCAGACAGATACTTATCGGCATCGGGCTGGGTCTCGGCACATCACTGGTGCTGACAGGCATACCCGTTCTCGCAGGATTCGGAGAATACGTAAACAGCGGGAAGTCCTATACCGAACCATGGCAGTTCGTATACGAATTCGCTTACTGCATACTTTCGGTAGGTGCCGCAGAGGAACTGGTGTTCCGCGGCTTTATATACAGTAAACTGAAAAGCCTTTTCGGCAAAGAGATATATGCCGCCGTAGGTTCGTCCCTCCTCTTCGGACTATTCCATGTATTCAGAGGAAATATAGCACAGATCTTTGTCACCGCAGTGATAGGCTTCATATTCTGCACATACAGAAATAAGATAAAGGGCTGTACACTGCTGTCGCTGATGATATGCCACGGCGTATACGATGCTATGATAACCATCTGGGCACTGCACGGATAATAAACAGAAATACCGTCAGACCCGCAATGTGAAGAACAGACCAAAGGAAACAATAAAATGAAGAGAATACTGAATATCACAGGAAAAATATTCCTGGCTATCATGATACCTGTCATCATATCAGTCATAGTTACGGCGATGGCAGGCGGAGATACCTGCACAGAGATCTCAGAAAATGAAAGCATGACCACGGATATCGGAAACGATGACGGTCACCCGCTGATATCTGTATCGGGTTTCGGGAACTCATTGCAGGCTTCTGTATCACGTGACAGATTGACTATCTTACGAAGCGCGATCTCCACAGAAAAATAATATCATTTCAGGATACCATCATAAGAGGTAAGTATGAAAACGGTCATAATCCACGGACAAAGCCATAAAGGCTCGACCTACAACATAGCACATATGCTGGGCGAAAAGATAGGCGGAGAACTCGCTGAATTTCTCTTGCCAAGGGATTTCGGAGAATTCTGCACAGGCTGTACCCGCTGTTTTCTTGAACACGAAAGCAAATGTCCCCACTATCAGAAACTTTCACCCATAACCAAAGCAATAGATGATGCCGATGTGGTAATACTCGCAAGCCCCGTCTACGTCTTCCACGCAACAGGTGCGATGAAAGCTTTTCTAGACCACTACGGCTACCGCTGGATGGTACATTCACCCGACGGAAGAATGTTCACCAAACAGGGCGTGTGCATATCCACCGCCGCAGGTGCGGGCATGGGGAAAACAAATAAGGATATGGGCGACAGTCTGTTCTTCTGGGGGATAGGTAAGATATACAAATACGGCGTGGGCGTAATGGCGACTGACTGGGAAAGCGTATCCGACAAGAAACGCGCCGCCATCGACAGAAAGACCACCGCCATGGCAAATGCCATAAAAAGCCGTGCGGGTCATGTGACACCATCTTTAAAAACAAAAGCCGTGTTCTTCGGTATGCATCTTATGCAGAGAAAAGGCATCAACGAACGCGACAAAAAGCACTGGCAGGAACAGGGCTGGACGGGCAGTAAACGCCCCTGGAAAAACTGAGCCCCGTATTTAAAGATTATTTAATAGTTTTTAAGGTATAATAATATAAAACATAAACGACACAAAACGAAAAAATTATTTGCAGACACCCGAAAGGAGATAACATTATGAACGGAAATAAGCTTTACAGAGTAAGAAACGGATCAATGATCGCAGGCGTATGCAGCGGATTAGGTGCATATCTTGGCCTCGACCCCAATATCATCAGGATAGCCTGCGTAACAGGCTGCTGCATAGGCGGACTTCCAATAATCGCATATATAATTGCAGCTATCTTCCTTCCCGAGGTACCTGATGCAGCCTCAGCAATGGGTCAGGCGCCGCAGCAGAATTACTCTCCCGTTGTGGATATCACCCCCGATAATACCAATAACACCACCGATAAAGATATCCTCTGACGGTATTGACAAACCGAGGAAACAATAGTATAATTTCAGTAATCAGTAAAGTCGCACACCGAAAGGAGTATAAATATGGAAAAGAAGCTTTACAGGATAAGGAACGGTTCCATGCTGGCAGGCGTATGCACAGGTATTGCAGCATATTTCAATGTTGATGTGAACATCGTAAGACTCGGCGCAGTTATTCTTGCGTGCATGGGCGGAGTAGGTATCATACCTTATATCGCAGCCGCTATAATCCTCCCCGAAGGACAGTAAAAATTCACCTTTTACCATAATGCAGCATCGGACGTTCCTGCTATATGCAGTGAACGTCCCTGCTTTTTACATGAGGAATCAGCATAAATTTATCCCGATTAAGTCTGTTTAGTTGTTAATATCGCTAAAACTTTGGCTTGCGGGACTTTACTCGCTTTACAACTCAGGTGAATAGTGATATAATGTATAGGCAATACTGCCAAGATACAGGAGGTGCAGCTATGCTGTCCGAAAATGTGCTTAATGATTATACCGAGGACTGGGTACAGCGCTGTGTAAAATCAGACTGTGTCCGCTTTGATATACTCAAACGCCGCGGCATAATGCTTTTCTGTGAAGATAAACAGATAAAACATACCTTTGAAAATATATTTGAACAAAAGGACGTGTACTGCACTGATGTCCCGCTTTCGGGCAATGAAGAAGTGCTGTGCTGTCGCTTTTCTTTTTGTGAGGGCGTTGTCCCCTCAGCTGAGATCTTCCCGCATATCCTCATAACGGATATACCCGCGGAAGCTGAAAAATACAGAGATAAATGCGCAGTCCTCTATACGGGCATGATATTCGGCGCAGGTTTTAGCCACAGCCGAACTCCCCGTGAGAACAGTTCGTCCGTTATACATGATGTCTTCAATGCCGCACTGTTCATGGCATCAAGGAAGAATATCAGAAACGGTGTGTACTACTGCGGTTTCGGTGGATGCAATATCAAGGCAAAGTCCCTCATGTCTGGCGGCTTTGAACATCTGCTTTCCTATGAGGACAGCATTTTCATGCTGGACTTTTCAAAAAAGCACGGGGATAAGTTATTCTGCTTTGATAATACCTACGGCGGAAAACTCTCGCTTCTGCACAAGTCCCTGTTTTTGTGCCTTAACGAATTCGACAGGATATGCCGCAAGAACGGTATAAAATATTATCTGGGCGGAGGTACACTTTTAGGCGCTGTACGTCACAGCGGTATGATACCCTGGGACGACGATATGGATGTAATGATGCTGAGGGATGACTATAAACGCTTTCTTTCGGTGGTGAACAGCGAGATAAACAGCGATGAGTTCTTCTTCCAGTCATCTGAGACCGACAGCGAATACCACAGCATATTCACCAAGATAAGGCTGAACGGCACCGAGTTCAAAACACGGTTCTCGTCCCGCTTCGGCAATATGCATCAGGGTATATTCATAGATATATTCGTACACGATAAAACAGCGGATATCAAAGCACTGCAGAAACTCCATGTGTTCCTCACCCTTTTCGTGAGGTCGATGGTCTTCCATAAATGGGAGGGCACACCTATGCACTTCTACGGAAAACTGAAACTGCTGTGCAGGCTTACTACACTTTTCATAAAGCATACCGATATCCGTACACTTGAAAAAATACAGGAGCGCACAGTCACATTTTTTGATAAGTTCCCCACCCATAGTCTTTACGACGGCACGGGCGAACATCTTCGTCACGGGGCATTCCCCGCAAAGTGGCTGGGCAGACCGAAATATCTCCGATTCGGAGACCGCGAATATCCCGTACCCTCAAATTATGACAAGTATCTGGAATATTCCTACGGAGATTATATGAAACTTATTCCCGCCAGCCTGCGAAAAGCAGGTCATGACGTGGTCAGTGTAAATTTTGGAAAATACGGGGAATGACCCCGTTCAAACGGAGGAAATATAAATGAGTGAGTATAAAGTAAAAGGCAAGCTGGGTCAGATACAGCGCCGTGCCGCTGAAAAATCTTTCTTCAAGTTCACTTTCATGCGTGCAAGACAGAAGACCGACCTGCTGATATCCTATCTGATGAAAAAATATATATCATACAGCACAAGGGATAAGGTCGAAAAGAATAAGATAGTGTTCATGCATTATAATAATGTATATGAGTGCAACCCCAAGTATATCTGCGATGAGATAATCAGACAGGGTCTTAACTATGATATCGTGTTCGTTACCACCAAAAAGATAATGGACAGCCTGCCTCTGCCTTTCCCGCCCGAGGTAAGAGTAGTGAGAAGAAATTCTCTCGAACATTTTTATGAGATGGCTACCGCAAGGGTTTGGGTAGATAACGCAGTAAACTTCCCCTGGAACTATGTTCCTAAAAAGGGCAACCAGATATATATAAACACATGGCACGGTTCTATGGGTCTTAAAAAGATAGATCCCGACGCAGTAAGCGATAAACACTGGAGAAAATGCGCCGAGACCGCAGGCAGGATAACCAATTTCATGATATCCAATTCTTCCTTTGAAACCATGGTATACCGTACCACTTACTGGAAGAGCAAAAGGGTAAGGGTGCTGGAATACGGCCACCCCAGAAACGATGTACTTTTCTGTTCCGATGAGGAAAAGAAAGCTATCAAGGCTAAGGTCTGCGATTTCTTCGATATCGAGGAAGACTGCAATCTTATCCTCTACGCACCCACTTTCCGTGATGCAAGAAATCTCGATTGCTACGATATCGACTATAACAGGATACTCGAAGCCGCAAGAAAACGTTTCGGCGGCAAGTGGAAGATAATAAACAGATACCACTTCAAGGTGGCAAACAAGCTGGCAAATGTCAAGGCAGTAAGGAACAACCCCGATATACTTCAGGGAAACCTCTACCCCGATATTCAGGAACTTATGGCAGCCTGCGATATGGGCATCACAGATTATTCCAGCTGGATATGTGATTTCGTCCTCACAGGCAGACCCGGCTTCATCTATGCCAACGACCTGAAATCCTACGACAAGGAAAGAGGATTCTATTATCCCCTTGATTCCACACCTTTCCCCATCGCTGAGAACAACGATCAGATGGAAGCAAATATACTTGCATTTGATGATAAGAAATATGCCGATGATGTCAAGCAGTTCCTTGCCGACAGAGGAAGCAGGGAAGACGGCAAGGCAGCAGAGCGCGTAGTCGGACTCATCAAAAAGTATATGACCGAAAGCAAGTAACGGAGGAATAATATAATGAATATAGCAGTAATTTTCGCAGGTGGAAGCGGCGTAAGAATGGGCGCAGGCATACCCAAGCAGTTTCTTGAGATAAACGGCAAGCCCATCATCGTACACACACTGGAACTCTTTGAGAATCACAATGATATTGACAAGATATATATCGTAATGCTGAAAGACTATATCCCCTACATGAACAAGCTGGTGAAGAAATTCGCCATCAGCAAGGTGTGCGGAATAGTCGAGGGCGGTGAAACAGGTCAGGACTCCATATATAACGGTCTGAAAAAGGCACAGAGCGAGAACCCCGATGATTCCATCGTACTTATCCACGACGGTGTACGCCCCTGGGTAAGCTATGATACTATCTGCAACAATATCGAGGGTGTTAAGCAGAACGGCAACGCCATCACCTGCACCCCCTGCTTTGAGACTATCCTCATGAGCACCACAGGCAAGACAGTTGAAACTGTTCCCTACCGTAAGGATACCTATGCTGCACAGGCACCCCAGAGTTTCTACCTCGGTGAGATAATCGCTGACCACGACAAGGTAAGAGCAACCGAGAACCGTTATGATAATCTTGTAGACTCCTGCACGCTTATAAAGAGTATCGGCAAGGAAGCCCACATGGTAGAGGGCAACCGCGGAAACATCAAGGTAACTACCCCCGAAGATGTATATATGTACCGCGCACTTATCCAGTACCGCGAAAACGAACAGGCATTCGGCATAGGTTCAACACCCGATATCCTGAAGCAGAAATAATTAATGCCCCTGCTTTATAGCACAGCTGCAAAAATCGAGCGTATGCAAACTGATGCATACGCTCTTTCTGTCTGCTGAAGAGCCAAAGATCAAGTGAAATTTTCTTCTTATGCATTATATGCGTTTTTTATATGTACATAGTATCTTTACATTTTTATCAATATATGTTATAATATCAGCGGAGGAGATGGGTATGGCTAACATTCTTGATTATCTTGACTGGCGGGGCGACCTGCCCTTTTCGGTATCGCCGTTCAATGCGGTGGATGCACTTATACTTGCTGAGCTGAGTTATTTTCCTGCTGAGAGGATAGTACCTGCGGGCATGGACAAAACGGTCACGCTGGCGGAGCTCAGAGACAGCTTCGATGGCAAAAAAGTTCCGCAGGAGCTCAGGATAGTCAGCTACGAGCAGGATATCGAGCTGGTGAACAAGCTGGCGGAATCACGCAGGTTTGATGGTATGCGGATATGCGGTTACGTGAATAATGTTGACTCTTCACGGGATATGCAGTTTTCGGCACTTACCTGCATTTTCGATAAATTTACATTTGTGGCTTTCCGTGGTACGGACAGCACTCTTGCGGGGTGGAAGGAAGACCTGAATTTCAGTTTTATGCACGAAACGGCTTCGCAGAGCATGGCGGTGAAGTACCTGAGTGAGAATTTCTCGGAGGGCAAGGAGGTACTTGTACTCGGGGGACATTCAAAGGGCGGTAATCTTGCGATATATGCTACGGCATTCTGCGAAAAGAGCATAAGGAAGCGTGTGCGGGCGATATTCGCATTCGACAGCCCCGGTTTCAACGAGGAAGTGGCGGCATCGAAGGAATATCTTGCTGTGACTTCACGGGTGATAAGCGTGATACCGCAGTCGTCTCTGGTGGGTCAGCTGCTTTCGGGAAGAACGCAGAACCGAATAGTCAAGAGCAATGCGAGCGGACTTTCGCAGCATATTGCGTACTCATGGCAGGTCACGCGCTGCGGGTTCGATTATGCGGAGGAGCTTTCAAAGCTGGGTGTATTCGTCAACAAGACGATGACGGGCTGGATATCTTCGCTGGACGAGAGCGACAGGCATACCTTTGTGGATGCAGTATTCTCGGTGCTTGAGGCAGCTGAGGGTGAAACTTTCAACGAGCTGGGCAGCAACAAGAGGAAATCTTTGACGGCAATACTGAAAGCACTGAAAAGGCTTCCGCCCGAACAGCGGAGCGCGGCGAAAAAGGCGTTATCGCAGCTTGCTTCTTACGGAAAAAAGGCTTTGATATCCGGGCTTGAAGAAGGTCTGGCAGAAAAGGAACTGCCTAAACTGCCTAAGTTTTCGGACGGCGTAGCCTTGATAGGAATGAAGAAGTCCTCGTCGGGGAACGAGGAAAAGGGGACTGTATAATTAGTATTTTTTCAGTGAATATAAGTCGGGATATCATTGTTATATTCTTCGTATCAGCGGCAATGATTTTACGGACATAGAAAGAGCGTATGCATTCATTCGGCTGCATACGCTCTGATCTTTTTTGTTTATTGACCTGCGGGTGCCCGCGTTTTTTTAGCGTTTGGGCAGTCCGTTTTCTTCTTCGTATTCGACTACCTCTTCTTCGGTCATGCCGAGGTCTTTGCTGAAATCGTGCTCGATGAGGTCGCGCTTTGTTTCGATGGGCTTTTCATCGTCAACGCCCTCGGTAGCATCGGGGACGAATACTGTACGCACAGTGCTGAGGATTATCCTGAGGTCTTCCCTTATGGACTGGTGCTCGATATACATGAGGTCGAGTTTCAGCTTATCATAGGGGGTGGTGTTGTACTTGCCCATTATCTGGGCGTATCCCGTAAGACCTGCCTTGACTTTCAGCCTGTACTTGAATTCGGGCATTGTCAGCTCATAGCGTTCTGCAAGCTCGGGACGTTCGGGACGGGGACCTACAAAGGACATATCACCTTTGAGGATATTTATCAGCTGTGGGAGCTCGTCGAAGCGTATCTTTCTGATTATTTTTCCCACGGGGGTGATGCGGTCGTCGTGCTCGGAAGCGAGCTGTGCTCCGCCTTTTTCGGCATTGGTTATCATGCTTCGGAATTTCAGCACCTTGAATTTGCGTCCGTTAGTGGTGAGCCTTACCTGTGAGTACAGTACAGGACCTCCGTCGTAGAGCTTTATGACAAGGGCTGTTATAAGCATGAATGGCAGGAGTATCAGGAACATGATACCTGCCAGAGAGATATCGAAAAATCTCTTTAACATACGCTGCTCGAATTTAAGACCGTCGTTGCGGGAGAGGAGTAGAGGTGTATCGAAAAGGTGGAAATCGTCTGCGCCGCGGATAATGATATCCGAAAGTTTGGGGTTGATGTAAGTTCTGATGGAATGTTCAAAGCAGAACTTCACCAGTTTGTTTCTGAGGTCGCCGGGGATATCTGTGATGATAGCGCCCTCGTAGCGGAGTATCCGCCGTTCTATCTCATCAAGGCTCTCTTCACAGCTGACGGCTGCGCAGATATTATACTTATCCGTCCTCTGTGCCATTTTATTTACAAGATACTTGGCATTTGAGTTGCCGTAGATGATTATCAGCCGCCGCGGCGGGTACATCTTTGTATATATCATGGTGAAGACGTAGCTCCATGGGCAGGCGAATACCAGTTCGATAGCGGCGAGTACCACCATGGCGGAAAGATCCATTCTGTTACGTCCGATAAGGGCGATGAGGACTATCTCCATGGCGTTTGTACTGATTATGCCCAGCACCTGAGAACCGAAAAGTCCCATGAACTTTGAATAGCCCAGTCTGAATCCGTTGAACAGGCTTGTGAAAGTTGCGTACATCACACAGTAAATGCCTATCATCAGGAAGTTTCCGTAATGCCAGAAGGGGTCGTGCATTTTACTGTTATAATAGTTATACCACACGAACGAGAATCCCATTACAAAGAACAGGATTATCACCAGTGCGGCTATGAAATTCAAGAGCCGTTTATACTGCTCGCGGTTTTTTGTAATATTATCCAATATATGACATCCTTTTTGGTTTTGTTATATTTCCGTTGATATATTTATCAAGTTACAAACTATCAAGTTATCATTATAGCACATTTTTTTTTGATTATTCAAGTATTCTCGGGGCTTTTTCAGTTATTCGACACATAACCGGGGCGTGTGATGTTCGTTTTTTGGGACAGATGTGTAATTATGCGGCAATAGAACGGTGTACCGGATAAATGATTTTGTAAAACAAAGCTCGTGGTCTGTACAGTTATCATTGACAAAAATCAGAGCGTATGCATTAGGTCATGCATACGCCCGATTTTTTTGTTGGCGGCGACTGTATTCGATCATTCTTCCGCCTTGTCTTTTTTCTTTTCGGAATGCGGAGCTCTGCCATAGATCTTTGTCAGATCTGCAAGCTTGTCACCCAGTTTGTCGGTCAGCAGTTCACTGCTTTCAAGGCGCCATTTCCAGTTAGTGCCAACAGTGGACGGTGTATTCATTCTCGCTGTGGAATCCAGTTCAAGTATATCCTGCATCTGTGCTATCGCCGTATCGCATACGCTTGACCAGCACAGTCTTATCAGCGCCCAGGGCACATCGCTGTCTTTTTTGACATTCAGATACTTCTTGCAGAAATCAGCTGTCTTTTTATCACAGCTCTTTATCCAGCCCAGAGCAGTCTCGTTGTCGTGAGTACCCGTGTAGCATATGCTGTTTGAAGTGCTGTAATTGTGGGGAAGATATCCGTTTGAACTGTCACCGTCAAAGGCGAATTCCAGTATCTTCATGCCCGGATAACCTGCCGCTTCAAGCATCTTGACTACTTTCTTTGTAAGGAATCCCAGGTCCTCCGCAATGATATCCAGTTCACCAAGTTTGCGGTTCACCGCTTTGAAAAGCTTCATATCAGGGCCCTTGCTCCAGTGACCCTTTCTCGCATTCGGTGCGCCGTAGGGTATGCAGTAGTAGCTTTCAAATCCGCGGAAATGGTCTATCCTTACAGTGTCGTATATCCCGAAAGCCGCACGTATGCGCTCTATCCACCAGACGTACTTTTCCTTTGCCATGTAGTCCCAGCGGTACAGGGGGTTGCCCCATAGCTGACCGTCCTCCGAGAAACAATCGGGGGGACATCCCGCAACTTCGATGGGCTTCTTTTCCTTGTCAAGGTAGAAATATTCGGGGGTCGCCCAGACCTCAACACTGTCATATGCGCAGTATATCGGTATATCACCGATTATCTTTATTCCGCGGTCGTTGGCGTACTTTTTAAGACGTTTCCACTGTCTGAAATACTCATACTGCACAAAGCACCAGAAGTCGATATCATCAGCGTAGTCCTTTGAAGCCTGTTTGACAGCTTTGCCTTTATGCATTTTCAGCGGTTCTTCCCATTCGTACCAGGCTTTTCCGCCGTGGGCGAATTTCAGCGCCATGAACAGACCGTAGTCGTATATCCAGTTTTTGTTATCAAGCACGAATTTCACATATCCCTTGGCAGGGTCTTTGCGGAAGCGCTTGTGAGCTGCTTTCAGTACAGTGAAAATATTTTCGTATATCGTACCGTAATCCACAGAGCCCTTATCGTCGCCCCATTTGATGTCCTTGTACTCCTCGGGCTTGAGATAGCCGTCCTTTTCAAGAGTTTCAAGGTCGATAAAATAAGGATTTCCCGCGTGTATCGAAAAACTCTGATATGGCGAATCACCATAGCTTGTGGGAGAAACAGGCAGTATCTGCCAGCAGCTCTGCTTTGAGCGTACAAGAAAATCCACGAACTCATAAGCTTCCTTGCCCATCTTGCCGATGCCGTAGTCATTCGGCAGTGAGGATATATGCATAAGTATTCCGCTTTTTCTCATTTTTATTTACCTCGTAAAGAAGATTTTTCAATGTTGTAGTGTATATTAAACGACATTCCTATTGTAACATACTTCCGAGAATATTGCAATAGGTTCAGCGCTGACTGTTCAGCCTTACTTGCCCCACTCGCCATTCATGAATTCTACTCTCGCACTCAGCCATTCATGCAGATAATCTGCCGCTTCTTCATGAGTTTTGCATTCCTTCGCCCTGCTTGATAGTTCGTTTGCAAATATCTCATTGTGTACAAGGTTGTCCCAGCGTTCATAATTGCGCTCGAATGCGTCTTTGTACTTTGTCTTGTCGCTTTCTATGGTATCCAGCGCTTCCGTGAACACGCCCGCGTCATATGCCGCAGTCCATTTTTCCTTTATTATATCCCTGAACCAGTCCTCATACATAAGCACGGCAAGCCATGGGTTGATGGAATCATACTCTCCGCCGCCATCGACACCGCCGTTTGCATCGGGTACGATGTTCGCCGCATAGTACCCTGTGCCGTCAGCGCATCTGTCTTTGTTTCCGAGTCCCGAATCGAAATCCCAGGGTGCTTCAAAGGTCAGCTTTTTGTCGCCGCCCTCACCGAAATCTGCGTCCATATAAAAACTCGACCAGTAGATATCAGCGTCGCAGGTAAGCTCGCTGATTATGTACATATCCGCCAGTGAATCCACATTAACTACTTTTTCAACTGCTTCGCGGGGAGTTATCTTATCCGTCATCGAGATGGTCTTGTAATCATCATCGAATACCCATGCTTCATCATCGTAAGCCGCACGGTACATTATATTGTATACATTGTTGGTGTAATTGGCTATGAAATCATGCTGTGCCACCGAGTAGATATTGCTGTGTATCGTCATGCCGACTTCGTCTCTGGGGTCTTCGGGGTCATCGCTGCAGCGTGCCGCCATTGTCCTGCCACTGCCGTCATTGCCGTCATAGGGTGTTAAAGGTGCGTTTTTGTTGTAATCCATCCTGAACTGATGCAGGTCGTCCTCATTGAAGAAATAACCGTCGAACTCCATAAAATAGCCGATATCCGTGCCTTGATAGTCTTTCTCGGGGTCGGTGATATCGACCCTGTCGGGATTTACCTGCTGATACTCTGCGAGTAGATATACGCCCCAGTATTTTCCGTTGACGATAACATCTACCAGCTGAGTATCAGATGCATATAGCCCGTCTTTCTCGAAAATACCCCTTGCCATTTGCAGCGAAGCCTTGTCTCGAAGCATCGAACCGTCCTTGTAGCTCGCCAGAAGCAGCCAGTTTTTCGCTTCGGCACCGTCGTTAAGGCCCAGTACGCTCTGCTTTTCATCAAACTTAATACGCAGAGGTTTTTTGTCATATGTGGTAGTCCAGTTGCCGCGCACCTTTACATTACCGCGAAGTTCCTCGGATACCGCCTTGGCGTTTTCATCGTAAAGAGTAATACTGCATTCCTTGTAAACAGGCTCGGGAGGGATCACGTAATCATCATACCAGGAAGCTTGCATCTCTGATATATGACTTGATACCGTTTCCGTGATAAAATCAAGGGAATCCTCAGCACCTGCATCGTCTGTCACTATTGATATAGTAGCGATACCTTTAGCGGGTTCGATTTCTGGCAAATCCTGAACATTGACTGCGTCGCCATTTTTACCGGATCTCTTCTCCTTGTCACCGGTTTTACCAAGCGAACAGCCTGCCATGGTCAGTACGATCATTACCGCGGCAGCAGCACTTATCAGTCTTTTCATTTTCATTCCTCCGTTCTTTGACCTTGTGTTATCGGTTATTGGTTATCGGTCAGTTTCCCGACCGCAGCGTATGCAGAATTACCCCTCTGTCTTTTTCCATAACTTGCAGCGTCCCTGCTTTCCGCACTCGGTGATAATACCCATAACAGAAAGCACACGTATGCATTTTCCTGCGGTGTCGGCATTTATCCGACATAGCTTTGCAAACTCCGCTGATGTGAATCCATCGGGTAGTTCCTCGGGCAGAAGTGCCGCTATATCCTCTTTTCTCCGTATAACGACTTCCTCAGTCATCTCCGAGGGAAGTTTGTCTATCTTGTCAGCCCGACGTTTTTTCTCCACCGCACGGATACGAGTTTCCTCGACTGTCAGCACAGGGAACCTCACCGTCAGGTTCTCATTGCCCAGAAATTTCCTTATCCCGTAAAGTTCAGCTATCCCGTGCCATATCTTCAACCGCTTAGGCGAAAGCCTCTTCGATATCAGCTCGCCGCTGTCGGGGTCGATATCCAGCAGATATTTCCTTGCTTCTATCGGGTATACCACTGTCACCCTGCATAATGGCAGAAGTGCTTCCAGCTTCCGCTCCAGCCGATAAAGCGCCCTTGTCTGTATCTCGATGACACCGTCTTCGGAAACAACGTCCGCCACAAATCCGCCCAGAGGTATCTCCTTGTTCTCTTCACCGCCGCCGTAATACTCTTTCAGCACCGCGTGGACAGTCTTCTCCGACAGCGTGCCTATACCCTTGCTCTGGGGCTTTTCAAGGAGTTTTCTCCGCGCTTCGGCAAATCTCATCTTGTCCATATCATTTACCGTTTATCAGCTTGCGGTAGGCTCCCGGGGCTGTACCTGTGCGTTCCTTGAACCTGTGCATGAAGCATACCTCGTTTTCATATCCGCAGAGATTCGCTATCTCCCGCACTGTCAGAGCTGTTGATGAAAGATAGTACTGCGCGGTACGTATCCTTGCCGAAAGCAGATCCTCATAACAGCTTACCCCGAATCTGCTGCGGTAAAGCTGCTGAAAATGCGAGGGGCTGACCCTAACCCTTTCAGCCAGCTGTGCCACCGAGGTGAACTGACCCGGGTTCGCATATATATCCGCACGCAGAGCGTCAAGTATCTCTGCATGAGGGTTAAGCTGTGCATCGCTTGTTCCGTCAGATTCTTCTGATACCTTCATCAGCAGAAGTTTTATCAGCATAGATGAATACTCGTCCTTGTTCGGCGATGTGGAAAGCTGTTCACGGCTCAGCATACGCAGTATATCCTCCGCATCACTCACACGCCCGGGCGTAAGCAGTCTGTCGAATATCACACGCCCGTCGGCGTCGCCGTCCTCCATGCCGAAATGCAGAAAATGGTTCACATAACTGCCGCATATCGCCCGATAGTACTGGGGAGTACCCTCGCTGTATATTATCGCCGTGTCAGGTGATACGGTAGAATCCCTGCCATCGGTAGTAAGCAGAGCGTCTGTTTTGAATATGATAAGTAAACAGTCACCCGAACCATTTGGACGTTCGATGGAAAAATCTGCACTGTGATGCATATCCAATCCCATATTGTGAAGCCTGAACAATACAGCCACCCCTTTACAAAAGAATACAAATCGTAGGATAAGTAAGTACAAAAATATTATACGTCATTGAATTTGGTTTGTCAATATGTTATATTGTAATTACTGTGAAACGCAGCGCGGACGTTCGCGCAATTTACTTAATTCTAAGTTACAGGAGGTATACCGATATGAAAAATTTTAAGATGCTTGTTAACGCCAATGACAAAACAGGCCACATCAACCGCGAGATATACGGACATTTCTCCGAACATCTCGGCAGATGTATATACGGCGGTATCTACGTGGGCGAGGATTCATCAATACCCAATATCCACGGTATCAGAAAAGACGTTATTGAAGCGTTCAAGCAGATTAAGATGCCTGTACTCCGTTGGCCGGGCGGATGCTTTGCCGATGAATACCACTGGAAAGACGGCATAGGCGATAAGTCTACCCGTAAAAAGATGGTAAACACTAACTGGGGCGGCGTTGTTGAGGATAACAGCTTCGGTACCCACGAGTTCATGGAACTCTGCGAACTGGTAGGCTGTGAGCCCTATATCGCAGGCAACGTAGGCAGCGGCACCGTTCAGGAAATGGCTGAATGGATAGAGTATATGACTTTTGACGGTATATCTCCCATGTCAGAACTGAGAAAGAAGAATGGCAGAGAGAAGCCCTGGAAGCTGAAATATTTCGGCATAGGCAACGAGAACTGGGGCTGCGGCGGAAATATGCGCCCCGAATATTACCTCGACCAGTACAGACAGTACCAGAGCTACTGCAAAAATTACAGCGGCAACGAGCTCTTCAAGGTAGCCTGCGGTCCCGGAGGCGGCGGAGAGGATTGGTACAACTGGACACAGGTGCTGATGAAGAACCTCAATCCCGACCAGGCACAGGGCATATCCTTCCACGCATACAACGTTCCCAACTGGGTAGACAAGGGCTCTTCCACAGAGTTTGATGCCAACGATTACTATACCATACTCAACCTCGCTAACTACGTTGACGTTATGCTGACCAGACATACCGAGATAATGAACCGCTACGACCCCGATAACAAGATAGGTCTTATCATGGACGAGTGGGGCAACTGGTTCAATGTTGAACCCGGCACAAATCCCGGATTCCTTTATCAGCAGAACACTATGCGTGATGCTATCGTTGCAGCTATGCAGCTGAATATCTTCAACCGTCACTGCAAGCGCGTTATTATGGCTAATATCGCTCAGGTTGTCAACGTTCTTCAGGCTATAATCCTCACTGAGGGCGAAAAGCTTGTCAAGACTCCTACATACCACGTTTTCGATATGTTCAAGGCTCATCAGGATGCTGAGTGCGTATACTGCCATACCGATAACGAGAACTGCTGCGGTGGCAAGAGCGTTCCTATGATATCTTCTTCCGCTTCCGTAAAGGACGGCGTTATGACTATAACTCTCGCAAACTGCTCCATTGACGACGATGCCGAGCTCAGCTGCGATATCTGTAATTTCGACGCTAAGGAAGTTAAGGCACATATCCTCACCGAGGACGTTCATGCCTGCAATACTTTCGATGATCCCGAGAAAGTCGCTATCAGGCCTCACGATGTCAAGCTTGAAAACAGCAAGCTGACCGTTAAGCTTCCTGCTTGCTCGGTAGTCGAGATCACTCTTAATTAACTGATTACACTCTATATAAACACATTCCAACCAAACAAAGGCGCTTCCGCATCAGCGGAAGCGCCTTTGTTCTGTTCGGGAAACTTAGGTGAGGCAATAATTCTGCTGACGCAGAACGAGGGTGGACTTTCGATAGTCCACCCTCGTTCTTTCAGCTGTACCATTTTGAGGTATTGCTGTTTTAATTGATATTTTCGTAGAGACGTATATACTCCCTGGCGGAGCGCTCCCAGCTGAAATCCTGCTTGAATGCGGTAGATACCAGGCGCTCCCAGCGCATTTTATCGTCGTAGTACGCTCTTGCGCGTACAGTGGCATCGAGCATATCGTGAGCGTTGTAGCTCTTGAAAGTGAAGCCGTTGCCGTTTTCGCCGCCTGCATCGCGTATGGTATCGCGGAGACCGCCTGTTTCGCGGACTATCGGGATAGTGCCGTATCTCAGGGCTATCATCTGGGCAAGTCCGCAGGGCTCACTCTGGGACGGCATGAGGAACATATCGGCACCTGCATATACCTTTCTTGAAAGCTCGGGGACGAATCCTAAACGGAGACCTACTCTGTCGGGATAGCGGTAGTGCATCTCGGTGAAGAAGTCTTCGTATATCTTTTCGCCCGAACCCAGTATTGCGAATTTATAGCCCAGGCTTATCATATCCTCAAAGACATACTTTATGAGGTCGAGACCCTTATGTGACACAAATCTGGTGACTATGCCGATGATGGGCTCTTTGCCCGATGCTATGCCGAGTTCGTCGCAAAGGGCTTTTTTACAGACAAGTTTGCCCAGTCTGTCGTTAAGGCTGTAGTTGCGGGCGAGGTTCTTGTCGGTGGCGGGGTCGTATATCGTCTGAGATATTCCGTTGAGTATACCGCTGAGTTTATACTGGTGGTGGACTAGTTCTCTGTCGAGAGAGTGGGAATACCAGGGGTCGAGTATCTCCCATGCGTAGCTTGGGGATACTGTTGTTACTCTGTCGCTGACCTCTATTGCGGCTTTCATGAAATTCACGTCGCCGTCATAGCTCAGCATATCGGTATGGTATAGTGGTATGCCCATGAGGTCGTTTATCAGTTCAAGACCGTACTGACCCTGATACTGGATATTGTGTATGGTAAATACTGTCTTTATATCCTCGTATCCCGGCTGATAGCGGTAGAAGATATCATAGTAAACGGGCACGAGTGCAGTCTGCCAGTCATTGGCGTTGATGACTTCGGGTTTGAAGTCGATGAATTTCAGCAGTTCGAGAACTGCACGGGAGAAGAATATATATCTTTCTGCATCATCGTAGAAGCCGTACATACCGTTTCTGGCGAAGTAGTATTCGTTATCCAGAAGATAGTAGGTAACGCCGTTCTCCACTCCCACGAACACACCGCAGTACTGATTGCGCCATGCTACGGGCACGGTGAAATTGGTGATGTAATTCAGTCTGTCTCTGAGTTCCTGACGGATACTGCCGTAAAGGGGCAGTACAACGCGGCAGTCCTGTCCGAGTGCGTTTAGTGCGGCGGGCAGTGAGCCTGCAACATCTGCGAGTCCTCCCGATGCGGAGTAGGGAAGTCCCTCGCTGGCTGTATAGAGTATCTTCATAGTATCACCCTCCTTTTGCGTAATTGATAGGTCGGTCATAGTTGGTGGGGTCTGCCGGGGCAGCCGTTACAATTGATATTTCTTTGAAAAATCATCAAACATATCTGAAAATTCAGCTTTCTTTTCTTCGGGCATATTATTATACGAATCTATGATAAGCTTTTGGAAAGCAGTGGGAAAGGAATTTGTCTGATAGTTATACATACTTAAAAGTATTGTTTCTATCAGGCTGTATCCCATTGTTGTTTTCCTTTGGTTCATCAGCGTGACCGTTTGGGCATCATTAAAGTCATAGCAAGTGTCCCATACACAAGCCTGAAGAAAATGGTCTCCTTTATCATTTATAAGGATATCCATGCCTGTATCAAAAGCTTTTGAAGATGACCGCTCCATGAGTTCATTTAATGCATAAGGAACTTCATCGATATATACCATATCATCTATGATCTCAACAAGCTCATCATCAGATGAACGTTTCATAAGTTCTTTGAAGGCTTCGCCCATTTTAACGTAATCTTCCGTTCTTTCAATAATATCATACAGCTGATCGTTTGAATAATTCTTCAGTTCCATATTTCGCTCATTTGTAAAAGTTAGTATTTATGCTGTGAAACAGGTGCGTTTTCTCCCACAGACCATGTTTTATTATCGAAAACGCACGGCACCGACCGACGGCGCCGTGCGGCTGATTTTTATTATACTGTAGCGCCCTTGGATACGTACATCTGGTAATCCGCGGTGCTTGTGAGAACGTGCTTGGGAGCAACGGTTACGTCCTTATCGGTGATGACGTAGTTCATCTGTGCGCCGTCGCCTACAACAGTACCCTGTCCGAGGATGCAGTTCTTGATCTTTGCGCCCTTGCCGACTTTTACACCTCTGAACAGCACACAGTTCTCAACTTCGCCCTCGATTATGCAGCCGTCTGCAACAAGAGAGTTCTTGACGATACTGTCGAGATCGTACTTAGCAGGTGCGTTGTCGCTTACCTTGGTATAGATGGATCTCTTGGGAACGAAGAGCTTTCTTGCGTTCTCGGGATCGAGGATATCCATATTTGCCTTGAAGTATGTATCGGTGGAATTGAGCTTGCTGAAATAGTACTTGTATTCATAAGCCATTATTTTCAGCTCATTGCATCTTTCCTGAAGGATATCTTTCTCGAAGGAAACTTTGCCCCTTGCGATGGAGTCCTTTATCATATCTACTATGAATTCCATGCTCATGACGAACATATTCAGGCTGCAGGTGCAGGTGCCGCTGAGTTCGGGCTGGATGAGCACGCTGGTTACCTGACCTTCGTCATTTGTGTTCAGTACGGTGGCGGTCTTCAGGTCTTCCGAGGTATATGGTCCTGTGTGTGACACTACGGTTATATCGGCACCAGTCTCGATATGCTTTGCAACTATCGGCTTGTAGTCGATATTTGTGATAACGTCACAATCTGTCAGTACCACATACTTTGCGGCAGAATGTGTGATGAAATTCATCGCGCCGTAGATTGCTTCGATCCTGCCCCTGTAAAGTGTGCTTTCAACATTGCCGAAAGGAGGAAGTATATAAAGTCCGCCTTTCTTTCTTGCGAGATCCCATTCTCTTGCGCTTCCAAGGTGATCCATAAGAGACTGATAATTGCTCTTTGTGATCACACCTACCTCGGAAATACCGCTGTTTACCATATTTGAGAGGGGAAAATCTATCAGGCGGTATCTTCCGCCGAACATTACAGAACCCATAGTTCTGTTCTTTGTCATATCACCGAGAGTCGTGTCGTGCATATTTGCGAAAACAAGACCCAGTACATTACCCATGTTAACTTCCATTTTACCCGGTCTCCTTTCTTACATATCTTCGTAGATTATCGCCTTTGGCACAACGTTGGCTCCATCGGATATTTTCAGGTTATGACCAACTACAGCAACGCCCCAGCTGTCCTTGTCCTCGATGGTCTCTGGTCTTGCACCTATCTGGCAGTTTTCGCCGATGACTGAGTTTTCACCTACGATGGCATACTCTACCTTAGCGCCTTTCTTGACTACTGCGCCGGGCATGAGGATAGAGTCATATATAACAGCGCCCTCTTCAACGATAACACCGTCGGATATCATTGAGAATTCTACAGAGCCGTCTATGACACATCCCTCTGTTACCATGCAGTTCTGTATCTGGGCATTCTTGCCGATACTCTGGGGAGGGAATATCGGGTTTCTGGAATAGATCTTCCAGTTGGGATCGTAGAGATCTATGGGGATATTGGGATTTATAAGATCCATATTAGCTTCCCAGAGGGACTCGATGGTTCCGACGTCCTTCCAGTAGCCGTCAAAGCGGTAAGCTACCAGCTTTTCGCCTGCTTCTCTCATATCGGGTATGATATTCTTTCCGAAGTCCTTGGAAGCGGTCTCGTCCTTTTCGTTGGCGATGAGGTAAGCTCTCAGCTTCTCCCATGTGAATATGTATATACCCATTGAAGCCAGTGTAGATCTGGGGTTCTTGGGCTTTTCTTCAAAGTCGATGATATTATCTTCTTCATCGGTTATCATTATGCCGAAACGGCTTGCTTCGTGCTTGGGAACATCGAGAACAGCTATAGTGGCAGCTGCGCCCTTTTTCTTGTGGAATTCCAGCATCTTGTTGTAGTCCATCTTGTAGATATGGTCGCCAGAAAGCACTACAACGTACTCGGGGTCATATCTGTCGATGAAGCCGATATTCTGATAGATAGCATTTGCAGTGCCCGAATACCAGTCAGCACCCGTAGCCTTCTGATAAGGAGGCAGTACATGAACGCCGCCGTGAACACGGTCGAGGTCCCATGGCTGACCGTTGCCTATGTACTCGTTGAGTACCAGAGGCTGATACTGTGTGAGGACACCTACTGTGTCTATACCTGAATTTATGCAGTTAGACAGAGGAAAGTCGATAATACGATACTTTGCGCCGAAAGGCACTGCGGGCTTTGCAACATCCTGGGTCAGGGCGTAAAGTCTGCTGCCCTGGCCGCCTGCCAGAAGCATAGCCACACATTCTTTTTTGTTGAACATAAATTTTCACCCACCATATTAATTATTTTTCTATTGATATCTGCCCGCTGTGATGATGGCGGGACAGCTGTATGCCTGTTAGTTTTCTTTAGCTGATTTTTTCTTATCTGAGTTGTGTTCTGCCTTTTTGACAGCCGCTTTTTTCTTTTCGCCGTCCTTCTTAACTTCAAAGTACAGGCAGGCAAAAGGCGGTATATCTATGCATACCGACTGTTCAAAGCCGTGCATGGGAACGTCCTGCGATTTGACAGTACCGTTGGTCATAGGTGCGCCGTCGGGGGAGGCGGAGTTGAATACCTCGGTATACTTGCCCTTATACGGCACGCCGAAGCAGTAGCTCTTTCTCTCAACGGGGACGAAGTTGCAGAGAACGATGACTTCGTTTGCCTCCGCATCAAATCTGCGGAATATGATTATGCTTTGTCTGAAATCGTCATTGGCTATCCAGCTGAAGCCAGACCAGTCGAAGTCCTTCTGCCAGAACTGGGGATGGTCGAGATAGAAGCGGTTGAGACGTTTTGAGAAAGCATGATAATTGCGGTGGTTCTCGTATTCGTCTACAAGGAACCATTCAAGACCGTTCTCATAGTCCCACTCTCTGAACTGGGCAAACTCTGTGCCCATGAACATCAGCTTTTTGCCGGGGTGAGCCATCATATATGCATTGAACAGCTTGCACTGCTCGAACTTTTTGTCAACATCTCCGCCGTACATCTTGTTTACCAGTGAAGCTTTGCCGTGTACTACTTCATCGTGGGATATAGGCAGTACGAAATTCTCCGAGAATGCATAGAAGAAGGAGAACGTCAGCATATCGTGATGGAATGCCCTGTCTATGGGGTCGTAGCTCATATATTTGAGCATATCGTTCATCCAGCCCATGTTCCATTTGAAGTTGAAGCCCAGACCGCCGTCGGTGACGGGCTTGGTTACCATCGGCCATGCGGTGGATTCTTCGGCTATCATCAGTGCTGTGGGGCATCTGGAGAAAACTGCTGTATTGAGGTCGCGCAGGAACTGCACAGCTTCAAGGTTTTCATGTCCGCCGTATATATTGGGTGTCCATTCGCCGTCACGTCTGTCATAATCGAGGTACAGCATCGAAGCCACTGCGTCAACGCGGAGACCATCGATATGGTACTGTTCTATCCAGTAAAGTGCGTTGGAGATGAGGAAGCTCTTGACTTCGCCTCTGCCGTAGTCGAATACTCTTGTGCCCCATGCGAGATGGTCGCGCTTTTTGGGGTCGGCGTACTCATAGCTCGCACCGCCGTCAAATTCAAACAGACCTGCTTCGTCGCGGGGGAAATGTGCGGGTACCCAGTCGAGGATAACGGATATACCTGCCTGATGGAAGAGGTCTATCATCGCCATGAACTCGTGAGGAGTGCCGAAACGTGAGGTAGGTGCATAGTAGCCTATGCCCTGATAACCCCAGGAACCGTCAAAGGGAAATTCTGCCAGGGGCATGAATTCGATATGGGTATAGCCCATATCCTTGAGGTAAGGTATTATCGTATTTGCGAATTTGGTGTAGGAATAGTATACTCCGTCATCGCAGGACTTCCACGAATTCAGGTGAACCTCATATATATTCATGGGGCAGTTGTAAACGTCTTTGGTCTTGCGTTCTTCCTGCCACTTATCGTCTTTCCATTTGTAGCCTTCGATATCGAATATCTTAGAACCCGTCTGGGGCTTCAGCTCCATGTGTGTTCCGTAGGGGTCAGCCTTACAGCGGCGTTTGCCGTCACAGCCGACTATGGAGAATTTATATGTATCGTATGTCTTCAGACCGGGAATGAATACTTCCCAGACTTCGGATTTTTCGATCTGCTGCATAGGTGTGGCGTTATCGTCCCAGTTGTTGAAATCGCCGACCAGAGAAACGGCGCGAGCCTTGGCAGCCCATACTCTGAAATAATAACCGTCATTCCCGTCTTTTGTGCCTTTATGGCAGCCGAGAAAACGGTAAGTCTCGTAGTTGGTACCGTTATGGAAAAGGTATAGAGGTATCTCATATTCCTGAGGTATTTTATCCATGAAAACTCTTTCCTCCTTTTTAACAAGGCATAGCGATGCCTTTTTATACATCTATTTTAACTCTTATTTAATATTTTTGCAAGGGGTTTTGTAATTTTTTTCAAGTTCCTACATATTTTAACCAGCGGGTTTGTGCATATGGTATATGGTATTAATAAAAAATGTCGGATTTATACACTAAAAGATACAAATGTATACATAATTAATCTTTACGCGTACCTATACGCACCGCGATCACGGTGATATCATCTGCTCTTGCGCCCTGTCTGCGGTCGAGTATCATGCTTCCCAGACGGTTCACCAGTTCGTTGATATCGCAGTCGGTCTTATCTGCCGCAGTCTGTGCTATCAGCTGTGCGGAATCTTCGTCCGCACCGTCGGAATTCATTATTATGATGTCGCCGTCAAAAAGCTTTATCTCGCATTTATCGGGGGGACAATCAGACAGTATCCCTGCGGGAAATGAAGTATCTCCCAGAGACACTACTGCGCCGTCACGGCACAGCCTGCTGTTTACTGCCCCCGCTTTCAGCAGTGAAGCCCGTCCTCCGCAGAGGTCGAGATGCATTATATCCATGGTGGCAAAGCTTTCCTCCCAGCCCTTTACACGAAGCATCGAGGATACCAGCCTGTGCACGGTGGTGAGAGAAAGTCCCGAGGTGAGAAGCTTGCGGCTGAGGCTGACAGTGAATGAAGAATCCAGCCTTGCACGTTTGCCTGTGCCCATGCCATCGGACAGGAGTATATATTTCTCGCTGCCGCCTATATCAAAGATATCATAACTGTCTCCTGAATACTCTCCACTGGCAGATGCCGAGAAAACTGCGGCTTCCGCGGTAAAGCAGGGGAGTTCGGAGAAGGATATCCTCGTCATGCCGTTTTCTTCGGTGATATCGGGCAGAGCCATATCGCAATCGAGAATAGAGGACACCGATGCTGTAAGTTTAGCGATATCTCCCGAAAAAACGCCTTTTACAAAGGCATCGGCTCTTCGGCAGAGGTCTTCGTCTATATAGACGCATACCTTTGCGCCCTTATATCCCATGACAGCCAACTGTTCTCGCACGCTTTCGGAGAGTCCTGTATCTATTGACTGCACCCGTGATGAACGGTATGACAGGTCGGAAAGGATATCTTCCATTGAGAGAAGCTGATCGGTAAGCATTGTCCGCAGTTCCCTGATGCGGATATTCTCGGCTTTGTCCCGTATGATATGTCTTTCGAGGTCGTTGAAAGCTTCGGCAAGAAGTACAGGTCTGTCACAGCACAGTACTGTCTGCCTGACCTGTTCATCGGTTACGGCATCGCCGCGGTCAAGGGTAAATTGAAGGATATCAAAAGCCTTCTCTGTGTTTTCGTTTTTCTCAAAACAAAGGTGATAAGAGTGGCAGTCGGTACACACGCACCGTCTGACCTCTGACGAGGCTGTGCGGGAAGCGGTGTTCCTGTCCATAGTTACCGTGACCATGTCAAGACGGCGGCGTATCTCACCGAGAGTCCTGCCTGCCATTGAAAGTCTGGCGGCTGTGGTCTGTCCGATGAGTTCGGGGGTGCTTTGGAAGCCCGATATTCGCTTGCTGAAATTCTTTATTTTATCGGCGGGTATGATAAGAAACAGGATAGAGCCTGTTACGATATCCGCGAACATATGGTAAGTATCGCCGTTGATACCCACTGCCACAAGGCTTATCAGGGAAGTTACGAGAAAACTCATGACAGCTGCCAGTCTGCCGAAGCGGACGAATACTCCGCATATCAGCCCTGCCGTTGCGAGAAGCAGAGTGTTTCTTGCAAGTGAGGGGTCGCTGACAAGTACGCCGCAGGCTGTCAGTGCGCCTATGACTGCACCGCCGAAACTGCGGTATCTTCTTGATGCCTGAAGCATTATGAATGCGCCGAGCATCCTGCCGGGATTTATGGCGAATATATTCACCGAAGCGAATATGCTCACCATCATTATGAAGAACATTCCCGCGAACATACCGTTCATGCCTGTGAGGTCGAAAACACCGCTGTGTTTTGCGGAGTCACGCACAGACATTGTGATGAAAACGGTACAGCCTGCCAGCAGAGAATTTATCATGCGCATGGACGCAAGATAAAAATCGCTAGGCACAGCGGCAGTAACAACGCAGGAGAACAGCATCAGCACTCCCGACACCACGAGGGAGCGATAGACGGGTTCTTCACGCCTGTCTCCGAAGGGGTCGATAAAGTGTATGGCTGTTATCACAAGCACGGAGCATATCTGCACTATACCTGCTTCGATACCGCGGTTCAGCATAAAAGCCAGCAGCGTCCCGAGGAAAACGGCGGGTGAATAGTTACCTGCCAGAGATGCTGCCGCGCCGCACATAAATGAGGGAAAGCCCAGAGTGACAGAAAGACCTGTCAGGAGACCGCCCGCAAAAGCAATTATGCGGCATGACCATTTTCGTGCTGTTGCCGTACTTTTCGATATCTGCCTTTTTCTGGCAGGAGTTACGGATCTTGTTTTAACATTCAGTAGCATATTTCTCACGTCCCGATAATAGAATATATGAACATATTCTATCATCGAGAGTGTGGGAAATGTGTCGTATTTACGTGAGTTTTTTCAGTTCCTCGCTGAAACGCACCAGTTCCTCCATGGATAGCTGTTCGGGACGGACATTTGCCCCGAGACCGCTGTTTTCCACGGCGGCGGTGACTGTATGCTTATCGGTGCCGAGACCTGCGGACACGGAATTCACCAAGGTCTTTCTGCGCTGCGAGAATGCCGCTCTCACCATTTTGAAGAAAAAGGCTTCGTCGGTTACTCCCTCGGGGGTGGTATCATTGATATCAAAGCGCACCACACAGCTGTCAACGTTTGGCGCGGGCATGAAGCTTCCGCGGGAAACATTGAAGAGTATCTTAGGCTTTGAGAAGTAGTTGACGGCTACGGTAACTGCTCCCATATCCCTTGTGCCAACAGGTGCGCACAGGCGTGTGCCCGCTTCTTTCTGCACCATAACAGTGACGGAACGTATCCGCAGACGCTGTTCGAGAAGCATCATGAGTATGGGGGACGTTATATAGTATGGAAGATTTGCACATACAGCGACTTCCAGTCCATCGAATTCTTCCTCGATAAGTTTGTGCAGATCGACTTTCATTACATCTGCATTTATGACCTTGACGTTATCATGTTCGGCGAGGGTCTCTTCAAGCACGGGGATAAGGCGTTCATCTATCTCGATGGCGACCACCTTATCGGCACGCTTTGCCAGTTCGTTTGTAAGCACACCCACGCCTGTACCTATCTCTATCACTCCGAAGCCGGGTTTAGCATTGCCCATCTCAGCTATGCGGGGGCAAACCGAGGGGTTTACCAGAAAGTTCTGCCCGAGGGCTTTTGAAAATGTAAAGCCGTGGCGCTGCATGACGTCTTTTATAACGCCTATATTCGATAGATTATCCATTACATTCTCCCCATTTATCTATCTGTCGGCTTATCCGTTTTTCGGAAAGACCAACATTGTTTTCTGTCGTTTTATTTTAACATTTCGTAAGCAAACAAAGTAATTTGTTATTTATGTTAATTTTCAGCTATAAATCGATAATATAATTTTAACATATAAGTGACATTAAGTCAATAGGCAAGCGCATTATTTATCGAATATGGGGCATACTGATGAACAGATAAATGGAGTCGGTTTTAAGGGCTGAGCGAACAGTACGAAGGAGAAATAAGGATGTATAATTTCAGACTTTATGCAAACGGAGAAATATCGGCAAGAGTGTTAGGAACAGCGGGATACCGCGGTTTTTCGGGCACCGACACGGATGGCATACGTTCGGTGCAGAGGTTGTGCAAGTGCCGCACAGTGTCGGAAACGGCTGTTGATATGTCGGCGATAAGTGCGCTGAACAGGGCTGAGGGAGTCTTTTATTGATGATATGATTTGTTATTTTACACAATAAATCTTTTTATAACCTTAACAAATTCTATATGGAAAACTGTTGAAATTGTCCCGAGAATATTGTACAATATTTATATGATATCGGGGGGATGACCCTCCCTAAAAGCCGCATGGCGCAGGACAGGAGTATCGTATGATGTATTCGGGAATATGTAAAGATTCAAAAGCTTTATATTCCATGGGCGGAGCGACCGATGGCTGCCGCTTTGTCTCATCACACTCTAAGTACACCCATGCAAGTAACAAGTATGACCAAATTTGAAACTGCAACGCAATAGCTGCAGTTTTTTTTGTTGAAGAAGGAGTTTGATGCTGATATGAAGAAAGTAGCAGTTATCATGGGTTCGGACAGCGATTTTCCTGTGGTATCCAAGGCGTGTGCCGAGCTGAAAGCTTACGGTGTGCCTTATGAATGTCATGTTATGAGCGCCCACAGAACACCTGCCCTTGCCGCTGATTTTGCAGACAAGGCTAAGGAAAACGGATTCGGCGTTATCATCTGTGCGGCAGGTATGGCTGCACATCTGGCAGGAGTTATCGCGGGACACACTACACTGCCTGTTATCGGTATCCCCTGCAAGTCCAGCAATCTTGATGGCCTTGATGCTCTGCTGGCTACTGTACAGATGCCCAGTGGCATACCTGTAGCGACTGTCGCTATCGACGGTGCAAAGAATGCGGCTTTGCTGGCTATACAGATGCTGGCACTCTCCGATGATGGTCTGGCAGAAAAGCTGGAAGCTGCAAAGGCTGAGATGATCGAGGGCGTTAAGGCAAAGGACGCTGCTCTGCAGGAAAAGCTGGCTGCACTGTGAGCAGATACAAGTTCCTGCTGTTCGATCTTGACGGCACACTGATGGATACAGCGCCCGGAATATTCAGCGTGGTGAGGTACACCATGGAAAAGATGGGACTGGAAGAACCTCCGAATATGAGAAGATTTCTGGGACCTCCGCTGTTTCGGTCGATGAAGGAATTCTGCGGACTGGACGATGAACGCGCCTGGGAAGCGGTCAGGATATACCGCGAAAAGTATCCTGTGGACGGGCTTTTCGATTCTGAAAAGTTTGAGGGCGTTGAGGATATACTTAAAGAACTCAGAAACGACGGATTCGTCCTCGGAGTTGCTACAAGCAAGCCCGAACCCTTTGCAAGAAGCCTTTTGGAGCATTTCGATATGGCAAAGTATTTCACCTTTATCGGAGGTTCCGGAGTGGACGGTGCAAGGGACACGAAGCAAGAAGTCATCGAGTACACGCTGGAAAATCTTGGCGTTACGGACAGAAACAGCGTGCTTATGATAGGCGACAGGCTCCATGATATCGTGGGAGCCAAGGAATGCGGGCTTGACAGCGTATATGTGCTGTGGGGCTACGGCAGCAGGGAAGAAGCGGAAGAATGCGGCGCTGACATTATCGTGGAAACGCCTGCAGACTGCCGCAGTTATATAATTTCAGGAAATTGACGGATAACGGATATGCGTCGGGAATCGGCGAATATCCGATAAAAATAATAAGGTATCGGGAGATTTGATTTATGGGCGGATTTTTTGGCGCAGTGTCAGCTAACGACTGTATACAGGACGTTTTCTTCGGCACTGACTATCATTCACATCTGGGCACAAGAAGAGGCGGTATGACCTCATATGCGCCCGAAATAGGTTTTCAGAGAAACATTCACAGCATTGAGAACTCACCTTTCAGAACAAAGTTCGAGAAAGACGTTGAGGCTATGCGCGGCAAGGTCTGTATCGGATGTATAAGCGATACAGATCCTCAGCCGATAATGGTAAGGTCTACGATGGGTCTTTATGCTATATGCTCCATCGGCGTTATACATAACGCAAAGGAGCTGACAGAGGAGCTCTTGCTGAAAGGCTGTGCAAACTTTGAGACTATGAGCAGCGGTGCTATCAATTCCGCAGGACTTATCGGTGCGCTGATAGCTCAGAAAGACAGCTTCGTTGACGGTATACGCTACGCTCAGGAGAAGATACAGGGCACTATGTCACTGGTGCTTATGACTGAGGATTCCATCATATGCGCAAGGGACAAGGCAGGCAAGCTGCCTATTCTCATCGGTGAGAGATCGGACGGATACTGCTTCTCATTTGAAGATTTCGCTTACCAGAAGCTGGGCTACAAGACCTGCCATGAGCTGAAAGCAGGCGAGATACTGAAGCTCACCAAGGACGGCTACGAGATACTCTCCGAGGGTACGGACGAAATGAGCATCTGTACTTTCCTCTGGACTTACTACGGCTACCCCAACGCCAACTACGAGGGCGTCAATGTTGAGGGCATGAGAATACGCAACGGCATGATAATGGCGGAGAACGACATCAAGAACGGCAGACTGCCCGATGTTGACTACGTATGCGGCGTTCCCGATTCGGGTACTCCTCACGCTATCGGTTATGCCAACAGGAGCGGTATCCCCTTTGCAAGACCTTTCATAAAGTACACTCCCACATGGCCCAGAAGCTTTATGCCTACAAATCAGTCCATGAGAAACAAGGTAGCTAAGATGAAGCTGATACCCGTTCATGAGTTCATCGAGGGCAAGAAGCTGCTGTTCGTTGATGACAGTATCGTAAGAGGTACACAGATGAGGGAGACGGTTGAGTTCCTTTATGAAAACGGCGCTAAGGAAGTTCATATGAGATCTGCCTGTCCTCCTATAATGTACGGCTGCAAGTACCTTAACTTCTCGAGAAGCACTTCTGAGCTGGAACTCATCGCAAGGCAGATAATCGACGAGAATGAGGGTATCGAGGGTGTTAAGTACATCAGCGAATACAGCGATACCAACACCGAGAGAGGCAAGTATCTCAGAGATGAGATATGCCGCCGACTGAAGCTCACTTCACTGGAATTCCAGTCCGTAGAGGGTACAGTAAGGGCAGTAGGCAGACCCGAGTGCGGACTTTGCACATATTGCTGGAACGGCAAGGAATAACACTTACAACAAGTTAAAGTATATGACCGAAAGGAAGCATTTATGAACAAGAACAGTTATTCAAACAGCTACAAGGATGCAGGCGTTGACGTTACTGCCGGTTACAAGGCAGTAGAACTTATGAAGCAGTACGTAGGCAGAACAGTTACCAAGGGCGTTATCGATGGTATCGGCGGTTTCGGCGGACTCTTTGAACTGGATATCACAGGCATAAAGAAGCCTGTTCTGGTATCGGGCACTGACGGCGTTGGTACTAAGATCAAGATCGCTTTCCTGATGGACAAGCATGACACCGTGGGCATCGACTGCGTTGCTATGTGTGTAAATGATATAATCTGCTGCGGCGCTAAGCCCCAGTTCTTCCTTGATTATATCGCCTGCGGAAGAAATATCCCCGAGAAGATCGCAAGCATAGTTTCAGGCGTTGCAGAGGGCTGTGTACAGGCAGGCTGCGCACTGGTAGGCGGTGAGACTGCGGAGCATCCCGGTCTTATGCCCGAGGAAGAGTACGACCTGGCAGGATTCTCTGTCGGCGTTGTTGATAAGGACAAGATACTCGACCCCACCACACAGAAGGCGGGTGATGTAATGATCGCTATAAAGTCCAGCGGTGTACATTCCAACGGTTTCTCGCTGGTAAGAAAGGTATTCGATGTTAACGAGGAAAATCTGGCTAAGCACTATGACGAGCTGGGTACAACTCTTGGCGAGGCACTGCTGACACCTACACGCATCTATGTTAAGGCTATCATGAGCCTGCTGGATGCTGTAAAGGTAAAGAGCATATCCCACATCACAGGCGGCGGATTCTACGAGAATATCCCGAGAGCACTGCCCAAGGGCATATCCGCTCAGATCAAGAGAAGCGATGTTCAGGTACTGCCTATATTCGACCTTATCGCAAAGACAGGCAATATCCCCGAGAGAGATATGTTCAATACTTTCAACATGGGCGTTGGTATGACTGTTGTTGTTGACAAGGCTGACGCTGATGCGGCTATCGCTGCTATCAAGGCCGCAGGCGAGGATGCTTATGTTCTCGGCGAGCTGGTAGATAGCGACATGGGCGTTATCATCTGCTGATAAAAAGTATTTTCAGCCACTCGGCGCGGCTCGTGTCGGGTGGCTTTTTTAAACGGGTCATGATGAAAGAAGTTCGGTGTTATGGAATCTATTTACAATGACATTTTCGATATCCATTCTATGATAGTGTGTTTCAGGGTACTGCCCGAGAGGGTCGGTGCTTATTTGCCTGCACTCAGGGAGATATCGGATAAACTTGCAAAGGCATCACCCTCAGAGGGTTTTGTAAGAAGTGCGCTTCGCGGTTACTTTGATAAGAACGATGATATACTTTCATGGGTATGCGGTGACAAGCCCGATGACGGCAGACGTGCTGAACTTTCTGGCGAATACTGTGCTGTACTGTCGCGGGTGATAAGCGAGATGGCGGAATGTCACGGAGACCGCGGCAGGGAATATCTGCTGTGCGACTGCGTACATAATTTCCCGCTGATGATGGCTGACGGTGAGTTTCAGCACAAGTCAGCTGATGATATGCTGAGGGATTACCGCAGAAAGTATGACAAAGATTTTCTGAAAAATGAGATGTCAAAACTTCGGTGACAGATATGTTTAAAAACTATTTCGATAAGCTTCTCACCCAGCTGGCTGTTGATTATAACTGCACTGCTGAGGACTTTTTCAAAGACAGCAACACTGTTGTGGCATCGGCTTTGAACGAGGGCAGAAGACTGTATTCAACGAAAAAGACATTCCTCTCAATGGCGACTGTCGGCAGAGGAACTGTCATTTCGGCTGACGAATCTATACATGAGTTTTTGTATGGATTTGCCAAAAGTAAACAGGGACATCAGCTGATGGAACACAGAAACCTTGCGGCGATAGACAGAGAACTTGCAAAGTACGGATACGGTCTTACACAGACACACCATATGTTCCTGCCCTGCCGTGATGTAACACCACAGGCAGACTATGCCGTAAAGTGGTACTATGATGAGGAGATACATCAGTTTTACAGCGATGAACGTTTTGAAAATGCCATATGCGAAGCGGCGCTTTCAACACGCCCCGACAGGATAGCGGTTGTCGCTTGCGACGGCGACAACATCATGGGCATGGCTGGTTGTTCCGAAGATGCACCTCACTGGATGCAGATAGGCATTGATGTTATGCCCGAATACCGTTCAAAGGGCGTTGGTACTTACCTTGTGACGCTTCTGAAAAACAGGATAACCGAAATGGGTGATATACCATTTTACGGAACAGGTGCGGGAAATCTCCATTCGCAGAATATCGCGCTGAACTGCGGTTTCAAGCCTGCGTGGGTGGAGATAGAAGCTAAGCCGATAAGAGGGTGACATCACCATGAAGACAGTTATTTTCGGTGAGAAAAACAGCGATACTATCATCCTGCTCCACGGCGGCGGGCTCTCATGGTGGGGATACCGCGAAGCTGCGCAGATACTTTCAAAGCAGTATCGTGTGGTTCTTCCTATTTTAGACGGTCATGCAGGGAGCGACAGGGACTTTTCTTCGATAGAAGACACCGCGACGGAAGTCATTACATATATAGATGAAAATTTCGGCGGCAGTGTGAAACTTCTCGGCGGGCTGTCTCTCGGCGGACAGGTCGCACTTGAAATGCTGGCACAGCACGGGGATATCTGCGAAAATGCAGTGATAGAGAGCGCACTTGTTATACCCTCAAAGATGACAGCGGCGCTTTTGCCCTCATCACTGAAAATGAGTTACGGGCTGATTCAAAAAGAGTGGTTCGCGAGGAAACAGTTCGCGGCACTGAAGATAAAGGACGAACTGTTTGAGGATTATTTCCGCGACACCAAGGAGATAACTCTTGAAAATATGACAGCTTTTCTCACGGCAAATCAGCAGTATGAACTGAAAAGCTCTGTGAAAGATACTTCTGCGCGAGTGTATGTTTTTGCAGGCGGAAAAGAAATGAAGTCGGTAAAACGATCGGCTGAGATGATAAACAAAGCCGTTAAGGGCAGCAGCATCGAGGTGCTTGACGGAATGTATCACGGAGAGTTCTCCATGAGATACGCGGAGAGATATGCCGATAAGATAATTGATATCTGCGGAGGAAAATGATGTTGGACAAACTTAACGATAAGGTTATCGGATTTCTGATAAGGGCGAAGAAAGCCACTTATGCGGGCAAGGGCGCGGAAAGCGCAAGCAGCCGTCCGAAATCCCATGATTTGAAGTACAGCGAGGACGGGCTTACCTACATAGATACTTATCTCGGCGGCGAGAGATTTGCGGGCGAGGAAGCTTTATGGTGTGACGGCGAACCATTCTGGTCGATGAATTATGTCGGCAGAGTGACAGGTGAGAATTTCAGCGGAGATTTTCTGAAAGAGGCACTGTTAAGAGTTCCTGCTGATAAGCCATTCAGAGGACCTGCGCGTTATGAAGACGGCGGATATGTATACGAATGCGAGGTAAGCGGTGATACCTGCTGGTTTTATGGGCATGAGATAATATCGTTGAATGGTGTGCAGATATATGAATGTCTGTTCCACGGCGGAAGCATAAAGTAAGGAGGGCATTATGCCGTTTACAAAGATAAAGAAAAGGCTTGAGACGGAGTTTCTTGCGCCCTCATTGCAGGGGCGTGTGACATACTTTGCCACCTCATACAGCAAATATCCCGACCATGAGGGGCGTGCGGCAATACGTGTTGACGGTGTTGAGGTCTTCAAGAGCGACTATTTTGAACTCATGATGCTGCATTCACAGAAATACCATGAGCAGGAAGAAAGCGGCGCAGGGCTTCACAGAAGCTGGATGCAAGCATTTGATGAAGCCGAAAAAGCTGGCGGATTTGACCATCAAGTATTTTACCGCGCCTTTGATATGTTCTCTTCACAGCCGATTGAGGAGAGCCTGAAAAGCGAGTATCCGCTTGTCAGGATATTTGCGATACTCGACAGGCGGACGGGTAAGCGCAGACTTTCTGCTATGGCTGAGGAAATGGAGAGCGCACCGCCTTTTATACAGATATTTTACAAGCTGAGATGCGAAGCGGAGGGCTTATCGTGAGAGAATTCGACAACAGGAAGTCGCTGAAGACATTCTGGCACAGGCACGGACATCAGCTTGCAGGACTTATCGTGCTGGCGGGAGTACTGACAATTGGCTATATCGGTTATCGTGAAAGCCACCCAAAGGCGGTCAGTGTTGATGATATCAAATCGGAGATGCCAACTTATGAGGAGACGCTTGGCATTGATAAACTAAAGCTGAGTTATGATATCAAGGTCGATGGCTTTGACGGAGAGATGTTCCTGTACAGCGTTTATTTTGAAAATCCCCCCACAGATGAAGATATCAGTGCGGTGGAAGAGTGTATGGATAAACTCCCGCAGGATGACGAAAATACATATCACGGAGATGTTATGGTCTTTGCAGATGAACCCGACAAAGTAACGGTGATGCTCGATCTCGGAAATGCAGATGATGAACAGTATATAACCGAAGTCCCGAAAGCACTGGACGGTATGAAAGGCATTAAAAAGGTTGTTATAAACGAAGGTGCGGGGGAGTATTGAGTATGGAGCGTATGACCTGGTCCGCTGAGGACTATAAGTATATCGACGAAAAATACTACGCCGGTTTTGAGGGCGAGGAAGAGTACGTCTTTTTTACCTGTGATGAAAAGGGCATAAGGTGGGGCTATGGTATATGGGACGGATATCTTGGTGCTGTGGTTGACGGTATAAAACCGGAAGAATATGGATTTATCGGGTTACAGCTCTATTATCATGTTGATATGTTAAATGAGGAACTTTGTCCCGATGACGTATACGAATTTAAAGACCCTGTAACAGTGTACAGACAGCTTGCGGCGGTGGATAAGACGAAACTGAGATTTTTGCCTAAAAGCGGCGAAGTGTTGGATGTATTGAAAAAACTATTCAGGGACGCGGCTGAAACAGGTAAGCCCGTATGTGTTTATTATTTTTGACCGAAAGGAAGTATCATTATGAAAAATATAGTAGTACTGGTCTCGGGCGGCGGGACTAATTTACAGGCACTGATAGACGCTCAGGAAAGAGGAGAGATAAAGGGCGGAAAGATAAGCTGTGTAATATCCTCAAAAGAGGGCGCATATGCCCTTGAAAGAGCGGCTAAGGCAGGTATACCCTCAGTGGTGCTGCCCAGAAAGGAGTATGCTGACAAAAAGGCATACAGTCAGGCTATACTTGAAGAACTTGACAGACAGAAAGCCGACCTCGTTGTGCTGGCAGGATTCATGATAATCCTTGACGAAGTAGTTACAAAGGCTTATCCCTACAAGATAATCAACGTTCATCCCGCACTGATACCCTCTTTCTGCGGTGAGGGCTACTATGGTCTGAAAGTTCATGAAAAGGCTCTGGAATACGGTGTCAAGATCAGCGGTGCGACTATACACTTTGTAAATGAAGAAGCAGACGCAGGTGCAATAATTCTTCAGGGCGCAGTTGATATCGCCAACGACGAGACCCCCGAAACTCTCCAGAAGAAGATAATGGAAAACGTGGAGTGGAAGCTCCTGCCCAAGGCAGTTTCGCTGTTCTGTGAGGACAGAATAACTATCCGTGACGGCAAGGCTTACGTTGATTAATGGCTTTATCTGAAAAAAAATAGTGATAATTCTTTGCTATGACTTGCAATCGGCGAAAATTTCTGCTATAATATATAGTTGATATGATGCGCGTGCATATTCACTGTGCGCGATAGTGGTTTTTTACTAGGCTGTTTTTAAGCTGTTAAAGAATATGAAGAAAACATTGGTAAATACCATTGAAGCAAAGTTCAATGGTCAACCATAAACCTTATCAAGGAGGTCAAAAAATATGAAAACACTTGACATTTACGAGGAACTGAAAGGCAACGCTTACCCCGGAAGAGGTATCATCATCGGCAAGAGCGCTGACGGCAAGCACGCTGTTACTGCTTATTTCATCATGGGCAGAAGCGTGAATTCCAGAAACAGAGTTTTCACCGAAACTGCTGACGGCATCAAGACCGAGGCAGCTGATCCTTCAAAGCTTTCCGATCCTCATCTGATAATATATTCCCCTGTAAGAGTACTGGGCAACAAGACCATCGTTACCAACGGCGATCAGACTGATACTATATACGAGCTTATGGACAAGCAGCAGACTTTCGAGCAGAGCCTGCGCACAAGAGAGTATGAGGACGATGCTCCCAACTATACACCCAGAATTTCCGGTATCATGCACGTTGGCGACGGTCAGTACAACTATGCTATGAGCATACTGAAATCCGCTGACGGCAACCCAGACAGTGTTGAGAGATTCACTTTCAGCTATTCAACTCCCATAGCAGGCTTTGGTCATTTCATCCACACCTATATGGGTGACGGCAATCCTCTGCCCAGCTTTGAAGGTGAACCCAAGAAGATCGCTATCCCCAACGATATCGATGAGTTCACCAACGGTCTCTGGAACGCACTGAACGAGGATAACAAGGTATCCCTGTTTGTAAGGTTCATCGATATCGAAACAGGCAAGGCTGTATCGAAGATCGTAAACAAGTATACAAAGTAATGGCAAGGCAGCTGATAAGATATTTCTCGATAGCTCCCGGCAACGGGTACACGCTCGGCATGACAGAGGACGGACGGTATGTTTTTGCGGGAAATATCGGCAGCACACAGATGACCGAGCTTTACGATATCGGCAAAGAGCTTTATGAGAAGTTTACCGACCCTGCCAACAAGGATAAACTGCGGGATATGATAAAGGATATATATACCGAATGTAAGTGTATAGCCTTTCAGGGTTCGCGCATCGAGCCTATGCCGATACTTGTTCCCGAGCATAAAACTCTGGCGGAGCATATGGAGTATTTCCGTTTTATAAACGAGAACCATGTCATAGGCGGCATGATCGAGGACGAAAAGGTCATACTTTTGACCGAGAACGGTAAGCAGAGCTTTGACCTGTAAAAATATTCCAAAGGAGAAGAATTATGGAACTGCTATCCATGAAATGTCCAAACTGTGCAGGGAACATAAATTATAAACATGGTAAAACCAGCTGCAAATGTCCCTACTGCGATTCGGTTATAAAGATATCCATGTCCGCAGAAGATCTGGATTATGAGCAGATGATGAGAGATAGCGCTGCTGCTGAGAACGCTAAAAAAACCTATCTGGCAAAGCTTAAAAGGTGGCAGACCATAAAGTATGTCTCAATGGTGTTGTGTGTAGTCATAGGTTTTGTGTTCGGCTTTGCACCTGAACATTCGAGTATGTCAACGATATCAGGCTTTCCTGTTATCGTGCTGCTTTTTGGCGGCGGTCCGATACTCCATTCCTTTGCACCGACTCCTCCCGATATAATTCTGAATAAACTTACCCCCAAGGAAAGACCCAGTTCAACAGGAGCACTTTACGGTATCGTGATCGGTATGCTGCTGTTGGGCGGAGTGATCGGCGAGATGGTCAAGGGAGACAGTTTTTCCGAAAAGGACAGCGGATCAAGTGTGGCTTCGGTAGTCTTTGAAATGAGCCAAGGCAGGTAATTACATGGAAATAATGGCAATGAAATGCCCGAACTGTTCGGGTGATATAAACTATGCCCCTGGTCAGCGGGTGACAAAATGCCCCTACTGTGATTCGGTGCTGAACATAAAGGAAGGCTCTGACAGGGCAGTCCTTGAAAGAACCAAAAATGAATTCAAGAACATCGAGCATATCAGGTATGAATATGCCAGAAGCGTCCAGCACTGGAAAACGCTCACATATCTCTATTACGGGCTTGTATTCGTGCTGACGATCACAGCTTTCATGTTGTTAGACTTCTTCAGGAATCATTCAGGCGGGTATGATCTCGGCGGGATAATTTTTATGATGCTGTGCATATCCTTTCTGGCAGTACCTGCGGTCTTTTCTAAAACAGTACCCATCCCACCCAAAGAAGTCGAACAGCCGCTGAGACTGAGATCAGGGCTGCCCGCTGCTGTCAGAATGACAGTTACCGCATTGCTGGTAGCTTTGGGAGGTGGTTTCATAGCTTATCTCATCATGGAGATTTTGTGATCATCTTCTTCGCATAACAGTTTCTGAAACAGTGAGGTATGGATATGGATAAAGACTTCCCGAAATTCAGATATCACCCCGACCCCATAGGCACAGGGGCTTTCAAAAAGGCTGACAAGCCGCAGATATGCGAATGCTGCGGCAAAAAGACCGGATATGTATACGAAAGTCCATTCTATTCGACAGAAGATGTTGAGTGTCTGTGTCCATGGTGTATAGCCGACGGCAGTGCCGCAAAGAAATTTGACGGCGAGTTTCAGGACGCTTACAGCTGTGAGGAGATTGATGATGTATCCAAGCTGGACGAACTTATACACCGTACCCCGGGATACTGCGGGTGGCAGCAGGAAGTCTGGCTGGCACATTGTAATGATTACTGCGCTTTTGTGGGCTATGTGGGTATGGCAGAACTTGAAAAGATGGGTCTTTCAGATAAACTGGAAGATATCTACCGCAAGGACGAGGCTATGTTCGATATCGGTGATATCAGAGAATGTATGACAAACGGCGGCAGTATGCAGGGCTATCTTTTCAGGTGCCTGCACTGCGGAAAGTATCAGCTTTATGCTGACTGTGACTGAACATCGCCTGTGGAGGTGTCAGAATATGAATAATAATGACAAGTACAGGCAGAACAAAAAGAACGGGTTTGTTATAATCACCCTTTTCACACTGCTATTCTTACCTATGATGCTCTTTGACGTATTTGATCTGATCTTTGCTTTACCTTTTCTGCTGCTGCTTTGGGGGCCGTTCCTTTTCTTTATCAGCAAGACAGAAAAGGAATACAGGCGCTCGAAACTTCTGTACAAGGGCGACCTTGATGAAGCTGTAAGAAAATGCCGGAATGTGAAGGGCGACAATGCAGCGCTGGATCAGGGTATCTACGGTTTGTTATCATGTCATTTGACTCTTTACACCGATATAGACATTATTCAGCCGAGGTATTACGGTCTTCAAAGCAATAAACCGACGTATCAGCTGTATATTTATATAAAGTATAACAGTGAAGCAGCGAGCGATGTGCTGAATTTTGCGACACGCAGTGAAATTGAAGAGTTTATCGAAATGATAAAAAGCGTTTCACCCATCGAACTGAGAGTGAACGAACCTTCGGGCGCACCAACAGGCAAAGAAATGGACTCATTGACAAGAGCAGCACTGGGAAACACTGTGGCAGATATTTTACAGTTCGACAAGTATTCGGCAGAACAGATAGATGCCCGCGCCAACAGAAACAGTGATGATATTCTGGTGGTAAAAGATCCTGATGACCCGATGTTCAAAAACATGGGCATAGAAATGCGCCGCATGGATGAAAGAACTAAAACTGTGGATCCCGATGATTTCTTCGGTAAAGTCCCGATAGTAAAAGCTGATAAAGACGCGGATGATCCCGCGGATAAGGATAAAATTATATTTTAATCGGAGGTAATAACAATGGCAAACGAGATGCTTTTGAAGTACGGCTGCAACCCCAATCAGAAGCCGTCAAGAGTATATATGGAGGATGGTAAGGATCTTCCTATCGAAGTGCTCAACGGCAAGCCCGGCTATATCAACCTGCTGGACGCTTTCAACGGCTGGCAGCTGGTAAAGGAGCTGAAAGCTGCTACCGGTATGTGCGCTGCAACTTCTTTCAAGCACGTATCTCCCGCAGGTGCCGCTATCGGCAGACCCCTGACAGAGACTGAGGCTAAGATATACTTCGTTGACGATCTGGGCGAGCTTTCTTCACTGGCTTGCGCTTATGCAAGGGCAAGAGGTGCAGACAGAATGTCCAGCTACGGCGATTTCATCGCACTGTCCGATGTATGTGATGTTCCTACTGCCAAGATGATACAGAGAGAGGTATCCGACGGCGTTATCGCTCCCGGCTATACCGATGAAGCTCTGGAGATACTCAAGTCCAAGAGAAAGGGTACATACAATATCATCAAGATCGACGAGAACTATGTTCCCGCTGAGATCGAGCGCAAGCAGGTATTCGGCGTGACCTTCGAGCAGGGCAGAAACGAGCTGAAGATCGATAAGGCACTGCTTTCCAACGTTGTTACCGAGAATAAGGATATCCCCGATGACAAGCTGGAAGATCTGATGATCTCCCTCATCACACTGAAGTATACCCAGTCCAACTCCGTATGCTATGTCAAGAACGGACAGGCTATCGGTATCGGTGCAGGTCAGCAGTCCAGAGTACACTGCACAAGACTTGCAGGCAGCAAGGCTGATAACTGGTGGCTGAGACAGAACCCCAAGGTAATGGCTCTGCCTTTCAAGGACGATATCCGCAGACCTGACCGTGACAACGCTATCGACGTATATATCGGCGATGAGTACGAGGACGTTCTGGCTGAGGGCGAGTGGCAGAGAATATTCAAGACCAAGCCCGAGCCTCTGACCCGCGAGGAGAAGAAGGAATGGCTGGCTAAGAATACCGATGTATGTCTCGGCTCCGATGCTTTCTTCCCCTTCGGCGACAATATCGAGAGAGCTAAGAAGTCAGGCGTTGCATATATCGCAGAGCCCGGCGGATCTATCCGTGATGACAATGTTATAGATACCTGCAACAAGTACGGTATGGCTATGGCATTCACAGGTATCAGACTCTTCCATCACTAATGGATAAAAGAATAATAATTGCGGCGCTGTCGGCGGCGGTGATACTCACCGCCTGCGGCAAGGCTCCCGATAAAGATCAGGGAGAAAGTGCCGCGCCGAATGAAGCAGCATAGCTGAGGAGAGCAGTGAATCTGATGAAAGCTCCGCCCGCAGGGCAGTCTCTTATCGACTGGAGTACCCTTGATATCAACGGTATCCCGTGGATACGCAGAGAGTATACTCTCGATACGTCGGCTTTCGGAGTTGACTCCAGGATCTTGCAGTATACGGGCTTCAACGGGTATACCGAAGTGAATGTCTGCTTTACGATAACCGAAACAAGTGTATCGGATATCGACAACGACCTGCGTGACCTTATGTGGTCGGTGCAGTTTGAATAGCGGTAAGACCGCACAGTAAGGAAATTATGCGCATGACGCATAGTAAGGAAAGTAAGTAACCGACATAAAGTATCCCCATACCACCAACGATCGATATACAATGTATCATCGGCGGAGATATGGGAGATCGTTATGCCGTTACAAATAAAATTTCAGCCGGAGAGTCCGGCGGCATGAATGGAGTAATGTAAAATGAACAAGAAAATCGGTATGGTAATGGTGATCGCAGCTGCTGTTGCAGCAATGACAATGGCTTCCTGCGGCAAGAAGGCAGAGGAAAAGGCTAACGATTCCAAGCCTGCAGCACAGGCTGTTTCCGGTGATGTTGTAGTGACCGATGATGAGACTACTGATGCTGATGATGAAACCACTACCGAGGAAGAAACAGTTACCGCAGAGGAGACTGTTGAATCAGCAGCTGAATAAGTTCAACTTAAATACGGAAGATACCGACAACGCTATGATGTTGTCGGTAAAGTCCGTATAGCGGCAATGACCGCACAGTATGTAAAAAAATGCGCAGTTGCGCATTTATCAGGAAAGTAAAATTTAGCCGGGATATCGGCACATGAATGGAGAAGTTTAAAATGAATAAGGTATTTACAAAGGTAATGATCATCGCTGCAGCCGTAGCTGCTATGTCTCTGACCGCTTGCGGCAAGAAGGAAGAGGAGAAGGCTAACGATTCCAAGCCTGCTGCACAGGCTGTTGTTTCTGACGATGTTGTAACAGATGATGAAACTACTGATGCTGACGACGAGACTACTACCGAGGAAGAAACTGTGACCGCTGAGGAGACTCTCGAGAACGCAGAGGTCGTTGAGGCAGAATAAACTCATAATATTTTGACAGAAGTGTGGTTTTGAAATGAAAAAGATCGCTATCGCTGCTATGGCAGCAGTCGTGGCTGTCAGTCTTGCTGCCTGCGGCGGCAAGGAAAGCAAGGACGGATCGGGCAAAAAGGACAGCAGTTCGGGGGCGGCAGGTGCGCCTGCGGGCAATACTCCCGGTATAGTCATTATTGACCCGAATGAGGGCGCTCCTGCGGCTGACAATACCGCGGCGGCTGAAAACTCCGAGGCGGAAGCTGAAGACAAAACGGTCATCGAGATCAAGGATCCCGAAGCTGCCGATACATTATCTTCGGCGGCGGAAAAGAAGAAAAAGGAAACCAAGCCCGTTTTTACCGTAAAGGCTGACGATAAAAAGTGGGAGACCACTCAGGATTCTGCTTCTTCAACGTCGATAGTATATAAGAGCGATGATATCGCTGATGCAAAGGACAACTGCTCGATAATGATAAATTCCCGCGTGGTTGAAACTATTGCGGATATGACCCTCAGCGATGTGGCTGATGCAGTGATAGATTCCAAGGGGCTGAAAGATCAGATCGAGATCACCGACCGCGGCGATACCAAGGTCGGGGGACACGCGGCTTATACTGTCAGCGGAGTATATTCCGTTGACGGCATATCCTTCGATCTGGATATCAGCATACTTGCCGAGGACACCGCTGTCCTTGAAGTATGGGTCATCTCATACGATCAGTGTACCGCAGCAATGCGGAACAACTTCAATGAAGTTTTAAAGACCATACGTTTCTCAAAGACCTGATAAATTCATAAAGGAGTGTTTTAAATGAAAATACTTGTAGTCGGCGGCGGCGGACGCGAGCACGCTATAATCGCTAAGCTTGCACAGTCCCCTAAAGCTGAAAAGATCTACTGCACCCCCGGCAACGGCGGTATATCCGCAATGGCTGAGTGCTTTGACGTTGGTGCTACCGATGTTGACGGTGTTGTTGCACTGGCTAAAAAGCTGGCTGTCGATCTTGTAGTAGTAGCACCCGACGATCCGCTGGTACTGGGCATGGTAGACGCTTTGCAGGCTGAGGGCTTCAAGACCTTCGGACCTAAAAAGGCAGCCGCTATAATCGAGGGTTCAAAGGTATTCTCCAAGGAACTGATGAAGAAATACTCTATCCCCACTGCGGGCTACGAGGTATTCAAGGACAGCGAGTCTGCTATAGCTTACGTTAAGCAGCAGAACACTTATCCCGCTGTTATAAAGGCTGACGGTCTTGCACTGGGCAAGGGCGTTATACTTGCGCAGAACGAGGAAGAAGCTGTAACAGCTATCAAGGAAATGATAGATGATAAAAAGTTCGGCGACAGCAGTTCCACTATCGTCGTTGAAGAGTATCTCACAGGCCCCGAGGTATCTGTACTCAGCTTCACAGACGGCAAAACTGTCGTTCCTATGATATCCTCCATGGATCACAAGAGAGCACTCGATAACGATGAGGGTCTCAACACAGGCGGAATGGGCACTGTATCTCCTAACCCCTACTACACCGAAGCAATAGCTAAGGAGTGTATGGAGAAGATATTCCTGCCTACCATCAATGCCATGAATTCCGAGGGCAGAACTTTTGAGGGCTGTCTGTATTTCGGACTTATGCTCACTCCCAAGGGACCCAAGGTCATCGAGTACAACTGCCGTTTCGGCGACCCCGAAACACAGGTAGTTCTGCCTATGCTGAAAACAGATCTCGTTGACATCATGGAAGCTATCTATGACCATAAGCTCAGCAAACTCAACGTTGAATGGGCAGAGGGCAGCTGTGCCTGTGTTATAATGGCAAGCGGCGGATACCCCCTCTCTTACCCCAAGGGAATCGAGATCAAGGGTCTTGACGCTAAGGGACAGGTCGAGGGCGCTCAGGTCTTCCATGCGGGAACAAAGCTTGCTGACGGCAAGTTCCTCACCAGCGGCGGACGTGTTCTCGGCGTTACCGCAAAGGGTCTTACCCTGAATTCGGCTCTTGAAAAAGCATATCAGGGCGTTGAAAAGATCACCTTCGAGGGCGCACACTTCCGTAAGGATATCGGTCAGCGCGCACTGAAAGCACTCGATAGCGACCCCCTCCACCTCGGCTATAAAGACGATATGGAGGACTACATCGAAGAAAACGGCGTTTATCTCCGTCAGTGATTGATGATTTAACTTACGAACTGCGAGGTTGATTGGGGGAAAAACCTTTTGAAAAAGGGTTATTCCCCCAAACCCCTTTTCCTAAAACTTTTTACTTAGGTAAGCGGGGGATAGCTATTCTAAAATAGAAAACAAAATGCGGGGGATAGCTGTACTTTTAAAGTACGGCTATCCCCCGCTTACCTATATAAAAGTCTTTGGAAAGGAGTCTGAGGGAGAACCTTTCATCAGAAAGGTTTCCCTCAGTGAATCCCGCAGTCCGTAAGTTAAACTATCGATCAGATAGCCGCAAATGCCTGCTTCAGATCGTCCAGTATATCCTCAACGTTTTCAAGACCAACGGAGAATCTTATCATACCTCCGTCGATGCCTGCGGCTACCAGCTGTTCCTCGGTAAGCTGTCTGTGTGTAGCAGAAGCGGGGTGCAGTACGCAGGTACGGATATCTGCAACGTGAACTTCGTTGGAAGCCAGTTTCAGGCTGTCCATGAACTTGACAGCAACAGGTCTGCCGCCCTTGATGGAGAAGCTGATAACGCCCGAAGCACCCAGAGGCAGATACTTCTGTACCAGAGGATAGTACTTGTTGCCCTCCAGACCGGGATAGAACACGCTCTCAACCTTGTCGTTATTGTTCAGGTACTCAGCTACAATCTTAGCATTCTCAACATACTGCTTCATACGTACAGGCAGTGTTTCCAGACCGAGGTTCAGCAGGAAAGAGGAGTTAGCCGCAGGGTAGCAGCCGAAGTCTCTCATCAGCTGCATACGAGCCTTTACGATGAAAGGTGCAAAAGGATACTTCTCGGTGTAGATAGTGCCGTGATAGCTCTCATCGGGTTCAGTCATGCATGGGAACTTTCCGCTTGCTGCCCAGTCGAACTTGCCGCTGTCAACGATAACGCCGCCTACCTGTACTGCATGGCCGTCCATGTACTTTGATGTAGAGTGTATAACGATATCAGCACCCCACTCGATAGGTCTGCAAAGTATAGGTGTAGCAAAGGTGTTGTCAACTATCAGCGGAACGCCGTTAGCGTGTGCAGCCTTTGCGAACTTTTCGATATCCAGTACTGTCAGCGAGGGGTTAGCGATAGTCTCACCGAATACCAGCTTGGTGTTGGGCTTGAAAGCAGCCATCAGCTCTTCCTCTGTGCAGTCAGGGTCAACCCATATGCACTCGATGCCCAGCTTTTTCAGTGTTATGCTGAACAGGTTGATAGTACCGCCGTATATAGCGGTAGAAGCGATAAAGCTGTCGCCGCTCTCGCAGATGTTCAGTATCGAGCAGAGAGAAGCAGCCTGACCCGAAGAGGTACACATAGCAGCCACACCGCCCTCCAGAGCAGCGATCTTCTTTTCAACCGCATCAGTGGTGGGGTTCTCGAATCTGCCGTAGATAAGGCTGAGGGTGGGGTCATCAAATACCGCAGCCACAGCATCGGTTGAGTCATAAACATAAGTAGTGCTCTGTACTATCGGCACAACTCTGGGTTCTCCGTTCTTGGGGGTATATCCCTCATGCAAACATTTAGTTTCGATCTTCATCATTATCTGTCCTTTCAGTTATATTTATATGTCAAGCTGAATCCATTCAGCTTTATATCAAATTTTTCATTCACGTCATTAATCGCTTCAATACTGCTTTGGAGTTTCTCGACAGGGAAGTTGTCGAGCTCTAATCTACCCTCTATGCAGTTATCTTTGGGTGAACTTATCCAATCAGTTTCACCGAATGCTTCTTCGATATAGTCAGCCGCTTCATTGTACTGACTTGATGGTTCTGTGCACTGTATGCGCACTAATATACTTCCTGTGTCATAGCTATCAGGTGAATTGCTGTTCTGTTCTTTATACACCGAAGTCGGCAGATCAGTCTTTGTGACTGTTATCCTGTTTTCGCCTTTCTCTGACAGCTGGGGCACAAAGCTGCTTTCGATATCTTGATTTATCCCATCAGCGTCGCTCTTTACTGTTAAAAAACGCAATAATATCATTCCATCGCTGCCCATGTATCTGATCGAAGCTTGGAAAGCATCATACTTTTTGAGTATAGCCTCATATTTTGCAGTATTGAAACTGTTGGGTTCTATACAGGCATTCACCAGTGAAATCCCTGCCGAAGCCATTTTTGACTCCGATGGTCTTTTCCAATCCTTGATCTCATCAGGGAGATCTGCTTTTGGTATTACTGCATAAAACCAGCGCTTCACATTGTCATCGGTCATGCCATCTTCTGTCTTTGTGATGTTCAGCATCACTTTTGTTCCGCTGATAAGCACGCGGTCGATAACATATTTGTCACCGCTGCTTCCTGCTCCTGTTTTTGCAAACAGGGTGTACTTGTCAAAGTCGATGTCGTCGAATTCAGGTACATCACCGCAGAAGCTTTTGAATATTTTGTATTCCTCTGTTGAATCAACCATGTAATCATATTTCATTATCAGACTACTGTACTGTACGTGACTGATTATTCCGGTGGACAATTTTTCGTCAGAGATTTCTGTCATACTGTCGGGAATATCCGGTGAAACATCTGAAGATACCTGCTCAGCAGTATCATTCACAGCAGAAGTCTCAGCTTTGCTTTCGGCTTTGCTGTCATTATTTGAAGCACCTGCACAGCCTGCAAGTGCTAATGCCAAAATCAACGGAAAGATCTTTTTCACATTATCACCTCGTCAAATAACTCAGATGTCACAGGTCGTATGGGATTTCGTGCCTTTCACCTGCAAAAACTATTATAATCCACCTTGCTCATGCTGACAGCGCTCTCCATAGCTATCCGCGCCGCCTCGGTGACGTCCATCTGTTTTCCCGCCGCGAATACTGCCTTTTGCAGAGCAATGCCGTATATGATATGCAGTTCGCCGTCTGCGGCATACTTGCTTGCTATGCCGTTAAGGGGGAGCCACAGCTGTTTCAGGTAGATGCCCATATCATCGCCCACTTCGCAGGCGCGGGGCTTTCCGAAATTCTCGCCACCCACGGTGTAGGATATGTAGCGGAATATGTCGTTCACATCTGGCAGTTTACCGCCGTGCTGTTTTACAGCACCGCCTATCATCGACCATACCGAATACTTCTCGTTGACGAGAGGTTCGTTTATAAGGTCGCCGAAATAGAATTTCCTGCCCTGCTTGTCGGTCATTATCGTGAACACCTTGTCCTCCGAAAGACCGTTCTTTTTCATGAACATCACGCGCACATCTTTCTGACAGGAGTATCCCGCCAGTGCGCCCACCGCACATATCAGCGACTGAGGGTGTATCTCCGCCCTGCCGCCACGCATGGCATTTATAAGGCGGTCAAGTATCTCGTCCGCCGCTTTCTGATATTTTGCAATATCCATTATATCACTCTTCTTTTTCGATGTTATCGGGCAACCCGATTATCTCTTCGGGAACTGTCACTTCCTCTTTTCTCAGAAATTTCAGAAACCCCCGATAGCAGTCATTAATATAGCCGTAGTAAAAATAATCAGCTATATAGTCCGAACCGAAATATGTACAACCTACCGACACCATTTCCGATGGGTCTTCCACGTCGCCGTAGTCAAATCGGACTTCGTATGTGAAATACGCATTATCGCTCTCGGCAGTGCCGCTGAAAACGGTTGGCATATCGGTCGTATAATCAAACTTGTTGGGGTTATCGTCGGTGTATTTTTCCCACCACTGACTTCTGATCTTTTTTAGTTCCTCAACACAGCTTTTGTCGGGGTAATGTGCTATTCGTGCTGAAGCAGTGAAATACTCCAAGGATTTTTCGTCATTCACGCCCGATACAAGAAAGCCGTTCGTACAGCCATCAAAGGTCTTGTCGGAAATCTCTGCTGAGTTAGCATCGAGATATTCATGATACTGTTCGTTCTCGTATTCGGCTATGACTTCACCAAGCAAAGTGGCAGTTTGGCTGTCAAGTTCTGTCGCGGAGTTATCGTCGTGGTTGCTGTGCCTAAGGTAATTTTTCAATCCAATGTTATCTGTTTTAACATCGGAGAAGCAACTGCGTTCGATATCAGCTCTCACGATATCAATATCCAGATCCTCTATATTGAAATTCGCCTTGCTGTAATCATCGGCTATACGAACTGCATGGTCGTAATCCAGCCTTTGGAACTTAGCGAGCGTAACTATTGAAAATCCGATCGCCGCCAGCACTGCACAAGACCCAGCCAACACCTTAATATCCGTTTTATCCATGAGTTTTCCTCAGTATCTTCGAGAATATCCGCTTTAGCATCATCGCATACACCACCGCCGTCCCGAAACCGCCGACCACTCCCGTGACCAGCCGCCTTGTGTTGGTGGATTCCTTTATCTTCAGCGCCTGCAATACCCAGTCCGCCAGCATTACTTCGCAAAGGCATACCGCCGCCCACGGTGATACGCGCTTTTTCATAGCAAAGGGAAAACCGATGATATGCCCTATCAGTACACCGGTGCATCTTGCGCATACAGGAAACTGCCACTGTCCTATAAAGAAGCTTCTGTCCGCCCGCTGATGACATCCGCACCGCCCGCCGTATTCCATGGCTTTCAGCCAGATCTCCTGCTTTCTCTCCTCGGTCATACCTTGAATTTCTTGTTGCAGTTGGGGCATACCCAGTAAGCACGGGTCTTTGTCTTGGTGTCCATTCCGCAAAGCCCGCACAGCAGTCCAACAGGACCCATCAGAATATATCCGCATATACCGCTGCAAACGCCGTAATCTCCGCCTGTGGTGGTGGATTCGTTTATTATCTGACAGCTGGGGCAGCCGCATCTGGGGCATACCTTTCCTCTGTAGTAACCGCTGTTATCGTATCTTCTTCTCATTTTTGTTCTCCTCTTTTATATTCTCTTTACTTAACTTCAGCTGTCACGCTTTGCTCTTTTTATACCGCCGGGTATCAGCTATATCAGATCAAGCGATCCGCACACTAAAAAGCCGAAAACAGTGAGAGCAAGTTCGGTATCTCCCTTTGTGTTTTCAACAGGTACTTCGCCGCCGTGTCATATCTGCCCGATTTGATATCCTCTGTATTATGCCGATATTCCCGCGATGAAATTTCCATCGCGGGATATTATCAGCCTTTATCCGTTTTATCGTTATACGTTGATCTCTGCAACATCATCGGATACGCCGTTAGCATCGATGATGGGCTTTACAACGTTAGCTATGAACTCATCTACCTGCTGAGGGCATCTGCCGATGTAGTTCTCGGGCTTCATTATCTCAGCCAGCTCTTCTCTGGTTACCTTGAAGATGGGGTCAGCCGCGATGAGGTCAGCAAGGTCGTTGTCAAGACCGTCCTGCTTAACATGAGCACCTGCTATCATTGAAAGCTCTCTGATATGCTCGTGGAGCTCCTGTCTGTCGCCGCCCTTTTCGCAAGCGTCCATGATTACATTCTCGGTAGCCATGAAAGGCAGTTCAGCCATAACTCTCTTGGTGATGATCTTGTCGTATACCACCAGACCGTTCTCGGGGTCGGTAACGTTCAGCATGATGTTGAGTATAGCGTCAACACCGAGGAAAGCCTCAGCTACGGAGATACGCTTGTTTGCGGAGTCGTCCAGAGTTCTCTCGAACCACTGTGTACCTGCTGTGAATGCGGGGTTCAGTACATCGCACATAACGTATCTTGCCAGTGAGCAGATTCTCTCATCTCTCATGGGGTTACGCTTGTAAGCCATTGCGGAGGAACCTATCTGGGTCTTCTCGAAAGGCTCTTCTATCTCCTTGAAGGACTGGAGAAGTCTGATATCGTTGCCGAACTTCATAGCGCTCTGTGAGATAGCAGCCAGTACCTGACATACAGCGAAGTCAACTTTTCTGGAATAGGTCTGACCCGATACGGGAACAACTGCATCAAAGCCCATTTCCTCAGCTATCAGCTTTTCAAGCTCCTTTACCTTGTCGGTATCGCCGTGGAAAAGCTCCATGAATGAAGCCTGAGTACCTGTTGTACCCTTTGAACCCAGAAGCTTCAGTCTGCCGAGCTGGAAATCAAGGTCTTCCAGGTCCATTACCAGCTCGTTGCACCAGAGAGTTGCTCTCTTGCCCACGGTAGTCAGCTGTGCGGGCTGGAGGTGTGTGTAAGCCAGACAAGGCAGGTTCTTGTACTTGTCAGCGAACTTAGCCAGTTGGTCGATTACCTTTACAAGCTTTCTCTTTACGATGGTCAGAGCGTCGCGCATGATGATGACATCGGTGTTGTCGCCTACATAGCAGGAAGTCGCACCCATGTGGATTATGCCCTTGGCGTTGGGGCAAACCTCACCGTAGGTATGTACGTGAGCCATAACATCGTGGCGGAACTTCTTTTCGTACTCGGCAGCCTTGTCGTAATCAACATCGTTGATGTGAGCAGCAAGCTCATCGACCTGAGCTTGAGTAACGTTAAGACCAAGCTTCATCTCAGCCCTTGCAAGTGCTACCCAGAGTTTTCTCCAGGTGGTGAACTTCTTGTCAGCGGAGAAGATGTACTGCATCTCCTTGCTGGCATATCTTGTACAGAAGGGGGATTCATAGCTGTTAGTTGACATAGTCATTACCTCTTTCATATAATTTCGGGTGAAAAAATATTTACCGCGATAACACCCATGCATATGACTGTAAAAAACTAATTGACAGGTGCATGGGGCATCAGATAAATTTATTATACCATACTATTTTATAAAAGTAAAGACACAGATGGATAAATTATCGGATATAGGCGCGGAAACAAACTGGCGCATCAGACAAACCGAGCCGCGAATCAAAGCGCGCGGTCAAGCCTCGCGCTAGCAGGCTTGCGGGAGCGCGAGGGCAGAGCCCTCGCATCAAGGCGTAAAAGCGACGTAGCAACCAAAAAATCAATATCAGACTATCTTCCCGTCAAAATGCGCGGGCAATACCAAATCCCGAGCGTGAACAAATCTATATTTCCAGTATAAACCAAGTGCGGAGATATTGTCCGCGCACGCCGTCAAACAGCGACAGCGTTTCCGATGACTCGACCCGAGGACGCTGCCGACGCAGTCGCAGCTGAGGGGCGAAAACTCACAAAGCTATGTCATAAAACCAAACCATTGACCAGCCCGGCAAACTCCGCCCCATAATTAAAATCCGGCTAACTGTTGCATGGACTTCAAGAGTGCTTCGCTCTTAACTAACGTACTGCGGTATCAGGTCGCCCCTCGTTCCTCGGGTCGAGTCATCGGATTCGCTTCGCTGTCCGATGACGGCGCGGGCGGTCTGTGCGCCCAGCACGAAAGTGCGTATCACAAGTTTTGTGTTCCATCGGATTTTTGTGACCGCCCGCTTTTTGATAGGGTCGGTAGATAGTCTGCTATTGATTTTATTGTTGTCACGTCGCTTTTGTGCCTTGACCGAGAGGCTCTGCCTCTCGAGCTCTCCGCAAGCCTTTCGCGAAAGGCTTGAGCCAAAGCTCTCTTCTTTGGCATTCTTATCGCAGTTTGTTTATGGCATAAAAATACCCGCAGGGAAGTTCCTGCGGGTAGAATGGTTTATCAGAAGCCGAGTATCTTCTTGAAGTCTGCTTTCAGCGCAGCTTCGGTCTTTTCGGCAGCGGCTCTTGTTTCACCGATTGCGGTGTAGTAAGCCTTTATCTTGGGCTCTGTGCCGGAAGGTCTGATGATAACGCTCGCACCCTGTTCAAGCTCGAATACCAGTACATCGGACTTGGGCAGAGTAAGTACAGTCTTCTTGCCTGTTGCGATATCTGTCTGCTCGGATACCTTGTAGTCTGCAAATACTGTAACTTTCAGTCCGCCGATCTCCTTGGGACCGTTTGTTCTCAGACCAGCCATGATCTCCTTCATCTTCTCCATGCCGCTTGCACCCTCGCATTGGAAGGATTCCTGGCTGTGGAGATAGTTGCCGTACTCATTGTAGAGGTTCTCTCTTGCCTGGAGCAGTGTGATGCCCTTTGTGCGGTAGAATGCAGCCATCTCACAGATCAGCATGGAAGCTACAACAGCGTCCTTATCGCGTACATAAGAACCTGCCAGATAGCCGTAGCTCTCCTCGTAACCGAAGATGTATCTGTCAGCTTCGTTGTCCTTCTCTAAGAAGCCTATCTGCTCACCGATGAACTTGAAGCCTGTGAGGACGTTTCTCAGCTCAACGCCGTATTCCTCAGCTATCTTGCGGCAGATATCGGTGGTAACGATGGTCTTGACAGCAACAGGGTTCTTGGGCATAGTACCCAGTGCTGTTCTCTCCTGACAGATATATTTCAGCAGCATAGCGCCTACTTCGTTGCCTGAGAACAGTACATAGCTGCCATCGGGAGCGGGAACTGCAATACCTACACGGTCGCAGTCGGGGTCAGTAGCCAGCAGCAGGTCGGGCTTTACGCTCTCGCAGAGTTCAAGACCCTTAGCCAGTGCTTCCTTGATCTCGGGGTTAGGGAAAGGACAGGTGGGGAAATTGCCGTCGGGATTCTCTTGCTCGGGAACTACTGTTACTTCCTTGATGCCTATCTTTTTCAGTATAGCTCTTACGGGCTTATTGCCTGTGCCGTTAAGGGGAGTATAAACTACTTTCAGACCGCTGTCTGCAACGAGGTCGGTATGTATGCCCTGTTCAGCAACCTTATCAAGGTACTTGTCGATAACGTCCTGACCGATATACTCGATCATGCCGCTCTTCAGACCCTCTTCAAAGTCGATGAACTTAGCACCGCCGAACATATCAACGGACTCGATCTTCTCGGTAACAACGTTAGCAGCATCGATGGTCAGCTGGCAGCCGTCCTCACCGTATACCTTATAGCCGTTGTACTTAGCGGGGTTATGTGAAGCTGTTACCATAACGCCTGCCTGACAGCCCAGTTCACGTACTGCCCATGAAAGGCAGGGAGTAGGCATGAGCTCCTTGTAGATGTAAGCCTTGATGCCGTTAGCCGCCATAACAGCAGCGGTAGCCTTGGCAAATACGTCCGACTTGATTCTTGAATCGTAGGAGATAGCAACGCTTGCGTTCTTGAATGTCTGGTTAACATAGTCAGCCAGACCCTGTGTTGCACGTCTGATAGTATAGATATTCAGTCTGTAGGAGCCTGCGCCGATAACGCCGCGGAGACCGCCTGTACCGAATTCGAGATCTCTGTAAAAACGGTCGAGGATAGCTTCGTCATCGCCCTCAACGGATTTCAGTTCAGTTACGAGGTCGGGATCGTCCACAGCCTTTTCACACCAGAGCTTATAGAGTTCAGTTTCTTTGCTCATTTTTCTCACCTCATCAGTTATTTCTTTCCACACCACGGAAAATCGATCATCTTTATCCTTTATGTTATGCAGAAATCATTCTGCACGTATACAATATATTATACCATAATAAAATTATTTTTCAAGGGGAATAGAATTTTTTTAACAATCAGGAACGAATAAACCATCGATTTTTGGAAATTCAACAAAAATCTTTGGCTAAATTACTTGAATGTTGGAAACTTTTGTGGTATAATTACAGTAAACTTATGACCATATAAAGAAAAAGGAGAAAACGAAATGTTTATAAGACAAATGAAGGCTTCAAACAGCGGCAGATACCTGCTTGCAGCCGAATATGAGAAAAAAGTCGCGGCTTTCGATTCTGTCACAGGGGCAAAGCTGGGTGAGTACGACACTAAGTATGGTCCCGGCGGCGACAGGCTGTGCATATCCGACAGCGGAAAGCTTTTCGCGGCGGCAGCTTACAGCAGGTCGGGCATAACCCTTTATGAAGTTGAAAGCGGAAAAGCCCTGTGGAATACCAAAGAGGTCAAGAAGATCCAGCGTCTGTATTTCAGTGCTGATGATAAGGTGCTTTATGCCATAAATGCCGAGAACAAAATGTTCACTCTTTCACTTGCGGATGGCAGTATCACCTCCATAGAAAAGGATCATGAAAAGCTTTATCCTGATATTGAACTTGAAGTATCCTCTGCACGAGAGTACCTGTTTTTTCGGGGGAAAAAGCAAAAAATATCCGCGCTTACTGCTGAGTGTATGTTCAGGGGGCGGAAGAGTATACTGTTCTGTGATGTGCGGCGGATTTGAATGCTGTGACACCGACCTGAATAAGCTGTGGTCAGCTGAAAACAAGGTGGGTGAACATTATCTAAGGCTGGGATATATCCCGGAATACGACTATATTGCGGCGGTGGGATTCAGATATGACGCGGAAGATGAGGTCGAGGAGGGGGAGATGACCCCGACTTTTGTAGATGTTTATTCCGCAAAGGATGGCATTAAGCTGTATTCCCGCAACCTTGAAAACGCCTATGTTTCTGCTTTTATAAACGGCGGCACACAGCTGGTATGTTCCGACGGGATAGTGGTCACATTTGGTAAAGACAACTGCACTACAAAAGATGCTGTAACCATGCAGGAACAGCGGTTTGAATTTTAGGAGTTCACAAAATGCCATACGATGACCTTAAATATATTTCCGAAAGAAAAAAGCACTTGTTTCTCCGTGATGAGATAGAGGAAGTTATAAAGGCGAAGAACATCGACCGCGGAAAATTTCATGAATATTCAAAGCAAGGTTACACTGATATCATCAGCAAGTTTTATTTCACCTTTGCCGATATAAAAAACTATCCAGTGGGCAGACAGACCCTTGAAGAGTACAATATGCATTTCAGGGAAGAACTTTACTGCGAACACATAGCCTGTTCACTTAATTACGAAAGCCATGCAGGGTATATTCAGGCTATCAAGGCGGGTATACCCGATGAGGACAAGCTTTTTCTGATACTTTCAGACGGCTGGGTGTATGAGGGTGAAAAAGATGCGATGTTCGATGTGCTGGAAGAAGTTTACGATATCAGGGACTTTTATGTAATTTCACCGAAGTTCAGCTGGTTCACGGCAGTCAGCAAAATTGAAGACAGTGCCTGTCTGTACAGGCAGAGATCGTACAAGAATGAAACAGCCCGCTGAGGGCGATACTATGATCTATCAAAAATCAAAGCACAAGGAGGTATAAACTATGTCAAACAGTGAATACATCACCGAGAAAAGATATTTCCCTTCAAGCGATAAGGGCAAGAAGATATACTATGAGATATACACCAAGAAGGATTTTCAGCCAAAAGCAGTCATACAGCTGGTACACGGTATGTGCGAATACGTGCGCAGATACCGCGAGTTTGCAAGATTTCTCAACGATAACGGATATCTTGTAGTCGGCAACGACCATCTGGGGCACGGTATGACCGCCGCTAAGCTTGCCGAGGAAAAAGACGGTATAATTGACCCGAACAAAAACAAGGAACTGGGTTTCATCAGCGAGCGCAACGGCTGGCAGCACTGTCTGGCTGATATGCACCGCCTTACGAGAGTAATGAAAAAAGAATACCCCGACCTGCCATACTTCATGTTTGCACACAGCATGGGAAGTCTGCTGGGCAGGGCTTATGCGACTTCATACCCCGATGAACTTGACGGAGTTATTTTCAGCGGCACAGGTGCGCTGCTGGGGGTCGAACCTCAGCTGATGCTTTATTTGCAGGGCATAAGAAAAGTCAAGGGCAGCAGGTTCAGACCGCCCCTTACAGATATGGCTATGTTCGGAAAATACGGCATATATAACTCAAAGTCGGGCAGGGACGGCGGTAACTGGCTGAACCGAAATGAAGACGAGGTAATAAAATACAATGCGGATGCCTACTGCAATTTCTGTTTTACTGTAAACGGATTTGAAAATCTGGTGGGTGTGAATTACTATGTCAACAGGAACAAGTGGTTCGAGGAATACCCGAAAGAACTGCCGACCTATATAATATCGGGCAGCAAAGACCCTGTGGGAGACTGCGGCAGGGGAGTGCTGAAAGTGTATAACAAGCTGCGCCTTTACGACTGCGATGCTGAGATGAAGATATACAACGGCGCAAGGCACGAACTGATAAACGAACTCAACAAGGAGGAGGTCTACAGGGACGTGCTGGATTTCTATGAAGGCATAATGTCGGCAAAGACAGAGGGCGAAGGCTGATGTATGCGCGGATAAACAGCCTTGGTCTGCTGGGGCTGAATGCTTTTCCCGTGACGGTGGAGATAGAAAGTTCAGAGGGGCTTGAAAGTTTCGATATCGTGGGAATGGCTGATATATCGGTAAAGGAGAGTCGTGAGAGGATACGCTCGGCTTTTCGCAGCAGCGGGATAAACTTCCCCGAAGCAAGGGTGCTTGTGAACCTTGCACCCGCAGATGTTAAAAAGACAGGGGCGGTGCACGACCTTGCTATCGCAGTATCTGTTTTGAGGATAATGGGGATATCGAATGATGCGTATATGCAGAAGTCGGTATTCATAGGCGAAGTTGCGCTGAACGGCGAGATACGTGCTGTACAGGGTGTTCTGCCCATGACCATAATGGCAAAAGAAAACGGCATGGAGAGGATATTCGTTCCTATCGACAACCTGCGTGAAGCCTCGGTGGTGGAGGGTATTGACTGCCTTGGTGTGGGTTCACTGGGGGAGTTGGTCTATCATCTGGCGGGCAAGGCGCAGATAGTTCCCGCACAGCCGTACAAGCCCGAAAAAGTCAGCTATTACGGTGCGCTTGATTTTGCTGATGTACGCGGACAGAGTTTTGCAAAGCAGGCTTTGGAAGTCGCGGCAGCAGGCGGTCACAACGTGCTGATGGTGGGTTCGCCGGGCTCGGGAAAATCCATGCTTTCAAAGCGTATGCCTTCCATACTTCCTGCCATGACCTTTGAGGAATCCATCGAGACCACGAAGATACATTCCGTGGCAGGGCATATCGACAAGAATGCGCCGCTGATAACGGTGAGACCTTTCCGTGCGCCCCATCATACGGTATCAACAGCGGGTCTTGCGGGAGGCGGAAGCATACCCAAGCCGGGCGAGATATCCCTTGCACATAACGGACTTCTCTTTCTTGATGAAATGGCAGAATTCTCCCGTGCATCGCTGGAGATACTACGACAGCCCATAGAAGACCAGCAGGTGACCATATCCCGTGCATTCGGCACCATAACCTATCCCTGTTCATTCATGCTGATAGGTGCCATGAACCCTTGCCCCTGCGGATATTTCGGTCATCCCACGAGGAAATGCATATGCTCCCACAAGCAGGTGGTGAACTATCTGAACAAGATAAGCGGGCCTCTGCTTGACAGATTTGATGTGCATATCGAAGTTGAACCTGTGGAGTACGGCGATCTGTCTTCACCGCAGAAGGAAGAATCATCGGCGGAGGTACGGGCGCGTGTGCAGAAGGCAAGAGATATACAGACGGCGAGATTCGAGGGGACTTCAATAACCTGCAATGCGAGGATAACTCCCGACAGACTGCATGAATTCTGTCAGATGACGGAGGAAGCGCGGAACACTCTTGGAAAGGTGTTTGACAACCTCGGGCTTTCGGGACGCGCATACGATAAGATGATGAAAGTATCGCGGACGGTTGCTGATATGGATAACAGCGAAATGATAACCGAAGCCCATGTGATGCAGACGGTGATGTACAGAAGTCTTGACAGGAAATACTGGAACGAGTGAAAGAGAAATGACAGTAAACGGAATTATCGTTCAGGAATATACGGATAATCCTTACAGGGGCGTGGACGGCAGCGGTTACAGCAAGGATTCGGCGCAGAACTGGTTCCTGAACTATGTTGAAGATGCGGACAAAAGTTTTGAAGGATACTATGATGAACATATCGATATCGGCATGACTTATAACATACCCGATCATTATTGGGTGGCTGCCTGCAGCGATATGGAACATATATATAAATATGTAAAAGAAGCAGAAAAGCGAAATATAAGATACAGACTGCTTCTGGCTGAAACGGACATACCTCGTCCGAGGTTTGAGTGTCCCGACGTTGAAAAGGTGTTTCTTGGATACGACTACGCCTATTCTTCGGGGGATAATTACTCGGCGGTGTATAATGAGATACCTTTTGTGTTTCCGCAGTTTAAGCTTAATCGGTACGGACTTTTTGAGACGAGGGAAGCGATAGAAGAATTTATCGCCGAAAGAGAAAGATTTGTGAGAACGCACCCTCCGCTTACGCTGGAAGCGGGAGATTTTGTGATATTCAGGCTTCATGAGATCCTCCTTTGATGTGTCATCAGATCAGAATAATGTAAAATGTGGACTATGCCCCGAAGTGTGCTTCGGGGCTGATTTTTGCCGTGGGGGGAGGTGGTATGTTTCCCTATTATACAGTATAACACGCCGCCTCATATCCCGTTATTCAAATGGGGGATACCCCCATACCCCCACGCCAGAACCCTCGCGCACGTGAAGCCTTGACGCTTCGTTCGCTCTCACTCCCTGCGGTCGTTCGGCTCACTACGGTCAAGATTGCGCTCGGGCTTCTGGCGGCGACTGCCTGCCATCGTGCGCATAAGTGGGATCTATTCTTTGTTCTTAATAACTTTTGCTATAAAATATTATTTCAAATTGGGGTAACGGTCGACGCAGTCACCGTGCCCCCATACCACCACGCCCGAACCCTAACCACGACTGTGTCGGCAGTGGATCCGGGCTGTTTGCCATGCTTAGAAAAAATTATGTCTTTCTACTATCAGTGATTTTGGTCGAAAAGTTGTACGTTTTTGTACAACTCTTGCAGAAATATGTCCGAGTTAAAATTAAAAACAGTTGTTTGCACAATATCACAGGTGTAAATATGGGCAGTAACACAGCAAAAATGGAAAATAATGACAATTGCGATGAGCGGCGAGCCGCCATAAAAATCATGGGGGAAATGAGAAAAATCACAGCTGAAAATTATACGACCGTATGCCTTCGTATTTTTTGGTACGTGTGTATTGCCTGACGTACTTTGATGGGGTGGCTTCCGTTCATAAAAAATTTACGGAATATCTTATGAATGGTCATTGTAAAACTTTCAGCCCTGCATGACATTGGTTTTTGTTAAAAGCGGCGAAAATGGGTAAATGAGGGATGCAGTCAATGGAAAAGGCTTGACAAGGGTCGAAGTCTGTGTTATAATTTTATACTGTATCATAATGGAGCTTTACGCCTGTAAAAATGCCAGAAAGCGGTAAAAACAGGGCAAAGTTCACGTTCGTGAGGCACTTGGTCACCCGACGTCAAGAGGGTAAAAAGTGCAGTTTTACAAAACGTTCACAAAGTTTCAAAATAAATTAAGGAGTGATCGAGCCTATGGTTAATGTCAAGGACGTAAGACTTGGTAAGAATACCAGAAAAAGCTTTGCCAAGATCAACGAAGTCCTGGAAATGCCTAACCTCATCGAGGTGCAGAAGAACTCGTACCAGTGGTTTCTGGACGAGGGACTCAAGGAGGTTTTCAGAGATGTTTCGTCGATCACAGATTACAACGGTAATCTGGAGCTGACTTTCGTGGGATACCGCTTTGATGAAAATTCAAAGTACACGATCGCAGAGTGCAAGGCGAGAGATGCAACGTACGCTGTTCCCCTGAGAGTTACCGCAAGACTGAACAATCTCGAAACAGGAGAGATCAAGGAGTCGGAGGTCTTCATGGGCGAGTTCCCGAAGATGACCGACAGCGGTACATTCGTTATCAACGGTGCAGAGCGTGTTATCGTATCTCAGCTGGTACGTTCTCCCGGTGTTTACTATGCCTTTGATAAGGACAAGACAGGTAAGGATCTGTTCAAGACCACCGTTATACCTAACAGAGGTGCATGGCTCGAGTATGAAATGGACTCGAACGATGTCGTTTATGTCCGTATAGATAAGAACAGAAAGATCCCGATAACCACATTCATCCGTGCTCTCGGCTTTGGCACTAATGAGGAGATCGAGGCTACTTTCGGCGTTGACGAGAGACTGACCCAGACTATCATGCAGAAGGATCAGACCGCTAACCGCGAGGAAGCTCTGCTGCAGGTATACCAGAAGCTCCGTCCCGGCGAGCCTCCCACGGTTGAGTCCTCGGAGACACATCTGAACAATCTGTTCTTCGATGCAAAGAGATATGATCTGTCACGTTTCGGCAGATACAAGTATAACAAGAAGCTGGGCGTAGGCTCCAGACTTGTAGGTCATAAGATCACAAGACCCATCGTAGCTCCCATGACAGGCGAAGTTCTGGCAGAAGAGGGCGACCTCATCAGCTATGAGAAGGCTATGGAGATCGAGACCGCGGGTGTTAAGGAAGCTTTCGTTACCGTTGAGGTAAAGGAGTACGAGACTGCTCCCACAGGCGAGACCGTTACCAGAATGGTAGACAAGGAAGTCAAGATCATAGGCAGCGGCATGGTAGATATGCAGGCTTATGTTGACTTTGATCCTGCTGAGTGCGGCATCAACGAGAAGGTAAGCTTCGCAGTACTCAAGGAGATACTGGAAAGCACCGACGATCCCGAGGAGCTCAAGGAAGAGATCAGAAGCAGATGCGACGATTTGGTTCCTAAGCACATCGTTATCGATGATATCGTTGCTACCATCTCTTATTTCCTCAATCTGTGCGACGGTGTCGGCGATGTTGATGATATCGACCACCTGGGCAACAGACGTATCCGTTCCGTAGGCGAGCTGCTGCAGAACCAGTTCCGCATCGGTTTCACCAGAATGGAGAGAGTTATCCGTGAGAGAATGAATATCCAGTCGCAGGACAGCGAGGTAATCACTCCTACTGCGCTGATAAATATAAGACCCATCACTGCGGCTATCAGAGAGTTCTTCGGTTCATCTCCTCTGTCACAGTTCATGGATCAGAACAACCCTCTTGCTGAGCTGACTCACAAGAGAAGACTTTCCGCCCTGGGTCCCGGAGGTCTGTCGAGAGACAGAGCCGGATTCGAGGTTCGTGACGTTCACTACACACACTACGGCAGAATGTGCCCTATCGAGACTCCTGAAGGACCTAACATCGGTCTGATCTCCTATCTGGCATCATTCGCAAGAATAAACAAGTACGGCTTCATCGAGGCTCCTTACAGAAAAGTTGATAAGGAGACAGGCGTTGTTACCGACGAGGTAGTATACATGACTGCCGATGTCGAGGACAACTTCATGGTAGCTCAGGCTAACGAGCCCCTGACCGAAGACCACAAGTTCGCAAGACCCAAGGTAAACGGCAGATACAGAGACCAGATCCTGGAGATCGAGAACAGCAAGATCGACTTCATGGACGTATCTCCTAAGATGGTCGTTTCAGTCGCTACTGCTTGTATCCCCTTCCTGGAGAACGATGATGCGAACCGTGCGCTGATGGGATCGAACATGCAGAGGCAGGCTGTGCCGCTGCTGAAGACCGAGTCGCCTATCGTTGGTACAGGTATGGAGTACAAGGCTTGTATCGACTCCGGCGTTGCAGTGGTATCCACCAAGGCAGGTGTTGTTGAGAGCGTTGACGCTGACAAGATCGTTATCCGCGAGGACGACGGCAATATGCACACCTACGAGCTGACAAAGTTCAAGAGATCCAACGCAGGTACCTGCACAAACCAGAGACCTATCGTTGAAAAGGGCGAGCGTATCGAGGCTCACCAGATAATCGGTGACGGCCCCGCTACCTCCAACGGCGAACTTTCTCTTGGTAAGAACGCACTGATCGGCTTCATGACTTGGGAAGGTTACAACTACGAGGACGCCGTTCTGCTGAACGAGAACCTTGTAAAGCAGGATAAGTATACTTCAATCCATATCGAAGATCTGGAGACAGAAGCAAGAGATACCAAGCTTGGACCTGAGGAGATCACAAGAGATATCCCCAACGTGGGCGATGACGCTCTGAAGGATCTGGACGAGAACGGTATCATCAGAATAGGTGCCGAGGTACGCTCGGGCGATATCCTCGTCGGTAAGGTAACACCTAAGGGCGAGACCGAGCTGACAGCCGAGGAAAGACTGCTGAGAGCTATCTTCGGTGAGAAGGCAAGAGAAGTAAGGGATAACTCCCTGAAGGTACCTCATGGTGAAGCAGGTACTATTATAGAAGTAAGAGTATTTACAAGAGAGAACTGCGATGAGCTTTCTCCCGGAGTAAATATGCTGGTTAGATGCTACATCGCACAGAAGAGAAAGATCTCTGTCGGCGATAAGATGGCGGGTCGTCACGGTAACAAGGGTGTCGTTTCACGTATACTTCCTCAGGAGGATATGCCTTTCCTGGAAGACGGTACTCCTCTGGATATCTGTCTGAACCCCCTGGGCGTGCCTTCACGTATGAATATCGGTCAGGTTCTTGAAGTTCATCTGGGTATGGCTGCAAAGGCACTTGGCTGGAAGATAATGACCCCTGTATTCGACGGCGCACACGAGGCTGATATCCGTGAGTGCTTCAAGATGGCTCAGCAGAACTATCTCGAGCACAAGGACGACGACTTCGAGATACACCCCATGGACGAGGTCATCAACCCCAATGCACTGAGCATGAGCGAGGACGGTAAGTTCACCGTATATGACGGCAGAACAGGTGAAAAATTCGATAACCGCGTTACTGTTGGTTATATGTACTACCTCAAGCTCCACCACCTCGTTGACGATAAGATACACGCACGTTCCGTTGGTCCTTACTCACTGGTAACACAGCAGCCTCTCGGCGGTAAGGCACAGTTCGGCGGACAGCGTTTCGGTGAGATGGAAGTTTGGGCTCTGGAAGCTTACGGCGCAGCTTATACTCTGCAGGAGATACTGACCGTTAAGTCGGACGACCTGAACGGACGTGTAAAGACCTACGAGGCTATCGTTAAGGGTCAGAACGTTCCTAACCCCGGCGTGCCCGAGGCATTCAAGGTACTTATCAAGGAACTGCAGTCCCTGTGCCTTGATATCAAGGTTCTCAACATCAATAACGAAGAGATCGACCTCAAGCAGAAGTTCGATGATGACGACGATCTCATTCCTACACACTACGCTGATGACAATACCAAGATGTCCGCTGAGAGCGAAGACTTCGGCGACGGCTTCGGAGCTGAGGACGAGGACGGTACTTCCGAACTCGAGCGCGGTGATCTGGACGATTACGGCAGCAGCGGCAGCGACGATTACGACTACGGCGACGGCGACGACGGAGATGAGGATTATCTCCACGACAGCTACACCGGTGACGTTGATGAGGACGATCTGTTTGAATAAACAGTAAACGTTCATGTACGACAATAATTAATCATTGGTAAACAGGAGAAGAGGCACAGGGTGCCTCCCTCTCCGGTTTCAACTTCTAAATAAAGGAAGGGGTATCGCTGTTGGATTTTAATGTATTTGAATCAATAAAGATCGGACTGGCATCTCCCGAAAAGATCAGAGAGTGGTCTTACGGTGAGGTAACAAGACCCGAAACCATAAACTACCGTACACAGAAACCCGAAAAGGACGGTCTGTTCTGCGAAAGGATATTCGGACCGCACAAGGACTGGGAGTGTCACTGCGGTAAGTATAAGAAGATACGCTTCAAGGGCAAGATATGCGAGCGCTGCGGCGTTGAGGTAACAAGGGCTAAGGTAAGACGTGAGAGAATGGGTCACATCGAACTGGCTGCACCTGTATCACATATCTGGTACTTCAAGGGCACACCCTCCCGTATCGGACAGATGCTGGAGATCTCTCAGAAGAGACTTGAAGAAGTACTCTATTTCACAAAGTATGTAGTTATCGATCCCGGCAACACCGATCTTGAAAAGGGCAAGCTGCTTACCGAGCAGGAGTATAACGATCTGCTGGTAAAGTATGACGAGAGCGATTTCAAGGCAGGCATGGGTGCCGAGGCTATCAAGCAGCTGCTTGAAGAGATCGACCTCGACAAGCTTTCCGAAGAACTGAAGGCAGAACTGAAAGAACTGCCCGCTGGTCAGAAGAAGATCAAGCTGCTGAAAAGACTGGAGATCGTTGAAGCATTCAGAGTATCGGGCAACAGACCTGAATGGATGATACTGGACGTAGTTCCTGTTATCCCCCCCGATATCAGACCTATGGTAATGCTGGACGGCGGCAGATATGCTACCTCCGACCTGAACGACCTCTACAGAAGAGTTATAAACAGAAACAACCGTCTCAAGAGAATGCTGGAGCTGGAAGCTCCCGATATCATCGTGAGAAACGAGAAGAGAATGCTCCAGGAAGCTGTTGACGCACTGATCGACAACGGCAGACACGGCAGACCCGTTACAGGTCCTAACAACAGAGCATTCAAGTCCCTTTCGGATATGCTGAAAGGTAAGCAGGGACGTTTCCGTCAGAACCTGCTGGGTAAGCGTGTTGACTACTCAGGACGTTCCGTTATCGTCGTAGGCCCCGAACTGAAGATGTATCAGTGCGGTCTGCCTAAGGAGATGGCTCTGGAGCTGTTCAAGCCCTTCGTTATGAAGAGACTTGTTGACACAAATCCTCAGATAAATATAAAGAGCGCAAGAAAAGCAGTCGAGAGAGCTCGCCCCGAGGTATGGGACGCTCTGGAGAACGTTATCCAGGGTCACCCTGTAATGCTGAACCGTGCGCCTACACTGCACAGACTGGGTATCCAGGCATTCGAGCCCATACTCGTTGAGGGCAGAGCTATCAAGCTGCACCCTCTGGTTTGTACAGCGTTCAACGCCGACTTCGACGGCGACCAGATGGCGGTGCATCTGCCTATATCCGTTGAGGCACAGGCTGAGGCAAGATTCCTCATGCTGGCTGCTAACAACCTGCTGAAACCTTCGGACGGACGTCCTGTGGCTGTTCCTTCTCAGGATATGCTGCTGGGTTCCTACTACCTGACTCTCCAGAAGACAGGCGAGCCCGGTGAAGGCAAGGTGTTCAGAGATGTCAACGAGGCTATCATGGCTTATGATAACCACGATGTAACTCTCCACGCTGCCATCAAGGTAAGGATCACCCGCCAGATCGGTGAAAAGACCGTTTCCAAGATCATCGACGCTACTGTCGGCAGACTTATCTTCAACTCCATAATCCCCCAGAATCTGGGTTATGTTGACAGAACAAGCTCCGAGAAGCAGTTCGACCTTGAAGTTAACTTCCTCGTTAAGAAGAAGCAGCTGGGCGACATCATCGACAGATGTATACAGAGACACGGTACTACAACTACCTCCGAAGTGCTTGATAACATAAAGGCACTGGGCTATAAGTACTCCACAAAGTCTGCCATCACCGTTGCGGTCTGCGACGCTGATATCCCCGCTTCCAAGAAGGATATCCTCGCAGAAGCAGATGCACTGGTTGAAAAGGTAGACAAGCAGTACAAGAGAGGTTATATCTCCAGAGAAGAAAAGTCCAAGAAGTTCATCGAGATCTGGAACGCCGCTACCGATAAGGTAACAGATGCACTGAAAGCAAGCTACGACACCGAGCACAATCCTATCCATATGATGGCGGACTCCGGTGCCCGTGGTTCGATAAACCAGATAAGACAGCTCGCAGGTATGCGTGGTCTGATCGCCAATACATCGGGTTCTACCATCGAGATGCCTATCAGAGCTAACTACCGTGAAGGTCTGAACATACTGGAATACTTCATATCCTCCCGAGGCGCACGTAAGGGTCTGGCCGATACCGCTCTGCGTACCGCTGACTCGGGTTACCTGACAAGACGTCTTGTTGACGTTTCTCAGGACGTTATCATAAGACACAAGGACTGCGGCACTACTGTTGGTATCGAGATATTCGACATCAAGAACGGCAACGAAATGATCGAGCCTCTCAGCGAGAGACTTGTGGGCAGATACCTTGTTGAATCACTCAAGGATTCCAAAACAGGCGAGCTGATCTGCTCCAAGGATAAGCTGATAAGCGAGCATGACGCTGCCAAGATCGTTGCTGCACTGGAAGAAGAGGGCAAGACCTCTATCCAGATCAGATCGGTACTGCAGTGTAAGGCAAGAAACGGCGTATGCGCTAAGTGCTACGGTGCAAACCTGGCTAACGGCAGCGTTGTTCAGGTCGGTGAAGCTGTCGGCGTTATCTCCGCACAGTCAATCGGTGAGCCCGGTACACAGCTGACCATGAGAACATTCCATACCGGTGGTATCGCATCGGCAGAAGATATCACACAGGGTCTTCCCCGTGTCGAGGAACTGTTCGAGTCCAGAAAGCCCAAGGGCGCAGCTATCATTTCCAAGATCGGCGGCGTAGTTCGCATCGAGGAGATCAAGAAGACCAAGCAGATCACCGTAACAGAGGATATCATTCCCGACGGACGCATCGAGCCCGCATTCGAGACCTATCCTATACCTTACGGCTACAAGATCAGGGTTAGAGACGGTCAGACCGTTATACCCGGTGAGCCTCTCACCGAGGGTTCGATCAACCCTGCTGATATACTGGCTGTTAACGGCGAAAAGGCTGTACAGAACTACATCATCACCGAAGTTCAGAAGGTTTACCGTCTGCAGGGTGTTGATATCAACGATAAGCATATCGAGGTTATCGTTCGTCAGATGATGAGAAAAGTCAAGATCGACGATCCGGGTTCAAGCTACAGACTTCCCGGCGAGCTGGTTGACAAGTACGAAGTTGACAGGCTCAACGAAGAGATACAGGCACAGATCGACGCAGGCGACGAGAGCGCAAGACTCATCACAACACTGCCCGTTCTTCAGGGTATCACCAAGGCTTCCAGCTACTCCGACAGCTTCCTGTCCGCAGCGTCCTTCCAGGAGACCACAAAGGCTCTTACCGACGCAGCTATCAGGGGCAAGACGGATAAGCTCCAGGGTCTTAAAGAAAATGTTATCATCGGTAAGCTCATACCCGCAGGTACAGGTATGGACGTTTACAACAAGGTTGAGATCGTCAAGAACGAGAGCGGCGCACATACTGCTCCCGCTGAATCGTTCATCTGATAGGATCCCGGCTTGATAATATGAAATAATAATCAGCAGCTCTTCGGCTCAGGTCGGAGGGCTGCTTTTTATGCCCGAAGATCTGATCATTATATTGACAAAAAAATAGTATCTGGTATACTGGAGCTGACAAAATGCGGAGCGTCAGCTGAATGAAAAAAATTTTTTCAGACCCGTGCAACATTTCGGGGACCGCGAGCGTTTTATTATACAGAGAGGGAGGTGAGGCGCATGGCTGATATCCTTAGCGATTATGAAGAGCTGTTAAAAGAGTACAGCGACATGGTCACAAGACTTTGTGTGATGCATACCGGGGATATGACAGATGCGGAGGACGTATATCAGACGGTGTTCTTTAAGCTGTACAAGGAACTGAAAAAGGGTGTCATACCAAACCCGAAAGCATGGCTTCTCAGGGTGACGGTGAACGAGTGCAGGAGCTTATGGCGGTATCGCCTGCGCAGGAACACCCTCAGTCTGGAAGATGTCAGTGACATACCCGTTCAGCCTGCCGACAGTGAGATATGGCAGCTGGTGATGGAACTTCCGCCGAAGTACAGAGATGTGATATACCTTTATTATTATGAGGAGCTTACAGCTGATGAGATAGCAGAGGTCACGAAGACAAGACCTTCCACCGTGCGCTCACAGCTGAAACGCGGAAGAGAAAAGCTGAAAGGTCAGCTTGAACAGGAAGGGAGCGGACGTTATGAAACAGATGAGATTTTTGGATAATGTCAGGACACCCGAGGACTGGCAGCGCAGGGCTCTGAAAACGGCTGAAGCTGAAGGCTTGAAGCCGAAGCTGAAAAAATGGCAGTCCGCGGGGATAGTTGCGGTGACAGCGGCAGCAGTTATCGGTATGGCGGTAATGCCGATGTTCTACGGTATGAAAGAAAATAATGCACCTGTGGAAAGTACGGCACAAGAAGCATACGACAGACCCGTGCAAGTCAAGGAAGTCAAGGTTAAAGATAAGTACACAGACAGCTCTGAGGACAATGAAGGTGTTCGTAAGATGAACGGGATGTACGGTCATACGGAATCGGTGACAGTGCTTGAATGCGTGAGATCCGAAGATACAGACGGCATACTCCTTGTCGGAGCGAGAAGATCCTATCAGACAGGAAACTTTCTGTTCTGCACCACACTGCCGACAGACGGTGATGCGTTATCGGGCAGTACAGAACTGCCGAAGTTCGGAGATCAGCTGGTACTGGGATTTGATACCCTTTACGGTGAGGATTGGCTGGATGCTGATTATACCATGGTGCTTGACGAAAGAGATTATGTCGCTGTACAGAACAAGGGAACATTGTACTGCAAGGGTTATGCAGTTGTGGGAAAATCGGATGATGAATTCTTCAATGGCATTCTCAGCTCTTCGCAGGCCGCGGCAGGGGCAACGGAATACAGCATTGATGACAGGGTCAGGAAATTCGTTATCGGCAGTTACTGCAATATAACTCATATAAAGCCGAAAATTAAGGGCGGAATCAAGCGAAGCGGCGAGGACACGGGGCTTGAAACGCATATGATGACCACGATATTCGATGAAGATTTCATCAGCGGCGGAGTTGTATCTCAGCTTTATGTGATGAGGATAGAAAAGACCGAGGGCGGAAAACTTAGCGCGGTATCGACCTTTGACAGCCTTGAAAAGACTTGCAGTCTTGAGATAGACGGACGAAAGGGAAGTCTGAAAACTAAGTGCGATACTGATATCGATATATTGAATGTCAGGGTGGTCGAGGACGCGGTTAATGAAAATACGGCTTATCTGCTGATAAACGCTGTTGATAAGGAAAGAACAGGAGATATCAGAGGAAATCTGAAAATAGATATCGTGCTTGATGAAGTAAAGGAACAGGAGAAAGTTGCACCCCATGAACCTGTCTGTATAAAGACACAGCATACGGAAGTTGAGGACGGCGCGTATGATTTTAGTGTTGTGCCGAGCGAAGATGTTGAAGTATGGCACAGCACGGCTGATGGTCTTAAAGGAACACAGTTCGTATATACCTTTGAACTGACAGGGGATATTTATGCGGATAAGGGCGATATAAATACTGAATATGATGTGCAGTACCCGAACAGGCTGAGATTCACCGCAGGCGGAAAGATATATATTGCAGATGCACCCGAAGACTATGACATATCCCTCCATAAAGTCGGATCTTCGGCGGACGGTAAAATAACGCTGAAAATAATGCTGGCACAGGATGAACTGACAAACGAACCAAAGGATGATATGGTCATAAGCTTCAGTACCGACGACGGCTCATCGGGCTGTAAAGTAGTATTCACAAACGAAAAAACCGAAACTTACAAAGGGATAAGAATGACCGGTCTGGAGAGATACTGACAGACAAAGAACTGCGGTCTATCGGGAAAATATGGGATAATAGACACCCCGTCTGCTTGTCGGACGGGGTGATTTGTGTGAAGTGTAAAAATTATTTTAAACCGCTTGACATATCGGGAAAAGTAATGTATAATAGTCGAGTACGCTGACAATAGGGTCAGTGTAACTATTTGATGAAAGGAGAGAAACCATGCCAACCTTTAACCAGTTAGTAAGAAAGGGCAGAAACGTACTTGCAGACAAGTCTACAGCTCCTGCACTTCAGAAGGGCTTCAATGCCAAGAAGAAGAGAGTGATCGATCAGAGCTGTCCTCAGAAGAGAGGCGTATGCACAGTTGTTAGAACAGCTACTCCTAAGAAGCCTAACTCCGCAATGAGAAAGGTAGCCAGAGTAAAGCTGACCAACGGCTACGAGGTAACTGCATACATCCCCGGCATCGGTCATAACCTTCAGGAGCACTCTGTTGTTCTTATCAGAGGCGGAAGAGTTAAGGACCTCCCTGGTGTAAGATACCACATCATCCGCGGTACTCTTGATGCACAGGGCGTTGCTAAGAGAATGCAGGCTAGATCCAAGTACGGCGCTAAGAAGCCTAAGGCAGGCGCTGCTAAGTAAGCTTAAAACAAGCTTGCGAACACTACGGGAAATATCCCGCTCAAAATTTATGGAACAACTCATTGCCGCGTAAAAGCGGAGACCACAGTTTTTGTGGAGTGATTGATATATATATCGGTAACTCTGCATGGAACTGACGGGGCTGTGACGGGTCGAAAGGTCTGGTCACAGAGCGAGTACCTATGAATTCATTATTTGTGAAGGAGGGAATTAAAGTGCCAAGAAGAGGTAGAGTTACCAAGAGAGACGTACTCCAGGATCCTGTATACAACAGCAAGCTGGTTACACGTCTGGTAAACAACATCATGCTCGACGGTAAGAAGGGTGTTGCCCAGAAGATCGTTTACGGAGCATTCGAGATCGTAGAGGAAAAGACAGGCCGTCCTGCTCTCGAAGTTTTCGAGGAGGCTATGAACAATATCATGCCTGAGCTGGAGGTAAAGGCTCGCCGTGTCGGCGGTGCTACCTATCAGGTCCCCATGGAGGTTAGACCTGACAGACGTCAGACACTCGGTCTGAGATGGATCACTAAGTATTCTCGTGAAAGACACGAGGACACAATGAAGGAAAAGCTCGCAGCTGAGATCCTCGACGCTCTTAACGGTGTAGGCGGTTCATGCAAGAAGCGTGACGACACACACAAGATGGCTGAAGCTAACAAGGCTTTCGCTCATTACAGATGGTAAGAGTATAGAGGAGGATATATCATGGCTAGAGAAACTAAGCTCCAGGATTACCGTAATATCGGTATCATGGCACACATCGACGCCGGTAAGACAACTACTACTGAGCGTATCCTGTTCTATACCGGTGTTAACTACAAGATCGGTGAGACACACGACGGTGCATCTACAATGGACTGGATGGCACAGGAGAAGGAGAGAGGTATCACTATCACCTCTGCTGCTACTACTTGCTACTGGAAGGGTCACAGACTCAACATTATAGATACTCCCGGCCACGTTGACTTCACCGTTGAAGTTGAAAGATCTCTGAGAGTTCTCGACGGCTCCGTTACCGTTCTTTGTGCAAAGGGCGGCGTTGAGCCCCAGACTGAGACTGTTTGGAGACAGGCTGATAACTATAAGGTACCCCGTATGGTATACGTCAACAAGATGGATATCATGGGTGCTGATTTCTATAACGTACTGAATATGCTCCACGAGAGACTTCAGTGCAATGCCGTTCCGATCCAGCTGCCTATCGGCGCTGAGGAAGATTTCAAGGGTATCATCGATCTCCTTGAGATGAAGGCATACATTTATTATGATGATCTGGGCAAGGATATCAGATGTGAGGATATCCCCGCTGATATGCAGGAAAAGGCTGAGCAGTACAGAGCTGACCTGATCGAGCATCTGGCAGAAGTTGATGACGATCTGGCTGAGAAGTTCTTCGCTGATGAGGAGATCACCATCGAAGAGATGAAGGCTGTTATCAGAAAGTCCACCATCGCTAACACAATGGTTCCTGTTACTTGTGGTACTTCCTACAAGAACAAGGGCGTACAGAAGCTGCTCGACGCTATCGTTGACTATATGCCTTCTCCTATCGACGTTCCCCACATCAAGGGCGTTAACCCTGATACAGGTGAAGAGTGCGAGAGAATTTCAGGCGACGATCAGCCTTTCGCAGCACTGGCATTCAAGATCGCTACAGACCCCTTCGTTGGTAAGCTGGCATACTTCAGAGTATACTCCGGTGTACTGGCAGCAGGTTCTACCGTTTACAACTCCACCAAGGATAAGGACGAGAGAATCGGACGTATCGTTCAGATGCACTCCAACGACAGAAAGGATATCGATACCATCTATGCAGGTGACATCGGTGCAGCTATCGGTCTGAAGAATACTACAACAGGTGATACTCTCTGCGACGAGAAGAACCCTGTTATTCTGGAATCCATGGAATTCCCCGAGCCTGTTATCCAGCTCGCTATCGAGCCTAAGACTAAGGCAGGTCAGGAGAAGATGGGTATCGCGCTGGCTAAGCTGGCAGAAGAAGACCCGACCTTCAGAACTTATACTTCCGAAGAGACAGGTCAGACCATTATCGCAGGTATGGGTGAGCTCCATCTGGAGATCATCGTTGACAGACTGCTGAGAGAGTTCAAGGTTGAGGCTAACGTTGGTGCACCTCAGGTATCCTATAAGGAGACCATCACCAAGGAAGCTAACGTTGACTACAAGTACGCTAAGCAGTCAGGTGGTAAGGGTCAGTATGGTCACGTTAAGATCAATGTATTCCCCAACGAGAGCGGCGCAGGCTACGAGTTCGTAAACAAGGTAGTCGGCGGTTCTATCCCCAAGGAGTACATCCCTGCTGTTGACGCAGGTATCAAGGGCGCTATGGAGAGCGGCGTACTCGCAGGCTTCCAGGTTGTTGACTGTAAGGTTGAACTGTATGACGGTTCTTACCACGAAGTTGACTCCTCTGAAATGGCGTTCAAGATCGCAGGTTCTATGGCATTCAAGGAGGCTATGAAGAAGGCTGCTCCTATAATCCTTGAGCCTATCATGAAGGTATCCGTAATAGCTCCCGATGATTATCTGGGTACTGTTATCGGCGACCTGAACTCCAGACGTGGTCAGATCCTCGGTCAGGAGCAGAGAACAGGTGCTGTTCAGGTTGACGCTCTTGTTCCTCTGTCTGAGATGTTCGGTTACTCTAACGACCTGAGATCCAAGACTCAGGGTCGTGGTCAGTACGCTATGGAACCCCACAGCTACACTCAGGTACCGAAGTCTATCGCTGACAAGATCATGACTTCCAGAGCTAAAGACTGATTTTAGCAAAAATATTTTGCAAAAACTATTGCAAAATGCTTAATTATTTGGTATAATAATACTACGGTATGTCAGATGAGCGTTCAGTATATCTGAACGCTGCGTCTGAACGAAGTATAAAATTTATTTTAAGGAGGAAAATTCCTATGGCAAAGGCACATTTTGAAAGAACCAAGCCCCACGTTAACATTGGTACCATCGGTCACGTTGACCACGGTAAGACTACCCTGACAGCTGCTATCACCAAGACACTGGCTATGAAGGGTCAGGCTAAGTTTGAGGCTTATGACATGATCGATAAGGCTCCCGAGGAGAGAGAGAGAGGTATTACAATCAATACCGCTCACGTTGAGTATGAGACTGATAAGAGACACTATGCTCACGTTGACTGCCCCGGCCACGCTGACTACGTTAAGAACATGATCACAGGTGCTGCTCAGATGGACGGCGCTATCCTGGTTGTTGCTGCTTCTGATGGTCCTATGGCTCAGACCAGAGAGCACATCCTGCTGGCTCGTCAGGTTGGCGTTCCTGCAATCGTTGTATTCATGAACAAGGCTGACCAGGTTGACGATCCTGAGCTGCTCGAACTCGTTGAGATGGATATCAGAGATCTGCTGAGCTCTTATGATTTCCCTGGCGATGATACTCCTATCATCGTTGGTTCTGCTCTGGCTGCTCTTGAAGCTCCCGATGACCTGAGCAATCCTGCTTATGAGCCTATCATCAAGCTGATGGACGCTGTTGACGAGTACATTCCTACTCCTGAGAGAGACGACGCTAAGCCTTTCCTGATGCCTGTTGAGGATACTATGACCATCTCCGGCCGTGGTACCGTTGTTACAGGTAGAGTTGAGAGAGGTGTTCTGAACACTGGTGAGACCGTTGAGATCGTTGGTCTGTCTGATGAGAAGCAGACCACAGTTGTAACCGGTATCGAGATGTTCAGAAAGACTCTGGATTCCGCTATGGCTGGTGATAACATCGGCGCTCTGCTCCGTGGTATCACAAGAGATCAGGTTGAAAGAGGTCAGGTTCTTTGTAAGCCCGGCTCCATTCACCCCCACACTAAGTTCAGCGGTCAGGTTTACGTTCTGAAGAAGGAAGAGGGCGGCCGTCATACTCCTTTCTTCAACAACTACAGACCTCAGTTCTATTTCAGAACAACTGACGTTACCGGTATCATCTCTCTGCCTGCTGACAAGGAGATGTGCATGCCTGGCGATAACGTAACTATGGATGTTGAGCTCATCACTCCTATCGCTATCGAGGAAGGTCTGCGTTTCGCTATCCGTGAGGGTGGTAGAACCGTAGGTTCCGGCGTTGTTACTGCTATCAACGAATAATTTTTAGCTTAACAAGCTTTCATAAAGACCGAGTCTTATGGCTCGGTCTTTTTTTGTATACTCGCAGTTGTTTGAAGACCTTTACTTTTTCAGCCAAATATGTTAAAATACTCTTAGTGCTGACCATGTGGGTCTGTGTGCAGGAATTTGAAAATGATAAGGCTGGTATAAATATATGAACAGAAAAGCAGTAATAGGCATACTCGCCCACGTTGACTCGGGAAAGACAACGCTTTCGGAGGCTATGCTTTATAAAAGCGGTGCGATACGCAAGCTGGGCCGTGTCGATCACAAGGACGCATTTCTTGATACTAACCCCATTGAGAGGGACAGGGGTATAACAATATTCTCCAAGCAAGCGGTTTTTGAGTACGGCGGTGTTGGATTCACTTTGCTCGATACTCCGGGGCACGTTGACTTTTCGGGGGAGACTGAGCGTACCCTGCGTGTGATCGATGCGGCTATCATCGTTATAAGCGGCACTGACGGTGTACAGCCTCACACAAAGACCCTTGCCCGCCTTCTTGAACGTTACGATATCCCCACATTTATCTTTGTCAATAAAATGGACATGGACGGTGCGCGTAAGGATTTCGTTATGAATTCCGTCACTGCCGCCATGGGTGACAAGTGCGTATCCTTCGCACAGCCCGCGGATGATCTGACAGAAGCACTCTCTCTGTGCAGTGAAGAAATGATGGAAGAATATCTGGAAAAGGGCGAAATTTCGGACAGTAATATAATTTCTGCCATTGCGCAAAGACGTCTGATACCTGTGTGCTTCGGTTCTGCACTCAAATTGGAGGGCATCGAAACTCTGCTTGACTGCATATCAAAGTACATACCTCTCCCCGAGGAAAGGGCTGAGTTCGGCGCGAAGGTCTATAAGATCACCGATGACAACGGCGCGAAGCTGACCCACATGAAGATCACGGGCGGAAGTCTTGCGGTGCGTGATGTGCTGACCTACACTGACCGTGATGGCGAGGAGATCAGCGAAAAGGTTGGAAGGATAAGAGTGTACAGCGGCGAAAAAGCCCGCAATGCAGAGGTGGTAGTTCAGGGAGAGGTCTGCGCTGTGCCCGCCCTTACCGCGACTTTCGCGGGGCAGGGTCTGGAATTTGAGCCCACAGATCCCGAGCAGATACTCGAGCCTGTGCTGACATACCGCGTCATTGCACCTAAGGAAGTTGACGAGCATACTCTTCTCAGCAGACTGCGGATACTTGAAGATGAAGACCCAACCATGGCTGTCAACTATAATGAACAGCTTCACGAGGTCACGGCGGCGCTGATGGGTGAGGTTCAGGCGGAAGTATTGAAACGCATTGTCAGCGAACGTTTCGGCATGGATATCGAGCTTGGCGAGGGGCGTATCGCTTACCGCGAGACAATCGCCGAGCCTGTTGACGGTGCGGGTCATTTTGAGCCCCTGCGCCATTATGCGGAAGTTCATCTGCGACTTGAACCCCTGCCGCGGGGCAGCGGTCTGGAATTTGACAGCGATTGCAGTGAGGATATCCTCAGCCGAAACTGGCAGAGGCTAATCCTGACCCACCTGAAAGAAAAGACCCACCGCGGCGTGCTGACCTGTTCGCCCATAACCGATATGCGCATAACCCTGACGGCGGGTCGTGCCCACCTGAAACACACCGAGGGCGGCGATTTCCGTCAGGCGACCTACCGTGCTGTAAGGCAGGGACTGCGCAAGGCGAAAAGTATCCTGCTGGAACCTTGGTACTCCTATCGTCTGGAGATACCTGCGGCAAACGTTGGCAGAGCCCTCACCGACCTCGACCGCATGGGGGCGCACACCGAACCTCCCGAGACCGATGGTGAAACTGCGGTACTGACAGGTACCGCCCCTGTATCCAAGCTCAGGTTCTACCACACCGAGGTGGCGGGCTATACAAAGGGTCTTGGCAGGCTTAGCTGTCGGGCGGCGGGATACGATGTCTGTCTTGATGCCGATGAAGTCATCGCCGAGATAGGCTACGATCCCGACAAGGACACCCACAATTACGCCGATTCTGTGTTCTGTTCCCACGGAGCGGGTCATGTTGTGCCCTGGGACGAAGCTGATGAGCAGATGCACGTCAGCCCCGAAACAGGCAGGCGGCAGTATCAGCAGGCGGAGGAAGTCCGCACCCGCGCGGCAGATTTTGTTCGCCGTGCAGTTGAGGACGAGGAACTCATGGCGATATTCGAGCGCACCTACGGTTCCATAAACCGCAAAAAGCGGGACGCTATGCGCACTCCGAAAGAAGCTGTGAAGACCAAGGCAAAGCCCAGACCTGTTCCCACAGGTCCCGAGTATCTTCTGGTGGACGGCTACAATATCATATTCGCATGGGATGAACTCAAAAAGCTGGCGGCAGAAAATCTCGACCTTGCCAGGAGCACGCTTATCAACCGCCTGAGCAGTTTTCAGGGCTGTCGGGGGTGCGAGCTTATTATCGTATTTGATGCTTACCGCGTGAAAGAGCCCGAGCATATCGACAAGTCGGGGAGCGTCAGCGTGGTATACACCAAGGAGGCGGAGACCGCTGATACCTACATCGAGCGCACCGCGCACCAGCTGGCTAAGGAGCACCGTGTCACGGTGGCGACTTCCGATGGGCTTGAGCAAGTGATAATCATGGGCTCGGGTGCAAGGAGAATGTCTGCCAGTGACCTGAAACACGATGTTGAAGCCTCTGAAAAGGCTGTCAGGGAATATATCGAAAAGCTCAACCGAAGGAAACTGAAATAGTTTTATGACTATCCCTTTGTCACACCACCACAAAGTGCTATATAACAATGAATCATCGTGTTGATGTTATCCCTCCCACCGCCGCAGGCGGGGGGAGGGATAACCGTAATAAATAGTTTTGTTAGAAGATTCACTTGTTAACAAAACGTTTACAATCATCTAGTCACTTTGGGTGATGTGCGTCGGGTCAAAATGGTATATAATACATACATAAGATACAGAGAACACAAAACACTCGGTATCGAACTTAATTTTGACATTACCACTTTTAACCCGACTTTATAAAAAACAACAAGATCAAGCTCAAAGGTTTTGGCCAAGGACCTCTGAGCTTGATTTTGTTTTATGCGGATCTTTTGACATAAAGCAACAGACTGTCAAAGAAACCAAAAGCAGCCATCTCATAGGGTGGCTGCTTATAGTATTATTTCGCACTCAGCTGTGTTCTTTCATGCTCTTTCAGATGATGGGTGTCATTGAAGGTGCATATCCTGAAATTTGCCTTGCTTCCGTATCTGTCATCGGTGCAGAGCTCCGTTAATGCAGTGAAGTCTGCATTGAAACCCTGCCATATTATCATCGGCGAGATATTCAGCAGATGTGCCGTCACTGCGCACATAGCCCCGAAATGGCAGAACATCGCTATGGTGTCATCGCACTTCTGCTTTACTTCGTAATGTCTGCCCTTTCGTATAAGACCGTACTTGGCAAGAACTTCGTCCACCCCTGTGTTTACAGCCAGTATACGCTCGCCCATTCCTGCCGCTTTCATGGCGGGGTGCTCATACCAGCCGTCCTTTTCATAAAGCTCGGGTATCTCCGTCCAGTAGTCGGGTGGTACATCCCAGACCATTTCCTTTTTGCCGCTCTCGGGATTATCCCACATAAGGTCGAACTCATGGAGCCAGTCGCAGACTTCCGCTCTGCTTTCGGGAAATTTTTTCAGCGTTATATCGCAGGTCTCCCGCGCCCTGCCCATAGGCGATACATAAAAAGCCTTTATATCTTCGCCTGCCAGCCTTTCCGCCAGAAGTTTTGCTTGTGCGATCCCCGCTTCTGTAAGGCAATCCTTAACATAATCAGGCTCACCGTGCCTGAGAATAAGTATCCTCATGTTTTCCTCCATATGGTGTGTTTTCCGTTTTTTCTTTTCTGATGAGAATTATAAGCGATACAACAAACATCACCGCATACGCCGCAGTTCTCCATGATAGCATTACAGAAAAGATCTCCGTTTCTCTCCATTCAATATAGTTCCCGAAATTGATGATGACATCATAAACAAAATGGAGTATCATCGGCAGTATTATATTACCTGTCTGCAAATATACCACCGCAAATGCAAAGCCGATCATACCCGTTTCTATGAATCTCGTAATATCCCAGCCTGTCAGTATATGTACTGCACCGAATATGACAGACGAAAACAGCGCAAACCCAAGTTTTATGGCAGTACCGCCTTTTGTATAACGGTATCCCTCACACATCAGTGCACGGAAAAGTATCTCTTCATAAAATCCCGTAGTCAGCTGCTGCAATATCACCCGCGATATCAGCAGACCCGCAGTGAGTCCTGTTACAGCTTTTGCGCCTATGCAGAACGATGCCGCAGTATATACAAAAAATATCAGAAATCCCGCCGATGCTGCAAATGCCGATTTGGGATCATTGAATCTGAATACATCCTTTGCGTCTTTGTCATAAAGTTTTTTAAGCAGATACAGCACCACCAGCCCGAACACCAGTCTCAAAGCACTGCTGAAAATATACCACGGTGTCCCTTTGAGAAAATTCAGTACTACGATCAGCGATATCGAACAAAATACCGCCGCTGTCAATGATCCTGCCGCTATACCGCAGATACGTTTATCCTTCAGCACTCCCATACCATTATATACTCCTCTTCATTTTCGCCGACTATCTCAAAGCCGACTTTTCTGTACATCTTCACTGCGTAATTCGCTTTCTGCACCGCCAGCGATGCCCTCGAAAATCCTGCATTTTTCAGGACTTCCAGCATCTTCATCATAAGTTCGGTGCCTATGCCCTGCCCGCGGTATTCCTTGTACAGCGATATCGCAAATGAGGGCGTGTCATCATCGATATGACCGTAATCATCCATTATCCTCGTCCATACTGCCCCGACTATCCTGCCGTCACATTCGGCGCACAGCGCAAAGTCGCCCATGCGTGTGCCGAAATTTTCAACATATACCTGCAATTCGGGGCGCTTGATTATATCCTTAGACGGCGGTTCTACCCCCTCGGGGATAAATATCGCCTCATACAGAAAATCTTCAAGCGCAGTATATTCGCTTTTTTCAAGAGTTCTGATCTTGTATGCCATCGTACCTCCGCATAGTTTTTTATCTGAGTATCTCTCCGTCCACACATTCTATCATCACCGTGAAAGGCCCGTCATTTTCAAGGCTGACTTTCATATCCGCCCCGAATATGCCTTTTTCCACCTTACCGTTTATTCGGTCATCACAGCATTTGCAGAAATACTCGTAAAGTTCATTCGACCTTTCGGGTGCGCCCGCATTTACGAAAGAGGGACGGTTTCCCTTGTGGCAGTCCGCATACAGCGTGAACTGACTGACGCAGAGTATATCCCCGCCTACATCGTTCAGCGCAAGATTTGTCTTGTCGTTCTCGTCTGCGAATATCCTCAGCTTGCATATCTTCTCAGCCAGCTTTTCACAATCCTTTTCATCGTCACCGTGACCTGCGCCCATCAGTATAAGGAAACCTTTTCCTATCTCGCCGACAACCTTGCCGTCAACTGCAACACGCGCATAATTTACGCGCTGAATAATTACCTTCATACATTCACCTCAATGATATATTGACCGTGTGCTATCCGCACAGCGGTCGATTTTCTTAATGTCAACACACCTTAGTTTAGCACACTTTAAAAAAAATTGCAATACTCGCACAAAGCACAAAACGCCCACGGCTAAATGCACCTCTCTGGCACTTTCAGCGCTCCAGGGCTTCCGTCAGGGCTTTACTTTTGTATCAGAATGTGCTATACTTAAATCATGAAATATATCGGAGGGATAAAAATGAAAAAGACAGCTATGACCATATCCTATGAGCTGTGGGGTAAGCTTTATCTGAATATCACAAACAAATGTCCTTGTGCTTGTACGTTCTGCCTGAGACAGAACGATGACGGCGCTTACGGTTCCGACCCGCTGTGGCTGGAACATCAGCCTGACTATGATGAGGTCATTGAAAACCTTAAAACACGCGACCTTTCATCTTACAAGGAGATAATATTCTGCGGTTACGGCGAGCCTACAAGCGAGCTGGATATACTGCTGAAAACGGCTGAATATATACGCTCGGTATGCGATACTCCCATAAGGCTCAACACAAACGGTCTGGCAAACCTTATACACGGAAGAAAGACCGAGCAGGATTTCAAGGGACTTATAGATACTGTTTCCATCAGCCTTAACGCTTCGGACAGCAAGGCTTATATGGCGATAACCCGTCCTAAGTGGACAGACAAGGACTGCTTTGCGGAGATGCTTTCATTCGCTGAGACCATGAAAAAGTATGTGCCAAATGTTATACTCACGGTAGTGGACGTTATCGGCGAAGAGGAGATAGCGAAGTCGCAGGCTGTTGCTGACAGCATAGGCGTAACGCTGAGAGTACGCCCCCTTGAAACATAATGTGACCCTTTTTGGAAATGAGGAAGTAAAATGATAAACATTAAAATACCCGCAACCTCGGCTAACCTTGGTGCGGGTTTTGATGCGCTGGGACTTGCGCTTAATTACTACAACTATGTGGAGATGGAGGAGAGCGATGTTATAGATATAGCTTCATCTGACGATATCCCTGTTCCCTGTGATGAGAGAAATCTGATATATCTTTCAGCTAAGGATCTATATGCCGTATGCGGCAGGAAGCTGGAGGGTCTGAAACTTCGTCAGACCAACAATATCCCCATGGCAAGGGGACTAGGCTCGTCTTCAGCCTGCATAATCGCGGGTCTTGTGGGTGCTAACAGGATGCTTGGCGACCCGCTGACAAAGGACGACCTTGTTGACCTTGCGGCACAGATAGAGGGTCACCCTGATAATACTGCCCCTGCACTGCTGGGCGGTATCGTTACGGCTGTATTCGATGGCAGAAAGGTACACTGGGTAAAGCAGGAGGTATACACAAAGCTGAAATTTGTGGCTATGATACCTGATTTTGAGTTGAAGACCGAGGAAGCCCGTGCTTGTCTGCCAAAGGAAGTATCCCACAAGGATGCTGTGTACAATCTTTCGAGAGCGGCACTGTTTTCGGCTTCACTGCTGACGGGCAAGTTTGAAAATCTGCGCACGGCGGTACATGACAAGCTTCATCAGCCTTACAGAATGGAACTTATACCCGGGTGCAGAGAGGTATTTGATATCGCTTATACACACGGCGCATACGCAAGCTACATAAGCGGTGCGGGTCCTACCGTGATGTCGATAGTTGATGTTGAAAATACGTATTTTGCAGGCAAGATGAAATTCTCGCTGGACAATGCGGGACTTGGCGGCTGGCAGGTAAAGGAACTTGCCATCGACAATGACGGTACTGTTCTGGTAGATTCTCATATTAAACGACATTAATTTCAAGACATTCAGCGCTCACGTCGGCAAAAAGCTCAGCTTCCGCGAGCGCTGAATGTAGAAATTAAATGTCGTTTAATATAATACGAAAATATACGGCCGTATCCGTTGGGGTACGACCGTATTTTTTATTAAGCTTTGGAAAGATATTCCCGAGCGCTTAGTGCAATGTAAAACCGCTGTTTTTACGTTCGTATGTTTTCGTAAATGTTCGTATGCTTTGGTATCCGTTGGTATACTTTCGTATCGCTTCGTAAAAGCACGATGACCTCATGATACGTGGTCATACAAAACAGCCATAAAGAAGTCTGCCGACCTCTTTATGGCTGTTGTCATACGTTATTATAAAACTATCTTACTATCAAGCCATGCCTGCGGTGATGATAGCCATCTTGTAAACTTCATCAGCGTTGCAGCCTCTTGAGAGGTCGTTGATAGGAGCGTTCAGACCCTGGAGGATAGGACCGTAAGCCTCATAGCCGCCGAGTCTCTGAGCGATCTTGTAGCCGATGTTGCCTGCCTCGATAAGAGGGAAGATGAATGTGTTAGCCTGACCTGCAACCTTGCTGTCGGGGCACTTGGTCTTTGCAACCTCTGCGGATACAGCAGCGTCGAACTGGAATTCGCCGTCGATAACGAGATCGGGGTCGATGTTCTTAGCTTCGATAACAGCATCGTGGCTAAGCTGAACAGTGCCGCCCTTGCCTGAACCGTAGGTGGAGAAGCTCAGTACAGCTACCTTGGGGTCGATGCCGAAGTATGCAGCTGTTCTTGCAGTCTCAACTGCAACCTCACCCAGCTGTCTTGCAGCGGAAAGAACTACGTTGCCTTCCTTGTCAAGTCTGTCGGTATAGCCCAGGTTGATAGCGCAGTCGCCCATAGCTATCTTCTCTTCCTTGCCGTCCTTCTCTCTGAAAAGGATGAAGGAGGAGCTTACCAGGTTGCTGCCCTTCTTGGTCTTGATGATCTGGAGAGCAGGTCTTACTGTATCAGCGGTGGAATAAGTAGCGCCGCCCAGCAGAGCATCAGCCTTGCCTGCCTTAACGAGCATTGTGCCGAAGTAGTTGGACTTCTTCAGTGCAGCTCTTACTTCTTCCTCTGTCATCTTGCCTTTTCTCAGCTCAACCATCTGAGCAACGAGAGCGTCCATCTCGGGATAAGTCTCGGGATCGAGTATCTCAGCAGCGTCGATATTGAAGCCGCCTGCCTTAGCAGCAGCCTTTACATCGTCAACATTGCCGCAGAGTATAACGCCCATCAGACCCTCTTTCAGAAGTCTGTCAGCAGCGTTGAGTATACGGGCATCGCTGCCCTCGGTGAATACGATAGTTTTCTTTTCAGCCTTGAGATTAGCTATCAGCTTATCAAACATTCCCATAATTTTACAACCTCCATGAGAAAAATAAAAATTTACCTTATGATTATAACACAATTTTCTGCAAAAGTAAAGATACCGAGCGCATTTTTTCGCATAAAACAAAAGACATTGGCGATATCGGCTCATAAGATCTATGGCTCGACAATAAAGTATGTAATCCCCTAAACTAATTAAAATTTTTTTTGCTTTTGTACTTGTAAAGCAGGGTGAAATGTGTTATACTTAATATGTATAACTATCGGCACAGGCGGGAAAACGATAAAAGTATACAGTCACGATAACGTAGGAGCAGGAGATATGAAGATCTACAAGCTTTCAAAAAGACCGCTGGCGCTTATATATGCGCTGCTGGGTGCTATACTTTTTTTCATCAGGTTCGCGCTTAATCTGGTGCTTGACCTTGTGGAGAAGTATGCACATATACACAGCAATTTTGCGGATTACTATGTATTGCTGCCTTTGTGGGTCATAGCGGCGCTTTTTGCGGTGCTGGTGCTTCCGTTTTATTTCCATAAGGCGAGATACACTGTGTCTGACAAAGAGATAACCGCAAAAAGCGGGCTTTTTATAACATCAAAACAGTTCATGCTGACTTCTTCGGTGAAATCGGTGACCTGCATACTTCTGCCATTGGGCAGGCTGACGGGTATGAACTTTATAATACTCAACGCTCTGGGTTCGCGGCTGGTGATACCCTTTCTGGGCAGGCGCGACGCTGAAGAGATAGCAAATCTGGTAAACAATTCTATCAGGAGCAGGATAGACGAATGAAAGACGAATACAAGGGCATACGCGGTTTTTTTCAGGCGACGGCAGCACCCTGTAAAGATCATAATGTATATCGCAAAGTATCTCTGGCTGCTGCTGATACCTCTGGCGAAATACCTTATCGCGACACAGTTCGATTTTGAAAGCTGGGTAAAGACAAACTGGGTGGATATACTTACCCTTTCGGTGATATTCGGATACGGCATACTGCGGTGGGTGTTCATATATTTCGAGATAGAAGAGGACAGCATAATCGCTCACACGGGGTATTTCGGCATTGAAAAGACACAGGTGTATTTCAGCGAGATGTCTTCAATGTCCCTGTGTCAGGGGTATATATTCAGGCTGCTGGGAGCCTGTACGGTATATATCGATACCGATGCAAAAAGCATACAAAGCGCGGATATCAGGCTGGATATCAGCCAGAAGCAGGCGTTTCGGATATACGAACTTGCAACGCAGAAATGCCGTAGCAAACCAAAGTATATTTTCAACACTCAGAAGAGAAGTCTGTTGATATTTTCACTGCTTTTTTCATCTACCCTTTCGGGGATGCTGCTGACGCTGACTTTCATATATCAGGCGTACAGGATAGTCGGGCGCGAGATAGAGGAAGAATTTCTGGCAAAGGTGAACACCCAGCTTGAAAAAATGACACTGCATATACCGAAGTATCTGATAGTTGCCGCACTGGCAGTAGCGGGCAGCTGGTTTGTCTCCTTTGTATCCAACCTTATGCGGCACTGGGGATTCAGCTGTACCAGATGTGCGGATATGCTGCTGATAAGCAGCGGCAAGGGCACAAAGCGGCGGCATATCATAATGCGCGAGAGGATAAACTATATCGACTATCAGCAGTCCATGTTAATGAAGATCTTCGGGATATGTTCGGTGCAGGTACACTGCACGGGCTACGGCAAGCGCAGGCTTGAACTTTCGGCACTTGTGCCCATAACCACGAATTCTTCGGCGGAAACATCTGTAAGGCTGCTTATGCCGAATATGCCGACGGTGGGCTATGATGTGCGCACCGGTCTGGGCGATGTCAGGAGATTTGTGACTATACCGCTGCTGATATGTATGCTGCCGGGAGCGTTATATGAATTCCTTTGCAGGCTGATACCGCGCTTTGAGATGGTAGTAAAAACTATCCCCGACTGGAAAAGCGCTTTGACCAATCTGGCGGTGATATCAATGGTGCCGCTGGTATGGCTGGTCATAGTAAAGGTAAATGCGGCATTCAATACGGCTGTGGGCTTTGAGGGCGGACACTGTATGCTTTCCTATTGCAGATACTACCGCTTTCATAAAGCATCTGTCAGGATGGACAGGATAAGCAAGATAAAGATAACCAGAAATCCATTTCAGCGTATGAACGGTACTTGTCACCTTTATGTGTATACCTCTGCGGAGGGTTCAAGCTGCCATGTGGTAAGGGGTCTGAATTATGAGAGACTCACTGCTGCGATGGCTAAGGCAGGCATTATCGACCCGTGATGATATCGGGAAAAGGAGAGGGACTATGGAAGAATATTCTGTAAAGCTGAAAAAACTTACGGACGGTACTTTCTATAATGCCGTTGTAACGGAGGAAGATAACGGTGAAGTGCTGAAGTTCAAGGCGGAAATCGGCGGCAGAAATTACGTTGGTGGAGACGAGGACTATTATACGGCTTTCAGAAAGCTGAGGGACGTTCTTCTCACTGCGGGGTACGGTATGTGCTGTGCAGGGGCAATGGTGAACGCTTTGCAGTCGGGCATGATGGCGGGGAGTGACAGGGTATATCTTGTCAGGATGGGAGAAAAGCCATCTGTGAAAGACGCGGCGGGTATATTCGACCCTGCGGATCTGGAAATATTCCCCGACAGCAAAGCACAGGAGATATACACAGAGAGATTCTTTGATTCGATATGATGAAAAATATATGAAAAACGGGCGGTGATACGATATGCCAAAATTTGATGAGAGCATGGAAAGCATGGTCGATACCTTTTTGTTTGAAACGGGGGAACTGCTTGAAAACCTTGATGAGATACTCATGCGTGCTGAACAGGCGGAAGAGATATCCATGATAGAGGAGAGCGACATCGCGGAGATATTCCGAACCATGCACACGATAAAGGGTTCGGCGGCGATGATGGGCTTGCAGAATATGTCTACCCTTGCCCACGCGATGGAGGATATGTTCTTTATAATACGCGAAAAGACCTATGTGCGCACTGACAAGGCGGCGCTGTTCGACCTGCTTTACAAGAGCAGTGATGCGCTGAAAGCCGAGCTTGAAAATCTTACCGATGAGGATATACCGCTTACTGACTTTTCGGAGATGATAGGGCATATACACGACTTAGCGGCGTTCTTCAAGGGAGAGGGCGGAAATACCGAGGAACAGAGCGATGATGTTCCTGCTGATATCTTTGATGATAACGAACCTGCGGATATGCTGACTTACAAGCTGATATATGACGATGCCTGTCAGATGCCGTCAGCAAGGGCGATAGTGCTGATACGCAAGCTTGGGGCTTTTGCGGAGGTGTGCAGGACTATACCGCCTGATATGGACGATGATAATGCCGATGGTCAGATAAAGAACGCGGGGCTTTACATAAAACTTGTGACAGATGACCGCAACGCTGTTGAAAAGATGATATCAGCGGCGCTGAATGTTGAAAACTTTGAGCTGTTTACCAGAGACAAGCTGAAAGCAAAGTCAGGCGGTGAGAAAGGCGGCAATAATGAGATAAGTATACCCGAAGGAGTATTCCTGCCCGATGACGGTGATGAATTGCTGACATACAGGGTGACATACAGTGAAAGCTGTGCTATGCCATCGGCAAGGGCGATAGTCCTGCTTAGAAAGCTGGGTGCTGTATCGGAGGTCTGCCGTACTCTTCCGCACGATATGGATGCCGATGATGCTGATGATGCTATCAAAAAGAACGGTCTTTACATAAAGCTTATCACTGACGACACCGCCGCTGTTGAGAAGATGCTGCAAAGCGGTATCAATGTTGAAAGCGCGGTCAAGGTAGATAAGTCAGATGCGGAAAAGGAAGCGCCAAAGGCAGGAGCCGCAGAAAAAGCGGAACCACAGAAGACGGAGAATAAGGCGGAAACACAGGCGGAGCACTCTCCGAAGCCTGCAGCCAAGGCGCAGAAAAAAGAACACAAGGAACAGAGTATGCTGACAGTCAAGCTGGAAAAACTTGACAAGCTGCTTGAACTTGTTTCGGAGATAGTAATAACCGAGAGTGCTGTTACTTCCTCACCCGACCTGAGAGAACTTGATACCAACCTTGACCGCTTCAATAAATCTTCCCGCGAACTTAAAAAGCTGACGGATGAATTGCAGGACGTTGTTATGTCACTGCGAATGGTGCCTGTATCTACTGCTTTCCAGAAGATGAACAGGGTAGTGCGTGATATGAACAATACCCTGAAAAAGAATGCCAATCTGGTTTTCAGGGGCGAGGATACCGAGGTGGATAAATCCATAATAGATATGCTGGGCGACCCTCTGATGCATATTGTAAGGAACGCTGTTGACCACGGTATCGAAACTCCCGAGGAAAGGGCGGCTTCGGGCAAGAAAAATCCGCCTACAGTAACCCTGAGTGCGGGGTATGAATCCAATGAAGTGGTTATATCATGCAAGGATAACGGCGCAGGCATGGATGCGGCAAAGATAATGGCAAAGGCGAAAAAGAACGGTCTGCTGACAAAGCCCGAGAGCGAATACACCGAAAGGGAGATATTCAATTTTGTTGTTGCCGCGGGATTTTCAACCAACGAAACAGTGACCCAGTACAGCGGACGCGGTGTCGGCATGGACGTTGTAAAGCAGAACATCGAAAAGGTGGGCGGCAAGCTGACAGTCAACTCAAAGCTGGGCAAGGGCAGTACCTTTACCATAAGGATACCGCTTTCTCTTTCGATAGTTGATGTGCTTAGCGTTGAGATAGGCAGCAGCAACATATCCATACCTGCATTGTCGGTCAGAGAGGCATTCTCATGCACGGCTGAAAATGTTATCACCGACCCCGACGGAAATGAGTTCGTATATCTCAGGGACAAGTGCCTGCCGCTGATAAGGCTTGGTGAGAAGCTTCAGCTTAATACGGACATAACCGACCCCACAGAGGGAATATGCATATACTGCCGCGAGGGTGCTTATGAAGCCGTACTGCTGGCTGACAGTATAGTATGCGATCAGCAGGTGGTGGTAAAGCCTTTCTCGCCCCTGCTTGACGGACTTCATCTTAAAGAAGCGGGTCTTGCGGGCTGTTCGATACTTGGTGACGGCAGCATTACGATAATACTTGATATGCTCTCACTGCTTGGCGGAGAAAAAGGGGAGGAGACTTCAAATGGCTGATATTTACGAACTTCTTGACAACGGCGGTCAGCTGCTGACCTTTTTCGCAGGCGGGGAATATTACGGATTTTACATCCTCAGCGTAGCGGATATCATTGAAATGCCGGAATTCACCGTGATACCAACAGCGCCGCCCTATGTTCTGGGGCTGATGAACCACCGCGGCAAGGCTGTGCCTGTTATGGATCTCAGACTTCGTCTGGGACTGCCACAGGGGGAGTATGATGAAAGAAGCTGTGTTGTAGTTATTGAGGTCAACACTATGCAGTGCGGTCTTGTGGTGGACAGAGTCAGTGATGTTGAAAACATAACTGCCGATATGATAGCACGTTCTCCTGCTGATGCGGGACTGGTAAAGGGCTTTGTTATCCGCGATGACAAACCTAAGATATCTATCCTCGACCCAGGGGCTGTTGCAAGGATATAAAAATACGGACGGCAAGCTTTACGCTTTCCGTCCGCTGTTTGTTATATCAGTGATAGTAGGAATCTATACCCAGATACTCTTCAAGGCACAGACCTGAAGCAGTTATCTTTTTTGCAAGATCTTTGCCGACATACCTGACGTGCCATGGTTCATACATAAAGCCTGTCTTATCCTGCTTGCCATAGGGGTAGCGGATTATGAATCCGTATTCGGTGCAGTGCGCGGCTATCCACTTAGCTGCGGGGGTGCCGTTGAAATTACTGCTGGCGTCGTTGATATCTATGGCAAGTCCCGTCTGGTGCTCGGAGTGTCCCGGTCTTGCGGAGTATGTATCAGCAGCCCACTGACCGTCCCTGTTTACGTAGCTCCAGTAAAGCTGGCTCTGATAGGAGTAGCTTCTGAATCCCGAACATATCCACAGTGATATGCCGTCATTCCATGCGGCAGCCTGCATATTGTTGAAAGCTTTCTGGGTCTCAGCTGTAAGTCCGTTGCCGTAGTTCTCGGGGAGAGCGTAGCTCTTGTTGACAACGAGTATACCATCGACGTATGTAACTCCGTTCCTGACCTCGATAACAGGACCTTCGGGTTCAGGCTCGGGAGGCGGTGTGGGTTCGGAACCGTCGAGATAACGCTTTCCCTTTACAAAGGCTGCGAGCCTTGTGAGATCCGTCGTGTTTACGGAACCGTCGCCGCTTACATCTGCCGCTGTAAGTGCATCTGCGGAAAGCATCTTTTTGCCCTTTACATATGCCGCGGTGAGGGTTATATCGGTTATGTTGACCTTGCCGTCACCGTTGACATCGCCGTTGCCCGCTGCTGCAAACGCGCACATCGTGCCTGTGATGACTGCCGCTGTAACTGCCGCAGCCGTTGAAATGATAAGTTTTGTTCCTTTTTTCATTTTCTATGCCTCCATTATCAGATTTCCCATTTTAGGGATATTTTACAAGGTCGCCCTTTTGTGCTTGTTCAGATATATTATACATCATATTAACATTTATGTCAATAATTATTCTTTTCTATCCTTCGGCAGGGGAGAGAATACTGCCCATCAAACGGCTTATCAGCATGGTATGTCAGCGGGATAACCGATTCTATTCAAAATCGAATAAGGTGTTAAATTAGGCAAAGCTATTGCAAAATCTTTTGAAATGTGGTAAAATAAGGGGTAAGAATTATATTGACGCAGGTGATAAATATGGATCTGAATGATATCAGAGCAGAGATAAATGAAGTAGATAAACAGCTTCAGGAGCTTTTTTCAAAGCGTATGGAGCTTTGCGGACAGGTGGCGGATTATAAGATAGCTAACGGACTTCCCGTTTTTCAGAAAGACAGGGAAAAGCAGGTGATAGCGAATGTGACGGAGGGTGCACCCGAGGGTCTTCAGGGTGCCACAAGGGTGTATTTCCAGACGATGATGGATATATCAAAATGTCTGCAATACCGCAAAATGTTCGATAATACTGGCTTTATACCTTTCAAGAAGCTTGATCTTTCGGGCAGGCACAGGGTGGCTGTACCCGGAACTTTCGGTTCGTATAACCACATAGCGTGCAGTGAGCTTTTTGAGGACGCTGACACTATGTTCTTTGATAACTTTGAGGAGATATTCAAGGCAGTATCGGCAGGTGCGGCTGAATTCGGTATACTGCCGATCATCAATTCGACTGCGGGTTCTGTGGTGCAGACTTACGAACTCATGCGTCAGTACGATTTCAAGATATGTGCACAGGCAAAGCTGAAGATATCCCACTGCCTTGCGGCGCGAAAAGGCGTAAGGATTGAGGATATACACGATATATATTCACATGAACAGGCGCTCAGGCAGTGTTCCGACCTGATAAACAGGGGCGCGTACAAGGCGCACAGTTTCTCGAATACGTCACTTGCGGCTTGCTATGTAAAGGAAAGCACCGAGCCCTGTGCGGCGATATGCTCGGAAAAATGTGCAGAAGACCTGGGTCTTGAGATACTCCGCAGAAGCGTGCAGAATGCGGCGGAGAATTACACAAAATTCATACTCATTTCCCATGAGACATTCAAGGCAGATAACGCCGATACCATATCGGTTTGTCTGGCACTTCCTCATCAGTCCTCGTCCCTTTACAGACTGCTGACAAAATTCTCCGTTGCGGGTCTTAATATGACCATGATAGAAAGTATGCCCATCGCCAACACGGAGTTTGATGTTATGTTCTATCTGGATTTCAAGGGAGATATCGGCAAAAAGGAAGTCACAACGCTCCTCAGTGAGCTTTCACATGAACTGAGCTATTTCAAATTCTTAGGCAACTATAAGGAGGTATAAGATATGCGTATTGGTCACGGCTATGATGTTCACAGGCTTGTCGAGGGAAGAAAGCTTATCCTCGGCGGTGTTGAGATACCCTATAAATTTGGTCTGGATGGTCATTCTGATGCAGACGTTCTCGTCCACGCGCTGATGGACGCTCTTCTCGGGGCGATGGCACTGGGTGATATCGGTCAGCATTTCCCTGATACCGACCCTGATTACAAGGGCGCGGACAGCCTTAAACTATTGGACAGGGTAATGGAATATGTTGATGACAGCAACTATGTTTTCTCAAATGCCGATATGACCATATGCTGTCAGTCTCCGAAGCTTGCACCTTACATAATGGATATGCGCGAAAATATAGCTGACACCATCGGCTGTGATATCTCGCAGATATCCATAAAAGCTACTACCGAGGAACATCTTGGCTTTACAGGCAGCGGCGAGGGCATATCGGCTACGGCAGTTGTACTGCTTGAAGACGTATGATGCGTTTCAGACCCTATAAGTCCTGTGATGCTGAAAAGATAGTCAGCTGGACAAAGGACGAATATTCTTTCAGACAGTGGTCATCTGACAGGTTCGGAGATTTTCCGCTGACGGCAGATGAGCTTAACAGCTACTATGCCGATTACAGGGATAATGACCGCCATCTGGAATTTACAGCATATGATGAGAAAGGCATCTGCGGACACATGATAGTTCGCTTTACCGATGAGGAAAAGAAAACCGCCCGCTTCGGCTTTGTCATCGTTGACAGTGAAAGGCGGGGACAGGGGCTCGGCAGAAAAATGCTGGAGCTTGCGAAAAACTATACCCGCGATTATCTTCTTGCTGATAAGATAACACTCGGGGTATTTGAAAATAATCCCGCGGCGCTTAAATGCTATAGCGCGGCAGGGTTCAAGGAAGTCGGTACCGAGGACGGATATTACAGCTATCATGGCGATGAGTGGAAATGCATCGAGATGGAGTTTATTTTCTGAACTATAAGGATATATAATACAGGCAGATACTTCACGCACGAAGTATCTGCCTTTCCTATTTTCCGATATATTAAAGTTCTGCCGAGCGTAGCTTTGTCTTGTAAAGCAGTGTGGTGATAATGCCCAGCGCAACTGCAAATCCTGCCTCGATAAGCAGATACTGCACAGCCTTGGATGAGTTGAAGATCGCCGCACCTGTCAGCATATCACTTACCTTGATATACCAGAATGCGGGGAGAAATCTGCCTATGGATATCACTGTTTTGCCCAGCATAGCCTGGGGTACGAATACGCCGCACATGAAACTCATGAACAGACTTATAACATTGCAGGCGAGGTTAACTGTCTGCTGTGATGGCAGCAGCATTGATACCAGTACAGCTATGAATGCCGATACTACCGCAAATATCCCGCTGTTTACGAGATTCAGCCAGCCCATGCCGCTGTATGCACCGTTTTCCATCAAAGCTCCTGCCACCATGAACAGCACCCATATCGCCAGCACATAGATAACGCTTCCGAGGAGTATCTGCATCATGAAAGATGTGGGGCGTACAGCCGAGCAGTTTGTTCTGAAACGGACTTCCTTTTTGTTTATGGACATCATAACAGGCGAGAGCACAGATATCATAAGCGAAAGGAGTATATAAGGCAGATATCTGAAAAATCCTTTCCCGCTTTCAAGACCATTTGCATTTCCCGCTTCTGATGATATCATACTTACCTCGGTGTTTGTATCCATGGCGGCAGCGGCGTTCTTCACAGCGGTCTCCGTGTCATCGCCCGCAGCTTTGCAGGCTCTGACACAGCTTACATATTCATCAAGAAAACTGCTCATATATGCAACGCTGTAACTTTCGTAAACGTGCTGACTTTTGAAAAGTCCTTCCGTCGCTCCGTCAGCAAGGTTTTTGGCATAGCCCTCGTTTATAGTAAGAAAATAGTCCACCGTGCCGAAAAACAGCGCGTCTTTTATATCCATCTTTGAAGTTACTATATCGTGCTTTGTGCCGATATACTCGATGAGTGCCTTACTTTCTGGGGTATTATCGTTGTCGGCTATGACTATTTTCAGCCTGCTCTCGGTGAATTTTTCATCTGTACTGCTGCTGAAGAGGAAACCTATACAAAGTGCCATAAATGCTATGGTGAACAGTATTATCAGTTTTGTCTTTTTTTTGAGTATGAGCATGAACAGCTTAAATACTTGCATACTTCTTCCTCCTTGTGAAAATAAATCCGATAGCCGTGAATATCGCTGTCATTGCTGCCAGTGTCAACATTTTGCCGATGAATCTTTCATAGCCACTATCGATATTAAGGTAGTAGAAACTGTCGCATATCACCGCAGAGGGATTCAGTTCGTTCAGCAGGGGCAGTTTTTCCATGATGACGGGCTTTATCTCGGCTACCATAAGTCCGCTGAGGAAATTTCCGCCCAGTGATACCGTCATTGCCACTGCGTTCTTTTTTTCATAGCTGCCCTTTACCAGCGAAGCTATCATGTATCCCATTGAAGTACCTGTTATACTGCCAAGTATGCCGCCTGCGTATACCAGCGGAAGTCTGTTGCCGAAACCTATCTTCAGCACGAAGGCGAGGAATGATACGCTTATCACCATGCATACAGCACTCACCGCCCAGCTGCCCAGCAAAACGGCAAGCGTACTTATCAGCTTAGGCGTTGGCGAACAGCATTTTCTTGCCCCGAGAGGGGACTGGTCAGCTTCTGTCGCTGTTACTACCGAAAGTCCTGTTACCGAACTGCAGGCAGCTACCATCGCAAGCAGATTGTAGAAATAAGTTATGTATCTGTCTGTGCTTGAAGCTTCTATCGGTTCTTCGTCAAGCACTTTTATCTCATCTGACATTGCCTTTGTCATGGCGGGTATCTTTGATGGGTCTTTCTTCGCGGTATCCGTTATCAGCTTTTCTTGTGTAAGATATCTGTCCGTGAATGCTTTCAGGATAGTTTCTTCCATATCCGAACCCGCTACCGTAAGGCTTATGGTGTCATCAACGAAAATGATACCCTCGATATCGCCTTTGATAAGAAGTTTTTCAGCTTCTTCTTTATCGGTATATCTTACTTTCAGCAGGGGGTCATCACCCTCGGATACGCCTTTTATTACCTCGCGGAATATGCTGTTCTCCTTTGTTTCGACTACCGCTGTGGGTATGACCTTGAAACTGAACTGCTTTTCAGTCAGTCCGTTGAAAGCCAGTTTGAACAGTATACCCATTACCATGGGGAAGAGTATGAGCCATAATATCAGTTGTTTTGCTCTCAGTGTCGAGATGATGAAGTATTTGAATTCGTTGAAAAACATCATCATTCCCCCTTGTCTCTCAATGCCTTGCCTGTTATCTCAAGAAATACATCGTTGAGGGTTGGCTGTTCGGTGGTTACTCTGCCGATGTGGACATCATGCTCCTGAAGAATTTCGAGGACTCTTATAAGGTTGTGCTTGCCCCCCGAACATGATACCGTCAGTGTGCCATCTTCGACTTCGGAACTGTAAATATGAGGAAGTGAGCGTATCTCGGAAAGCACCTCATCGGGCAGTTCGTGGAGAGTCACTTTTATAGTCTCTGTGTTCTTTATCATCGCCGTGAGTTCTTCCTTTGTACCCTCGGCTATCTTTTTGCCCTTGTCCATTATAGCGATTCGTGTGCATATCTGCTCAACTTCTTCCATGTAATGGGAGGTGTATATTATCGTAGCACCATTGCGGTTCAGTTCCGCTATACCCTCGAGTATCTTGTTTCTGCTCTGGGGGTCTACTGCTACCGTGGGTTCATCAAGGATTATAAGCTTCGGCTTGTGGGCGATGCCGCAGGCGATGTTCAGTCTTCTCAACAGACCGCCCGAAAGCTTTTTGGGGCGGAACTTTCTGAAATCTTCAAGCCCCACGAATTTAATAGCTTCTTCGACGTACTGCTTTCTCTGTTCCTTGTCGGTGATGTAGAGTCCGCAGAAATAGTCGATATTCTCCTGCACTGTCAGTTCATCATATACCGCCACATTCTGCATTATAACGCCGATATCTCTTTTGATATCGTAAGCGGTGGGGCTCATATCCTTGCCGAATATCTGTATTGTTCCCTTATCGTAGGAAAGCAGAGACAGCAGACAGTTGATAGTTGTAGTTTTTCCCGAACCGTTAGGTCCCAGAAGCCCGAATACCTCACCCTGCTTTATCTCCAGAGCCAGATGATCCAGCGCGATGAGTTCACCGTATCTTTTTACAAGACTGTCTATTTTTATAACCGTATCAGTCATATCATTAACCTCCGTAGTTTTTGTTGTTTTCTTTCATTGTCTGTATTATATCATACTCCGCCTGCGGTTTGTAGTGTCGCCCATCACTTTGTTATGTGACAAATGTCATTTTGTGATGGGGAATTTCCTGAAAAATAAAAACCGAAGCCGACTTCATTAAGTCAGCTTCGGTATTATGATCGCTATTCGCTTTTATTGAAAAATGCTCATCAGGTTATACTGTCAAAAGTAAGCTTATCCCAGACACTGCAGTAAGTAACAGTCATCGCATCCATTGTTTCGGTGAACTTCTCCTGTATCTTAGGCTGATCGTTTGTGGCGATCATCTTGTCCATATTCTCCTTGATGTAGTCCGCATCAGGCTCAAGACGCTTTACGATGAAGTAACCGTAAGTGCCGTCCTCAACAAGTTTGTCCGATACCTGACCGGGTTCAAGAGAGAACGTCTCGTCGAGCAGAGCCTTGGGGAATCCGCCTGTGTTGTCACGGCGCATATAGTAGCCATTGCCAGGGTTTTCATCAAGCTCGATATCCCAGCCGTATTCTTCGATCAGCTTGGAGAAATCCTCGCCGTCCTTTACACGCTGGAGCGCTTCCTCGGCAACGGTCTTAGCCTTTTCTGCCGCAGCTGTTTTAGCATCGGCATCAAGGGCATTGTAAGCTGAGTTTTTTGCACTTATCTTCTGGGAAAGTGTCATATCATCGTAGGTGGCAGCAGTGCTGTCATCAAGTTCAACCTGCGCATAGAAAGGCACCATTATGTGTACCTCGTGTGCATACTCCTTGGGGTCATTTACAAGCTTCAGGAAATCTTCTTCGGTGGTAGCATACTCGCCGCCCTTTTCAAACAGCGCAGCCATTACCTTGTTGTAGGTCTGTGCCCTTACGAACATCTTTACCAGCACGTCATATGTAAGGTGAGATCTCTGGATCTCCTTTTCAAACTCTTCTTCGTTAGCGTAACTTTCCTTGCTTTTTTTCACATTGCCATCAATGACTTTCTGATCTTCGTCGTCAAGCTCGATGTTGTGGTCTGCCGCAAGCTTGTCAGTAACAAGTTCATTTTTTATGGAACTTATGACATACTCAAGGAACTGCTGATAAGTCTCCTTATTATCCCTGAGAGCTTTTTCGTCGATACCGAACTGCTCGTACTGTGAAAGAGCCTGGAAATAATAGAATCTGAATTCGTCGAATGTGATGTCTATACCGCTGATATTGCACATAACATAATCAGTGGTATCTATTTTCTCGCCGTCAACTGTCAGCGAAGCCACAGGCAATACTTCCTGCTGCTCGGGACCTGCTGCCTCGTCCTCGTTAGCGGTAGTCTCGGAACTGTTCTTTTCTTTATCTTTTTTATTGCTTTTTTTATTGCTGCATCCTGCCATCGAGCCTGTGCATATCGCCATAGCCAGCAGAACAGCCATCATCTTTTTTAACATGGATATCTTTCCTTTCCTCACAGCGTATATTATACGCATACGGATCTGTTTTCAAAGTAACACATGGTACATTATAAAACATTTATGTGATGGATTTGTGTTTTAATTTGAAATATTCTGTTTTATCCTACTGACACACCATATTGATCGGTGTTATATCGGAACATGAAATACCTGGCAATTATCCTTATTATAGCACTTTGCAGTGGTGTACTAAAGGGATAACTACAATATATATCGATCCTGCTTGCATGATGGCGAGTAATGTGGTATAATATAACAGAACATTGTTAACAAACCGGGAGGTATACAGATGAAACTGCTTTGTATAGACGGCAACAGTATAATGAACCGCGCATTTTACGGCATACGCATACTCACCAACTCAAAGGGCATATGCACCAATGCGCTAACGGGATTCATGAATATATATCTTAAAGAAATAGAAGAGGTACACCCCGACTGCGTGGCTGTGGCTTTTGACCTTAAAGCACCCACATTCAGGCATAAGGCGAATGCGTCATACAAGGCTAACCGCAAGGGTATGCCCGATGAACTCGCACAGCAGATGCCACTTATAAAAAAGCTTCTCGGACTCCTCGGCATAAAGACTGTGGAGTGTGAGGGCTATGAAGCCGATGATATCCTCGGTACACTCTCAAAAGCTGCTGCTGACAGCGGTAATGAGTGCTATATCCTTACAGGTGACCGCGACAGCTTTCAGCTTGTCAGCGAAAGGGTGACAGTCCGCCTTGCAGGCACAAAGGAGACCAAGATATATACCCCCGACCGCATTATGGAAGAATACGGCGTATCACCCCGCCAGATGATAGAGGTCAAGGCGCTGATGGGCGATACCTCGGATAATATCTCGGGCGTAAAGGGCATAGGCGAAAAGACCGCCCTGAATCTTATCCAGCAAGCAGGTACTGTTGAAAACCTCTATTCCGACCTTGATAAATTCACGATAACCAAGGGCAACCGCGCAAAGCTTGAAGCAGGACATGATGATGCTATCGACAGCCATTTCCTTGCAGAGATATGCCTTGAAGCTCCCGTTGAAAAGGACACCGCGGCTTACAAATTAACTGCTCCCGATGCAGTCGAAGCTAAAGCTTTCCTCACCGAGCTTGAAATGCTCAGACTGATGGAAAGACTGAAACTCACAGGTGCGGACAGCAAGTCAGCCGATACGGGTGAGGAGACCAAAATAAAGCTCAAAGACCTGCCCAAGTACAAAACAGGTCTTCCCCTGAATGATGATGCCATCGCTCAGATGACCGAGGGCAAAAAATCAGCCTTTATCTTTGACGGCAATAAATTGCAGGTGTTCTTTGATGACAAGGCGTATGCCGTAGCTTTCGGCGACTGGGATTTCGACGGCATAGTCCTGAAATATTTTGAGAGCGACTGTGAAAAGACTGCTTTTGAGGGCAAAAAAGCCCATAGATTTGCCTTTGATAACGGCACAAGGCTGAACGGTCTTACATTCTGCTGTGACCTTGCAGGATATCTGCTGAATTCTCAGGCAGGGGAGTACACTGTCGAAAATCTCTGCCTGACCTATAAGGTCACTTACCGCTCGGATATGGGCGATTTCGCAGATATATGCTCACTGCTACCGCTTGCAGAAAACCTTAAATTACAGCTTGAACAGACCGAGATGCTCAAACTCTTCAACGATGTGGAAATGCCCCTCTGTGAAGTTCTAGCATCTATGGAGCATTACGGTGTCCGTGCAGATACAAACGGTATACGTGAGTTCGGCAAATGGCTGAAAAAGGATATCGAAGCCCTCACTAAGCAGATATACGACCTTGCAGGCGGCGAATTCAATATCGCATCACCGAAACAGCTGGGCGAAGTCCTCTTTGAAAAACTGGGACTTCCCGCAAAGAAGAAAACCAAGTCGGGCTATTCCACCAACGCCGAAGTTCTTGAAGAACTTGCCGACAAGCACCCTATTGTACGCCTTGTGCTTGAATACCGCACCCTTACAAAACTTAGCTCCACCTATGTTGACGGTCTGCTGAAAGAAGTAGAATCCGACGGCAGGGTACACAGCGTATTCAAACAGACCGAGACCCGCACGGGACGTATAAGCTCCACCGAACCCAATATGCAGAATATCCCCGTGCGCAAGGAGATAGGACGCAATATGCGTAAATTCTTCGTTGCGGGTGAAGGCTGTACTCTTCTCGATGCCGATTACAGCCAGATAGAACTCCGTGTACTGGCGGCAGTATGCGGCGATGAGAATATGAGAAAAACTTTTGAAGAGGGCACGGATATCCATGCCATGACAGCTTCACAGGTATTCGGGATACCCGCCGATATGGTGCTCCCCGAAATGAGATCAGCCGCAAAGGCAGTAAACTTCGGCATCATCTACGGTATCGGAGCATTCTCACTATCCAAGGATATAGGTGTCAGCGTGGCAGAAGCCAAGCAGTATATCAAGAACTATCTCGATAACTTCCCGAAGGTATCACAGTTCATGGATAAGACAGTAGAGGACGGCATAAAGAACGGCTATGTCACCACCATATTCGGCAGACGCCGTTATATCCCCGAACTTTCAGCTACCAATAAAGTCATGCAGGCATTCGGAAAGCGTGCCGCTATGAATGCCCCGATACAGGGCGCGGCGGCGGATATCATCAAGATAGCCATGGTAAAGGTCTACCAGAGGCTGAAAGAAGAAAAGCTGGATGCAAGGCTGATATTACAGGTACACGATGAACTTATTATCGAAGTAACCCCCGAGGATAAGGACAGGGCTTCCGCCGTGCTGAAAGAAGAGATGGAAAATGCAGTCAAGCTTTCGGTGCCTATGGAGGTATCCGTCGGCGAGGGCGAAAGCTGGTATCTTGCAAAGGGCTAATACCCACGAAAGGTCGGTTTGATTATGACAGAATTGATCGAGCGTATAAGCATCACTGTTGATAAAAAGAAAGTCAGAAGTTACTGTAACAAAATACTGAAAAAGTGCAGTTTTAAATCAAGCAGAGATCTACAGAATATATCCGCTCTGGCGACATGGCTGTATATCTACGGCTATTATGATGAAATGATCGAAGTCTGTGACCTGCTAAAGGATATGGAGTTTTCGGGAAATTACGATATCTGGTTCAGCCCCGATATGGTGATGTGCCTGAAATCAAGAGTGCTCAGAGAACGGGGCTTAACAGAAGGATCCCAAGCTCTGATAAATAAGATCAACGAACATCGCCACCCCGAATTATACGTAAATCTGGTAGATTCCTACATGATAGATATGGATATCAACATAGCGGAAGAGCTCAAAAATCGCCCCAGATCACTGGCTGACGGTTGGCGCTTCTGCAAACTTCAATCAGCCATAAGGTACCGAGAAGCAGGTAAATTTCCTGTCCCCGATGAAAAATTTGAAAGCGATATCCGGGAACTTGTAGACATTTTACGTCAGGTAAAATAAGGCTATAAAACATCACAAAAAATAGGCGGAGGATAAATTTGAGAGAATTCAGTATAAACAAAAATGACGCGGGACAGCGCATGGATAAATTTCTCACCAAGGCAGTCCCTGCACTGCCGAAAAACCTGATGTACAAATACATCAGGTTAAAGCGCATAAAGCTTAACGGCAAACGCTGTGAGATAAGCACAAAACTCAGCGAGGGCGACAGCGTACAGCTCTATATCAATGATGAATTTTTCCCCGAAAAGCGCGATGAAGCCCACCGTTTCCTCAACGCGCCCAAGGATATCGAAATAGTGTACGAGGACGAAAATATACTCCTCTGCGATAAGCCCTGCGGTCTTGTGGTGCATGAGGACGAAAGCGGAGAAGCGGATACACTGATAGACCGTGTTCTGCACTATCTCTATGACAAAGGGGAATACGATCCCGATACCGAAAACAGCTTCACTCCCGCCCTGTGCAACCGCATCGACAGGAATACCTCGGGTATAGTTATATGTGCCAAAAATGCCGAAAGCCTGCGGGTGCTCAATCAGAAAGTCAAGGACAGGGAACTTGAAAAACTCTATCTCTGCGTTACAGTGGGTATCCCTAATAAAAAGTCCGCCGAGCTGAAAGCTTTCCATCGCCGCGATGAAAAGACAAAGGTAGTCCGTGTAGAGGACAAGTCTTTCCCGGGCAGTAAGACCATGATAACCCGATATAAAGTTCTTGCTGAGAATAAGCAGTCCGACTTGGCACTTCTGGAAGTCGATCTCGTCACAGGCAGAACTCACCAGATAAGAGCACATCTTGCACACATCGGCTACCCTCTGCTGGGCGACGGAAAATACGGCAGCAACAAGATAAACCGCGCCCTCGGCGTGAAGACCCAGGCGCTGTGTTCCTATAAACTCACATTCCGCTTCGCCACCGAAAGCGGTTGTCTTGAATATCTTGACGGCAAAAGCTTTGAAGTAAAAAAAGTCTGGTTCAAAGATAAATTCTTTCAACTTTAAAAAGCTTGCGGGAGATCTGCACCGTCAGCAAAAATCTGTGCAAGTTTGTCAGAGTACATATTTCCGTCTGACAGTACGGCTCGACAATTATCAATAAAGCAAGTAATTTCACGGAGGACTAATATGAAAGAACAGTATGCACGAAGCGAGTTGCTTCTCGGCAGTGAAGCCATGGAAAAACTCCAGAACAGCCGCGTGGCAGTTTTCGGGGTAGGTGGAGTAGGCGGATTTGCAGTTGAAGCCCTTGCCAGAAGCGGAGTAGGCACCATCGACCTTATCGACAGCGATACCGTCAGCACCACTAACCTCAACCGCCAGATAATCGCCCTCCACAGCACCGTCGGCAGATACAAGACCGAGATAGCCGCCGAAAGGATACACGATATCGACCCCGATATAACCGTAAATGTACATAACTGTTTCTTCATGCCCGAGACCGCCGATGATTTCGATTTCACACAGTATACATACGTGATAGATGCCATCGACACTGTCACAGGCAAGATAGAGATAATAATGAAAGCCAAAGCCGCAGGAGTACCCGTGATATCCGCCATGGGCGCAGGCAATAAGCTTGACCCCACCGCATTCCGCGTCACCGATATCTATAAGACAAAGGGATGCCCTCTTGCAAGGGTGATGCGCCGCGAACTCAAAAAGCGTAATGTTGCACACCTCAAAGTAGTCTACTCCGAGGAAGAACCCATAACTCCCCGCACAAGTTCCGAAGAACCACAGGAAGGCAGACGTTCCGTTCCCGGTTCTGTAGCCTTTGTCCCCTCCGTGGCAGGACTTATACTTGCAGGGGAAGTCATAAAGGATATCATATCGGCAGACTGAAAAAAATTTGAAAAAGGTCTTGCATTTTCCTCTGAGATATGGTATAATAATTAAGTTGATAAGTCGCTGTAGCTCAGCTGGATAGAGCGGCCGCCTCCTAAGCGGCAGGCCGGAGGTTCGAATCCTCTCAGCGACGTTTTCCCCGAAGTTTAAGGCTTCGGGGGCTTTTTTTATCCCAAAATCTACATACAAAAAAAGACTGCCGCGTCACTTCGCAGCAGTCTTTTCTTTTAAAGCAATTTATTTGTAAGGGTTCTCGCCAAAATATCTTGTGGAAGCAGGTCTGTTGTACTCTCTGTCTTCAACACCCAGGAACTTCAGCACATTGAACAGTGCCTTGCCGTGGTGACCGAATACAACTGCACCGTGATGAGGATAGCCCTTCTCCAGCAGTACATATCTGTAGAATCTTGCCATCTCCTTGATGCCGAAGATACCGATAGTACCGAAGGAACGAGTAGCTACAGGCAGGATCTCACCCTCAGCTGCATAAGAACGCAGAGTTGCGTCAGCAGTAGACTGAAGTCTGAAGAATGTGATCTCGCCGGGCTTGATGTCGCCCTCAAGAGTACCTCTTGTGATATCAGGCTCAACATCAGGCTCCAGACCTCTGTGCATGATGAGCTGATACTTCATAACAGGGTTGTTCAGGATGCAGCAGCTGCCGTTGCCGCAGTGGAAGCCCATGAATGTATCTCTCTGAGTATAATCGAACTTGCCTTCGATATCCTCTCTGTAAATGTTGCCGGGAACAGTGTTGTTGATATCCAGCAGAGTAACGATATCGTCGGATACGCACTGACCGATGTACTCGGAAAGAACGCCGTAGATATCAACTTCGCAGGATACAGGGATACCCCTTGCGCCCAGTCTGCCGTTTACATAGCAGGGAACGAAGCCGAACTGTGTCTGGAATGAAGGCCAGCACTTGTTAGCAAATGCAACGAACTGTCTCTCGCCCTTGTGCTCTTCAGCCCAGTCAAGCAGAGTTACTTCGTACTGAGCAAGTCTGGGCAGGATGCCTGCCATCTTGTTGCCGTCGCCCAGTTCCTTCTCCATATCAGCGATAACGCCGGGGATACGGGGATCGTCCTTGTGCTCGTTGTAAGCTGCGAACAGGTCAAGCTCGGAGTTTTCCTCGATCTCAACGCCCAGGTCATACAGTCTTGCGATAGGTGCATTGCAAGCCAGGAAGTCCTGAGGACGGGGACCGAAGGATATGATCTTGAGATTTCTCAGACCAACGATAGTCTTTGCGATAGGGATAAACTCGTTTATCATATCAGCAACTTCGGGAGCAGTACCAACAGGATACTCGGGAATGTAAGCAGTTACGCCTCTCAGCTTGAGGTTGTAGCTGGCATTGAGCATACCGCAGTAAGCGTCGCCTCTGTTGTCGATAAGTGCATCGCCGCAGTCATCCTCAGCAGCTGCAACGAACATTGCAGGGCCGTCGAAATACTTAGCGAGCAGTGTTTCAGGGGTCTCGGGACCGAAGTTGCCAAGGTATACAACGAGAGCGTTGCAGCCCGCAGCGTTAACTTCGTCAAGAGCCTTTCTCATGTGTACTTCGTTCTCAATAACGGTAGGACATACAAAAAGTCCCTCTGCGCCGTACTTTTCGGTATAAGCCTTAGCTACGGCATTTCTTCTGTTTTCTGACAGGCTCATGGGGAAGCAGTCTCTTGAAACTGCCACAAGACCTATCTTCACTTCAGGTGTGTTTGCAAGCTTGTTGCTCATGATAATTACCTCCGTTTTGGTGCGCCGCCGCTGTGTGTGCCCCGACGTTTCCGCCGACAGCTGAGCGCATATAAACTGCGATCTTCATCGTTGCACACATTATATCACATATACAACTTTGTGTCAATTCAAAAATTTGGCATTACCTCACCATTTATTGCGCAGTTTATGCGCTTTTTTTTAGAAGAATGTTCGTTATTTTATTCGTATGTCTTTCGTCTTGACAGATAATGTACATACAACATCTGAGGAAGTCCGCCGATGATGTACGTACCGCTCTGGGGAGTTGTTATATGTAAGGTATGTACATATCAAAGTCTCCCGCAATTTATGCAACGAACCCGCGAACTATCAAAAAAACCACCCGTCTAACGAGTGGTTTGCGAAAGTCATATAAGTTCATTTATCACACCGCCTGAATTCCGGAATGGCAGTAAACTATAAAAAAACAGCCCCTCAAATATTTCCGAGAAGCTGTAGGGTGGGTAGAGAGATTCGAACTCTCGATCTTCAGGACCACAATCTGACGCGTTAACCAACTACGCTATACCCACCGTAACACGCCATACTGGATTCGAACCAGTGACCTACCGCTTAGAAGGCGGTTGCTCTATCCAGCTGAGCTAATGACGCATATACTGCATTCAACAGTAAAAGCGGGTGATGGGAATCGAACCCACGTGGCCAGCTTGGAAGGCTGGAGTTCTACCATTGAACTACACCCGCATTTGGGTCATTGACTTGACCAGTCAACGAAAATTATTATACCACGACAATCCTGATTTGTCAAGCGCTTTCTCAAACATTCTATCATTTGTTTAAAAATATTTAAAATTGCGCCGATTATATAGTCTTTCATTACAAATAGATTTCCGCTTACTCTATCTATAAAGAGTTAGTATAGCGTACCTTGTAAAAAAAAACGTTAAAACTGTTGACAACAGAGTAAGAATGTAGTATAATGTTAGACGTTAAATTTAATAGCCTTATCAAGAGCGGTGGAGGAATCAGGTCCTGTGAAGCCCGGCAACCTGTGTGCTGTATTATGCAGTTCGTCAAGGTGCCAAATCCTGCGGTTATTTCCGAAAGATGAGGAATTTTTATCAAAAAGATCTCACCTCTCATTCCTTCGGAATTGAGAGGCTTTTTATTGGCTGTTGATTTAACGGTTAGCAACAGTATATGTCGGTTGAGCCGACTAAGTTTCTTTATAAGAAAGGTAGGAACTATTCATGTCAAGATTTCTTTTCACTTCCGAATCGGTGACCGAGGGTCACCCCGATAAGATCTGCGACCAGATCTCCGATGCTATCCTCGATGCAATGCTGGAACAGGATCCCTATTCCAGAGTTGCCTGCGAGACTGTGACAACAACAGGTATGATAATGTGCATGGGCGAGATCACCACCAAGGCACAGGTGGATATCCCCCAGATAGTACGCGATACCGTAGTGGGTATCGGCTATGACAGAGCAAAGTACGGTTTCGACGGCCATACCTGCGCTGTTATGACCACTATCGACAAGCAGTCCCCCGATATCGCTATGGGCGTTGACAACGCTCTCGAGGGCAGAGAGGAAAATGCATTCGATACAGGTGCAGGCGATCAGGGTATCATGTTCGGCTATGCCTGCGATGAAACTCCCGAACTCATGCCCCTGCCTATATCCCTGGCACACAAGCTGGCTCTCAGACTTACAGAAGTTCGCAAGAACGGCGCACTTCCTTACCTCCGTCCCGACGGAAAAACTCAGGTAACTGTTGAGTACGTTGACGGCAAGCCCGCAAGGATAGATGCAGTAGTAGTATCCTCACAGCACGATGCCAAGGTATCCATGGAGCAGATAAGAGCTGATATCATCGAGAAAGTCATCAAGCACGTTATCCCCGCAGGACTTCTCGACGACAAGACCACATACTTCGTGAACCCCACAGGCAGATTCGTTATCGGCGGACCTCAGGGCGACAGCGGTCTTACAGGCAGAAAGATCATCGTTGATACCTACGGCGGATATGCTCGCCACGGCGGCGGATGCTTCTCCGGCAAGGATCCAACGAAAGTTGACCGTTCCGCAGCTTATGCAGCAAGATATGTAGCTAAGAATATCGTAGCCGCAGGTCTTGCAAGCAGATGCGAAGTTGAGCTTGCATACGCTATCGGTGTTGCAAACCCTGTTTCCATACTGGTGGATACTTTCGGCACAGGCAAGGTATCCGATGAAAGACTCAGTGCAGCAGTCAACGACATCTTTGATCTCCGTCCCGCAGCTATCATCGATATGCTCGATCTCCGCAAGCCCCAGTACAAGCAGCTGGCAGCATACGGTCACATGGGCAGAGAAGATCTGGGCGTAGCATGGGAGCGCACAGATAAGGTACAGGCTCTCCTGGACGCTGTAAAATAATGGCTGAAAAAAAGAAAGCCCGCTCTGCCAGCAAAGCAAAATCTCTTGACTATATCGATTATGCAAAAGGCATCGGGATACTTTTGGTAATGTTGGGTCATGTCAATCTTGTAGTTCCCGACAGCAACCATATCGCTCACTATTTTGTAAGGCTGATATATTCTTTTCATATGCCTCTGTTCTTTGTCATCACAGGTTTTTTGCTGGGCTATAAGGACAGTATCTCAAAAAAGGATACTGTCCCTGCCCTGAAAGCGGGCAGATTATTCATGCATATCATGGTGCCTTACTATCTCTATTCAGTATTATTTATATTGGTTTACTACTATCGTTACGGCAACGAAGATGACCATATCACAGGTATGATCACTGCCACATGGACAACGATGGGCAATGCACCGCTGTGGTTTCTTTCGACCCTTTTCTTTGCACGGCTTCTGTTCCATTTTCTGAAATACAAACTTAAACTTGACATACGAGTGATTCTTTTGATATCGCTTTACTTTTCACTCTTTGCAGTAAAGATATACTCTAGATTGAAAATACAAGGCTTGATGAAAGAAAAAGTCACAAGATTTCTTGCGGCAGCTGCTATACGTATAATACCCGCTGTGTTTTTTATTGCTTTCGGGTTTCTATTTTTCAATTATATCGACCGCAAAAACAAACACCGCAATCTTATATACGGCTTGATACTTGGCGTTACATTGATAGTATGCTGCCATCTGTATCCCCCGGTGGTAAATATGCACACCCTGAAATTTAACAGTCTGTCAATGTTTCTGCTTACAGGCGTTACAGGTTCTTCAGCACTGATACTGATCTGTTCGGCTTTACCGGAGAGGATAATACCGCTTCGTGAACTTGGAAGAAGTTCTATGGATATAATGGTGATACATTACGATCCTATGCCTTTTTTCTTTATTGCAAACGACATTGTTTTAAAAGTTACAGGAGCTCGAAATTTTGTTATTATATGGCTGGTGACCTGCCTGATGGTCATACCTGTAGTTTTTATATGGAGAAAGCTCAAAGGTTTACCATTGCTTATAATCAAAAAACAAAGATCATTAGCCGGATCTTAATAAACAAATTTTGCCCCGAAGCATTACAAAACGCTTCGGGGCATTGTTATTTATTCTGATTTGCATTTCAAATCTATCTGCGCGGACGGAGTATTATTTCCCGTTCACCACATTCTGCGGTTTGCCGTCTATCCATGCTTTCAGGTTTGCAGATACAACTTCAAGCAGACGTATCCTTGTCTGTTTGGGTGCCCATGCAATGTGAGGCGTTATAGTAGCGTTCTTTGCATTTCTCAAAGGACAGTCCTCGCGCATAGGTTCAAAAGTCAGGGCATCTATGCCTGCACCTGCAATGACTTCGTTGTTCAGGGCATCAGCAAGGTCATACTCATTGACAACTCCGCCCCTTGCAGTATTCACGAAGTATGCGGTAGGCTTCATCTTTTCAAGAGCTTCCTTGTTTATCATTTCCTTGGTCTGCTCGTTAAGGGGACAGTGCATGGTAACTACATCACTTGTCCTGAGGAGTTCATCAAGGCTTACAGCTTTTGCACCCTCGCCCACTTTTTCGGGAGAACGTGTGTAAGTTACAACTTCCATTCCGAAAACTCTGGCTATCTCAGCCACGCGCCTGCCTATGCTGCCGTAACCGATGATGCCTATCCTCATGCCTTTCAGCTCGTAAGTAGGTATATAGAAGTAGGTGAAAAGTTTGTAGTTGACCCAGTCGCCGTTATCGACTGTATCTGCATACGCCCTTATTTTATTGAAGTGGTTGAGTATCAATGCAAAGGTGTGCTGTGCCACGGAATCGGTAGAATATGCGGGCACATTGCAGACTGCCGCACCGTGCTTATCAGCCGCTTTAAGGTCAACATTATTGTAGCCCGTTGCGAAAAGACCCACATATTTAAGGTTAGGGCATTTGCTGAAAACTTCTTCGGTGATAAGGCACTTATTGCATATCACCGCATCGGCATCGCCTATCTTGTCGGCAACTTCGTCATTTGGTGTGAAGCCGTAAACTTCGCTTTTACCGAGAGAGGTTATGCCGTCTAAGCTGACATCGCCGCCGCGGGAAACTGTTTCGCTGTCAAGGATAACTATCTTCATGCTTTAGTCCTCAAAAGCGCTGTCAACAGTGTCGCTGTCCTGCTTGGGAGCCTTTTTCTTTTCCTTTTCTGCAGCTTTCTGCGCCCTGCTGTACTTTATCGAGAAGAAAGCAGCACCCAGCAGCAGAACTATCTCTGCTATGAACAGGAAGGTCAGGGCAGGCTTGGAAGTATTTATCTGAGTGATAAAAGTAAGGTCGCAGGCAAGCAGCAGAAGAAAGTGCTGTATTGTCTTCTGCTTAACGAAATATATACCATATACTATAGTAGCCGCAATGCAGAATCCCAGATGCATAGGGAAAGGGAATGGTGTGAACACGTTCTGTGCTGTGGTTGTGGTCTCTGTTAATGACATCAACATTTTAAACATCTCCATTTTAAATTATTCTGAGTTCTACTCAGTATCTTTTGTTTTTTGCTTCTGTTTTTACAACTTTGCCAGTTCTTCGCTGTAACCCGCTTCATTCATCTGCTGAACTGTTGCGGCTATATGCGCATCGTTCAGGAAGAGGGGCTTTTCATCGAGTATCTTGTCGCGGTAATCATCTGCGACGTAAGCCGCATACTTCGATATAAGTTCTGCGGAACAGCCTGCTATATCCACAGGCTTGCCCTGCTTGACAAACTCGGTACACTCAGCATATTCCTTGCTTTTTACAGCAAGGCTGTTGAAACGGTAAAGTTCCTGCCATTTCTGCTTAGTCATATCATCGTAGCCGTAGCCAAGTGTTCCGAGAAACTCGAATATCTTCGGCTGAACTGCTTCGTCCCAGGCTATATCCGACCAGCAGTGGAAAAGGTAGCCGCGGAGAAAATCTTTTTTATCAGCAAACTTTTCTGCGTTATCCACGGCGAAAGCTTTTAGCTTGGCTTTCCAGATATCATAATCCTTGTCACGGATATGGGCTGTATACCTGACTTCCTCACTTGCCTGTTCCTGACCGTAGTTCACGCAGTCGGGGGCGATGGCGCCGAGCAGGAAGTCTGCTTTGTTTTTTACATTCAGACTGTCAGCCATTCTATATGCCAGCAGCAGATGAACGGGTGATGACGGCATTTACTTACCCTCCAGTCCTTTAAGAGCTTTCAGCTCGTTCTTGTCGATCTTTATATTGCCGTCCTTGAGGACTTCAACATCGTCTTTCTTGACGGTGATGACATTATCTGAACGGTCGATCTTTACCCTCAGCTTGCCTGTCAGCAGGTTTACCTCCTGAACAACGCCCTTGCCGTCGGTGGTTTTAACTATCGCGCCGACCTTCGGGGTATGTTTCAGAAGATCCTCATAGCTGTCCTGCTCGTATTTCAGGCAGCACATGAGTCTGCCGCAGCAGCCGCTTATCTTTGTGGGGTTAAGGCTGAGTCCCTGCTCCTTTGCCATTTTAATGGAAACTGGCTGGAAATCGCCTAAGAATCTTGAACAGCAGAAGGGCTGTCCGCATATTCCCAGTCCGCCGAGCATTTTAGCTTCATCGCGGACACCTATCTGACGAAGCTCTATCCTTGTCCTGAAAACGCTTGCCAGGTCTTTGACCAGTTCGCGGAAATCCACGCGGTTCTCAGCGGTAAAGTAGAAAAGCATCTTATTATTGCTGAATGTGCATTCAACATCTATCAGATCCATTTTCAGCTTATGGGCTTCGATCTTCTGCTTGCATATCTCGAAAGCTTCCTGCTCTCTCTGCTTATTGCGTTCTATCGTTTTGAGATCGCGTTCGTCAGCCTTTTTGATTATTGGCTTTATGGGGTTTTTGAAGCTTGTTTCATCTATTTCTCTGTCGGTCATAACGACCTCGCCGCATTCAACGCCGCGGGAAGTTTCGACAATGACCTTATCACCGTTTTTAAGTTCGGCATCGCCCGGGTCGAAATAATATATCTTGCCAACGCTTTTGAAGCGCACACCGATTATCTTGAGCATATGTTTTCCTTTCTGTTTCAGCTTTTGGTGAGCCAAACATACAAGCTCACCGTACATACTTTATTATTATAGCACATATCTCCCCAAAAGTAAAGAGACAGTGATAATAAAAGTTATGTTTGCATATACCAAAAAGACTGACAGTTATTCTGTTGTCAAGATGCTGTTCGGTCGGTACAGTATGACACGCGCCCTATGTGCCGTAGTCACAGACGGGCGGCAGCCTGCCATCGTGCGCACCGATACCATCTATATAAAAAGCCCCAATGAGCCATTGCCTTTCTATACTCAGTGAAAATAGCGGAAAAGTTGTACGTTTTTGTACAACTCTTGCAAAAATATGTCCGAGTAAAAAGAAAAAACATTTGTTTGTACAAAATCGGCGCGGAGTTTTTAGAAGGGGTGTACAAAAGGAGAACGGAGTATAACAACGGAGTTCTCAGCGGGGGAGAAGTGCTTTCACGGGGTTAATTTAGTGGAATTTGGAGCGTTGAAAGAGTATTCAGGGGCGATTTTTCCTCTTTTTGCTGTTGAATATGGAAAAATATCCCATATAAAATTGTTTAAAACAAACAAAATTATAGTTTGATAATATTTTAAAACGACAAAAAGTGTGTCGCAAATGTAAACAAATCAAATCATCCTTTTTAACCATGAGTGAATGTGTTATAATTAATATGTAGAGTTATGACCTGTTTAATACAGTGAACGGAGGTGAACTGCTATGGTCACACTGCGAGGTAGGTCTGTATACCGCGGTATCGCGAGAGGTGTCATCAGCTTTTATCAGCGTGACCAAGTCAGCGTTACCAAGATAAAGATAAACGATCCCGAAAAAGAATGGGACAGATATATGAACGCCAAGGAGGGCGCTGTCGAAGAACTGCGTATCCTGCGAGAAAAAACTGCTGAGGAGATAGGCGAGACCGATGCGGCTATATTCTATATCCACGAGCTGATACTCGGCGACAGTCAGTATGAGCGTGGTGTAAGAGGTCTGATATTCGACGAAAGGCTGAATGCTGAATATGCGGTGGCAAAGACTTCACAGACACTGGCGGAACTCATGCGTCAGGGCGATTCGGAGTATATCCGTGAGAGAAGCGCCGATGTTTATGACGCTTCGGAAAGGCTGATAAGACAGCTGCAGAATCTTTCGGCTAAGGAATTCGTACTGGACGATATATCTATAATATGTGCGGAAGATCTTCTGCCCAGCGAGACTGCTACCCTTGATAAAACTAAGGTTGCGGCATTCTGCACCATGGGCGGTTCGATAAATTCGCATACTGCTATACTGGCGAGGACGATGAACATACCCGCACTGATAGGTCTGGGTGATGTCAAGCTTGAAGATTTCGACGGGCGTTTTGCGATAGTTGACGGGTATGACGGAGTTATCTATATTGAGCCTGACAACGAGACCCAGATAAAGCTGGCGAGGCGTGAGGAAGAGGAAGAGCGCAAGAGCGAACTTCTTCAGAGGCTGAAGGGCAGGAAGAACGTTACCCGTGACGGCAGGGAGATAGAAGTTTATGCAAATATCGGCGGTCTTGCCGATCTTGAATCTGCCATTGAGAACGATGCAGGGGGCATAGGTCTGCTGAGATCGGAGTTCCTGTATTTGCAGAGGGACAGTTTTCCCGATGAGGAAGAGCTTTTCTACAACTATCGCAGGGTAGTTGAGGATATGAAAGGCAAGCGCGTTGTTATACGCACACTGGATATCGGCGCTGACAAGACGGCTGACTACTTCAATCTTGACAAAGAGGAGAACCCTGCGCTGGGCATGAGGGCTGTAAGGCTTTGTCTGCGCAGGCAGGATATATTCAAAACTCAGCTGAGGGCGCTGCTCAGGGCATCGGCTTACGGAAAGCTTTCGATACTGATACCTATGGTGATAGATGTAGACGAGGTATACCGCGTAAAGGATATTATGCACAAGGTAAAGGACGAACTTCTCAGTAAGCATATAGCTTTCGGTAATGATGTGGAGCTTGGTGTCATGATCGAAACTCCCGCGGCGGTGATGATAAGCGATCTGCTGGCGAGAGAGGTGGACTTTTTCAGTATAGGTACCAATGATCTGGAACAGTACACATTGGCGATAGACAGGCAGAACCCGAACTACGAGAATGTTGTCCCGCCTAATCATCTGGCGGTGCTGAGAATGATAAAGCTTGTTGTTGACAATGCTCACAGCAAGGGAATAAAGGTTTGCCTTTGCGGAGAGATGGGAGCCGATCTTTCACTGACGGAGATACTTCTGGATATGCAGCTGGATTCATTATCGGTAGCACCTCCGCAGATACTTCCCGTAAGGCGTATGATACGCAGTCTGAACCTCAGCGACAGGCGGCAGGTACACAGCAATATACAGAGGGTGCTGCATTATTAAAAGGAGATCATTGTGGATACAATAAGACTTATTTCACCCGACCACGATCATGCCAAGGATATCTGGGCATTCAGGAGTGAGATACTGGAAAATGATGCAGACAGCGAAGATCAGTTTGCAGGCTGTATGTCATTGGATACTTGCAGTTCCGTCGAAGAATGGATACGCATCTGTGAACTTCGCAGTAACAAAGCAACGTGCGGCGAAGTCGGTTCACAGGTACCATCTGACACATATCTGGCGGTCAGGCAAAGTGACGATCGTATTGTTGGGATAATTGATCTGCGACACCACATAGACCACCCTATTCTCGGGACTTGGGGCGGGCACTGCGGATATTCCGTTCGTCCCTCGGAACGCAGAAAGGGCTACGGCAAGGAAATGCTACGCTTGAATATTCAGAACGCCAGAAAGCTCGGCATAGAAAAGATGCTTGTAACGTGCAACGCTGATAACATTGCCAGTGAGAAAATCATTCTTGATAACGGTGGGGTATTCGAGAAAACCATCGATGTCGATGGTGCTCAGATGAAGCGTTACTGGATCACGGTATAAAATGAATAGTGGATAATGTATAATTTATAATAGTAGCTTCAGAGGTATCGTCTTACGGTACCTCTTGTTTTTTTGCACACAAAAAGACACCGACCTCCCGGCTCGGTGTCTTTTCGTAGTAAGGAAAGTAAAATGAATTAAAAACATGAATGTCGTTATTTAAGGTACTCAATCGGGCTTATAGTTCTCTTTGATAGCTATATACTCCTTCATGAGCTGTACCGCACCCTGTATCCCCGTCTTGGACGTATTGATGCACAGGTCGAAATTGGGAGCTGCGCCCCATTTCTGGTCGGTATAATAATTATAATAGGAAGCACGGCGTTTATCGGTCTTCTTGATGAAGTCCTCCACCTTGTCCTTTTCAATATCGTATCTGCCAAGGATACGCGCTTTTTTATCAGCCAGGTCTCCCGTTAGGAAGAAATTGATGACCCTCGGGTTATCCCTTAAAACATAGTCTGCACATCTGCCGACTATAACGCAGGGACCCTTATCGCCAAGTTTCCTGATAGTATCGAACTGCGCAAGAAATATCTTGTGGTTCAGAGGTAGGTCGGGATTTATCCTGCCATCCGCAGATACAGGATAACTGCCCATAACAAGGGAGAACAGAAAGCTGTTGGTATAACTCTCGTCGTTCTTGACGAAAAGCTCTTCGCATATCCCGCTGTCCTTGGAAGCCATTTCCAGAAGCTCTTTATCATAAAACGGGATATCAAGATCTTTGGCAAGCAGCTTGCCGATCTCTCTGCCGCCGCTGCCAAACTCACGGCTTATAGTTATGATAGACCTCATGGAACATCGCTCCTTTCCTTTGGGCTGATTTTATTATAGCATATTTTTTGTGTTTTGTATACAAAAATTACGAAAAATCATTCACAAATTTAGCGAAATTATTTTGTGCATTTTATCAATTGACATTTTATTAACGCATTGTTACGCAAATAAAAATGAAAGAATTCTTGCAGGTATATCAAATCATATATGACCCATGGTAAACAGGATTTGTTTTATAGGTCGGAAATGTGGGGTATCGGCTAAAAATTAGTCTATACTAACTGAATTATACACAGCTAACCGAACATTTTGCGTAAAAATGCATAAAAAAATGCAATTAAGTTTGGTTATTAATTTTTCCAAAATGCTTGAAAAGAAAGTCGAAATAATGTATAATAATAATGTTGGCTGCGCCTTGATTTATGGGGCATATACGCACTTATATCCCCTATGTAAAAAGGTATAACAGACGGCTTTGTTTTTATGTCCGGAGAAATTCTGCATTTTGCACATTTCGCAGAGGATGATGACTGTCTTTATACGCGCAGCGCATGATCAGTATATTTTGTTATGCAAAATCAATTAAGGAGGTTATTTTATGACTGAGAAAACCGTTATTCCTTTTCAGGGTACTCCTGAGCAGGAGGCACAGCTTAAGGAAGTCATTGCTAAGCACCATGACCAGCCCGGTGGACTGATGCCTACATTGCAGGAGGCTCAGGGGATCTACGGCTATCTTCCTATCGAGGTCCAGAAGATGATCGCTGACGGACTGGGCGTTTCACTGTCGGAGGTATTCGGCGTTGCAACATTCTACAGCCAGTTCTCTCTTACCCCCAAGGGCAAGCACAGGATCAGCGTCTGTCTCGGTACTGCCTGCTATGTTAAGGGCTCCGATAAGATACTGGAGGCTGTTGAAGCAAAGCTGGGCATAAAGAGCGGTGAGTGTACTGCTGATGGTATGTTCTCCATCGATTCCTGCCGCTGCGTTGGCGCATGCGGTCTGGCTCCCGTAATGCTGGTAGACGAGGACGTTTACGGCAAGCTGAAACCCGAACAGGTCGCAAAGATCCTGGATAGCTACAAGTAAGGAGGTAAGGCAGTATGACCATCGAAGAACTGAATAAGATCAAAGCCGCTAAGGCGGATATCGTTAAAGTCAGGACAATAATCGCTGAGGAAGGCGAGAAGCTCGCCAAGGAAACAGGCTACCGCAAGCAGGTACTCGTATGCGGCGGTACCGGCTGCCAGTCCTCACATTCTATGGACGTTCTGAAGGCTCTGAAAGATGAGCTGGCTGCAAAGGGCATCGCTGACGAAGTACTCGTTGTAAGAACAGGCTGCTTCGGTCTTTGCTCTCTCGGTCCTATCGTTATTGTATACCCCGAGGGTGCTTTCTATGCACAGGCTACTCCCGAGGGCATCAAGAGAATCGTTGACGAGCATCTCGTAAACGGCGAGATCTGCAAGGATCTGCTGTATCAGGAGACTGTTCACGAGGACGGTTCCATCATTTCTCTGTATGAGACAAACTTCTACAGAAAGCAGAAGAGAATAGCTCTGAGAAACTGCGGCGTTATCGACCCCGAGGATATCGAGGAGTATATCGCTACCGACGGTTATCAGGCACTGTATAAGGCACTGACCTCCATGACTCCCGATGAGGTAGTTAAGGAAGTTCTCGATTCCGGTATCAGAGGACGCGGCGGTGCAGGCTTCCCCACCGGCAGAAAGTGGATGTTCACAAAGGACGCTCCCGGCGATGTTAAGTACGTTGCTTGTAACGCAGACGAGGGCGACCCCGGCGCATTCATGGACAGATCTATCCTCGAGGGTGACCCCCACGCTGTTATCGAGGCTATGACAATAGCTTCCTACGCTGTAGGCGCTCACCAGGGTTATGTATACGTAAGAGCTGAGTATCCTGTTGCTGTTAACAGACTCCAGATCGCTCTGGATCAGGCAAGAGAGTACGGTCTGCTTGGCAAGGACATCCTGGGCACAGGTCACGATTTCGATATCGAGATCAGACTGGGTGCAGGTGCGTTCGTATGCGGCGAAGAGACTGCTCTGCTGACCTCTATCGAGGGTAACAGAGGTGAGCCTCGTCCGAGACCTCCTTTCCCTGCTGTTAAGGGTCTGTTCGGCAAGCCTACTCTGCTGAACAACGTTGAGACATACGCTAACATTGCACAGATCATCAGAAAGGGTGCTGCTTGGTACTCTGCTATGGGTACTGAGAAGTCCAAGGGTACTAAGGTATTCGCTCTGGGCGGCAAGATCACTAACGTTGGTCTGGTTGAGATACCCATGGGTACTACTCTCCGTGAGATCATCGAAGAGATCGGCGGCGGTATCCCTGATGGCAAGGCATTCAAGGCTGCGCAGACAGGTGGTCCTTCAGGCGGATGTATCCCTGCACAGCATATAGATACTCCTATCGACTACGAGAGCCTCGCTGCTCTGGGCTCCATGATGGGTTCAGGCGGACTTATCGTTATGGACGAGGACAACTGTATGGTCGATGTATCCAAGTTCTACCTCAACTTCACTGTTGATGAGAGCTGCGGTAAGTGTACTCCCTGCCGTGTTGGTACAAGAAAGCTCCTCCAGCTGCTGGAGAAGATCACTGACGGCAAGGGCGAGATGGAGGATCTGGAGAAGATCCAGGATCTGGCTACACACATGAAGTCTTCTTCACTGTGCGCACTGGGTCAGTCTGCTCCTAACCCTGTACTCTCCACACTTCAGTATTTCGGCGACGAGTATCTTGCTCACATCAAGGACAAGAAATGTCCTGCAGGCGTCTGCAAGAACCTGCTCCAGTATGAGATCATCGCCGACAAGTGCAAGGGCTGTACGCTCTGCGCTAGAAATTGTCCCGCAAACGCTATTACAGGTACTGTCAAGAATCCTCACGTTATCGATACAACCAAGTGTATCAAGTGCGGTGTCTGCATGAACAACTGTAAGTTCGGCGCTATCATCAAGAAGTAAGAGGAGGGTATAGAACTATGGAAATGATTCATCTTAAAATAAACGGCATACCTGTTGAAGTTCCCGCAGGTTCTACCGTTCTCGAAGCTGCTAAGGCTGCTAATGTTGATATACCTACACTCTGCTACCTGAAGGACGTTAACTGCATCGGCGCTTGCCGTATCTGTGTAGTTGAGATCACAGGCGCAAGAGGTCTTGTTGCTGCTTGTACACATCCTGCAGCAGAAGGCATGGAGGTATTCACAAATACTCCTAAGGTAAGAAAGTCCAGAAAGACTACTCTGGAACTTCTCCTTTCCAACCACAAGAAGAAGTGTCTCTCCTGCGTAAGAGCTAACAACTGCGAGCTGCAGAAGCTCAGCATTGCTTACGGCGCAGATGAGGACAGATTCATGCCCGAGGAAATGAACAAGCCTATCGATGACTCCACTCCTTTCCTCGTAAGAGATAACAACAAGTGCATCCAGTGTATGAGATGCGTTGCTGCTTGTAAGAATGTACAGAGTGTTTCTGTTATCGGCAACATCAGAAGAGGTTTCAACGTTCACGTTGGTTCCGCATTCGATATGCCTCTGGCATCTACCGCTTGCGTAGGCTGCGGTCAGTGTATCGTATCCTGCCCTGTTGGCGCTCTTACCGAGAAGAGCAGCGAAAAGAAGGTTTGGGACGCTATCGCAGATCCCGAGAAGAAGGTCGTATTCTTCACCGCTCCTTCTATCAGAGCTACTCTGGGCGAAGAGTTCGGCAACCCTGTTGGTACTAACGTTGAGGGCAAGATGGTCGCTGCTATCAGAAGACTGGGCGACGTTAACATCTTCAACATGGACGTTACTGCCGACCTGACGATCATGGAAGAAGCTAACGAGCTGATCGAGAGGATTCAGAACAAGGGCACTCTGCCTATGTTCACCTCTTGCTGCCCCGGTTGGGTAAAGTTCTGTGAGCACTTCTATCCTGATTTCCTGCCTCATCTGTCGAGCTGCAAGTCTCCTCAGCAGATGTTCGGCGCACTGCTCAAGAGCTACTACTGCCAGAAGAACGGCATCGATCCCAAGAACCTGTTCGTAGTCAGCGTTATCCCTTGTACTGCTAAGAAGTTCGAGGTAACAAGAGAAGAGCAGAGAAACGGCGATTATGATGACGTTGATGTTGCACTCACAACCCGTGAGCTGGGCAGAATGATCAGAGAAGCTGGTATCGACTTCAATGCTCTGCCTGACGAGAAGTTCGACGATCCTTTCGAGATCGCTTCCGGTGCAGGCGCTATCTTCGGCGCAACAGGCGGCGTTATGGAGGCTGCTCTCAGAACCGCAGCTGTTAAGCTGGACGGCAAGTGCGAGCCTCTGGAGTTCCACGATGTAAGAGGTACAAAGGGTCTGAAGGAAGCTACCTACACAGTAGGCGGCGTTACCGTAAAGGTAGCAGTTGCTTCCGGTCTTGCTAACGCAAGAGAGATCATCGACGGCATACTCTCCGGCGAGAGAGATTACCAGTTCGTTGAGATCATGGCTTGTCCCGGCGGTTGTATCAACGGCGGCGGTCAGCCTGTTCAGAGCGACGCAGTTAGAAACTTCGTTGACCTCAAGGCTATCAGAGCTAAGGCTCTGTACGATGCAGACAGCAGCATGAAGCTGAGAATGTCTCACGAGAGCCCTGTTTGCGATATGCTGTACAAGGACTTCTTTGAAGCTCCCGGCGCTCACAACGCTCACAAGTATCTGCATACTACCTACGTTAAGAGAGGCAAGTATCAGGACTAATATGCTAATACGTTCAGCCCGCAGAATTTTCTGCGGGCTGTTTTTTGTTGGTTTGATGGGTCATCTTACAGCAAAGAACGCAGGCTCGGAAGATGGCGTCGGGATAGAAGACGGCATTGTTCGGAGATGAAATCTATCTGTTCCACAAGGTCGGCAGGTGCGGCTGTGGCAAGAGCGGGCAGTCGGCTCATTTCGGCGGATATTGCTGATACGCTGTTGAAGTTTTCGAGAAATGAGAGTATCTTGCAGTGTTCCTGCCAGCAGGTGCGAAGCTCGGATACAGCGGCTGACGGGTCTGCATCGGCGAGTGCTTGTTCTCTTATCTCGGCGCAAAGGCTCTGAATTCGGGTGTTAGCATTTCTGATGTATGCGGCGGACAGGATACCTGCGGCGAGGATAGAGGTCAGCAGGGTCAGGCTTATCAGAAGTCGTTTCATTGATTTTTCTCCTTTTTTATAATAGTATATTTTGATGGGCTTTCGGCGGTCATTATGAAGATATCGGTGATCGATGCGCCATCGGCTTTGACAACTTTGTTCAGCCATTCCATATCAAGACCTAAAAATCTCAGGGCGGCGGTGGAAACTTCACCGTCGCTTATCAGCATGACGGGTGGGTTTGTGTTTTCGGGAGTCATGCCTAAGTCCTTGGCAGTGGGCGGTACGGAAGACTTCTTCGGGCAGATGGAGATAGTACCTGTTGTTTCGGCTACTGCGAACTGGACATCGGCGAGGTCGAAAATCTGCTGTGCGCGTAACGATGCCATGAGATCATCGGTGGTGAAGCGAAGTTCACGCATCACTTTCTGGTCGATCTTGCCGTCGGATATTATCAGTTTTGATGAACCGCTGACAGTACGGCGGATACGCCGCGACCTCAGCGAAAGATATGACACTAAGACATCTATGCTGACGAGTGTGAAGACGGGAACGATGCCCATTATCATGGGTATGCTGATATCTTCGACGGTGAGGGTCACGATGTTGGAAAGAAGCATTGTTATCACAAGTTCCGAGGGCTGAAGATCGCCTATCTGGCGCTTTCCCATAAGTCGGACGGCTGCGGTTATTACAAAATACAGGATAATTGAGCGGATAAAAACTATAAGCATTTTATTCTCCTTTTTTATGGCATTAGCAATTTATAGGAAAGTACACAAAGCTCATGACAATAATTATTAATTATGAATTATGAAATGTGAATTAAAAATTTAAACCGTTGCATTTTTCTGCGGAATGTGATATAATATACTGTGTATGTATAATTAGGCGGGTCAATTGACCGCCGAAAGGTTAATCCCGGAAAGAGCTGATGATACAATGACCGATTTTTCGGATAAATACAGCGTATTGCGCGATTTCTTCGGGCATACGGATTTTCGTGAGGGACAGCTACCTCTTATCGATGCGCTTCTCAGCGGACGCGATGCTGTGGGCATAATGCCTACTGGTGCGGGAAAATCCATGTGCTATCAGATACCTGCGCTGATGCTTGATGGCATAACGCTTGTCATATCGCCGCTGATATCGCTGATGAAAGATCAGGTCAACAGCCTTATACAGTCGGGCGTGAGGGCGGCTTATCTTAATTCTTCCCTTACGACACAGCAGTACAACACCGCAATAGCCAATGCTTCGCGGGGAATGTACAAGCTGATATATGTTGCACCCGAAAGGCTTTGTACGCCATCTTTTCTGGGACTTGCAAGGAATGTGAAGATATCGCTGGTAGCTGTGGACGAAGCACACTGCGTATCTCAGTGGGGACAGGATTTCCGACCACATTATCTGAGGATATCCGAGTTTCTTGAACAGCTTCCTTATCGTCCTACGGTTGGCGCATTCACGGCAACGGCGACAGACCAGGTAAGGTCGGATATCGTGCGTATGCTGGGACTTAACGACCCTGTATCGGTGACCACGGGATTTGACCGTGAGAACCTCTATTTCGGAGTGAAACACGCTAAGGACAAGTATGCTGCCGCTAAGAAGATAGTTCTGGAAAACAAGGGCAGCTGCGGGATAATCTACTGTGCCACCAGAAAAGCGGTGGACGAGGTCAGCGAAAAGCTGACTGCTGACGGCATCGCCTGCACGAGGTATCATGCGGGGCTTTCGGCAGAGGAAAGAAAAAAGAATCAGGACGATTTCATATATGACCGTGTGAACCTTATCGCGGCGACCAATGCTTTCGGCATGGGCATAGATAAATCCAATGTCAGCTTTGTCATCCATTATAATATGCCCAAAAATCTTGAAAATTATTATCAGGAAGCGGGCCGTGCAGGCCGTGACGGAAGTGAGGCAAAATGCATACTTCTGTATGGGGCGCGGGATATAGTTACCAATAAATTCCTTATTGAAAATTCGCGGGATAATTCGGAACTGGACGATGAGGCGCAGGAACTTGTCAAAAAGCGTGATCTGCAAAAGCTTCGTCAGATGACGGATTACTGCAACACAGGCAGATGTCTTAGGCAGTTCATACTGGATTATTTCGGCGAAAAGCGCCAATGCAGCTGCGGAAACTGCTCGAACTGTCTTGGAGAGACAGAACTTACTGATATAACCGTTGATGCGCAGAAGATACTTTCCTGCGTATACAGACTGCATCAGAGGAATATGCATTTCGGTGCGGTGGTGGTATCCGCTGTGCTGAAAGGTTCTGCAAATTCAAAGATAAAGCAGTTCGGACTGGATACCCTTTCCACCTATTCGATAATGAAAGATGTATCCACAGCGCAGATACGCTCCGAGATACAGTATTTACAGGCTGAGGGCTATCTTACCGAGGGCGAGCACAGCACGCTTGTGCTGACACGGAGGTCTGCTGAGGTGCTGATGCAGAATAAAAAGGTAAGTATGCGTCTGCCGAAGCACAGCAAGGACGAACCTGCTGTTATCAAAAAGAAAGAGCGCGGCGTTACCGCTTTTGACAGAGAACTGTTCGAGCGTTTGCGTGAACTTCGTGCGAAGCTGGCGGCAGAGATATCGGTGCCAGCCTACATAGTTTTCGGAGATTCTGCACTGCGTGAGATGTGCGTGCGTATGCCTGTGACACAGAGCGATTTTCTGGAAGTGCCCGGCGTGGGCAAGGTAAAGCAGGAGAGGTATGGTATGTACTTCACGGCGGAGATAAACAAGTATCTCCGTGAACACCCCGAAAGGAAAAATATGCAGTCGGATACTGCCGAAAGCGGAAGTCTGGCTGATATGATAAAGAACGGCGCGGAGGGTCTGCAAGGTATGGACGAAGAGCTTTCTCTTCCGCAGATGTGTGACGAGATACTCACTCAGCTGGGACTCAGCGCCGACAAGAAGCCTGTCAGCGAGGCTATAAAAAGTTGGCTCATAAACGAGAACTACCTCACTGAAAAGGTGGAGAACGGTCAGAAACGACTGGCGGCTACCATACTTTCGGAGGAGGCAGGGATAATCGAGAGGGAAAAGATATCATCTCTCAACAGGACTTACAAGACCGTTCTTTTCCCGAGAACGGCACAGGAATTCGTTTATGATAATCTTAATGAGATATTGTAGTAGTTGGATAAAGTATAAGGAAAGAAGCTGTTGAAATGTCATATTTAAAAGATAAGAAGAGAGTTGTGGTAAAGGTCGGTACATCTACCCTTACCCACCGCACGGGCAGACTTAATATAAGGCGCGTTGAGGGACTGGTAAAGAATCTGGCAGACCTGCAGAATGCGGGTCACGAGATAATACTTGTATCAAGCGGCGCTATCGGTCTGGGTATGTCAAAGATAGGTCTGGTGGAACGACCAAAGGATACCCCCACAAAGCAGGCGTGTGCGGCTGTGGGTCAGTGTGAGCTTATGTACCTTTATGACAAGCTTTTTGCGGAATACAGCATAAATGTGGCACAGCTTCTGCTGACAAAGTTCGTGCTGTTAGAGGACAGAAGACAGAACGTTCAGAACGCTCTGGAAAGAGTTATACAGCTTGGTGCTATACCGATAGTCAACGAGAATGACACTGTTGCCATCGATGAGCTGGAGCTTGAAGTTGGCGAGAACGATTCGCTGGCGGCTACCGTGGCTAAGATAGCAAATGCCGATCTGCTGATAATAATGTCAGATATCGACGGACTTTACGACGCCGATCCCCGTCTTGACCCCGATGCCAAGCTGATACCCGTAGTTGAAGAACTTACCGACGATATCAGGAAACTTGCAGGCGGTGCAGGCACCAAGATGGGTACAGGCGGTATGATAACCAAGATAAACGCCGCCGAGATAGCTGTCAATAATGGCATCGATATGATAATACTCAACGGCAAGAACCCCGATAATCTGTACTACCTGTTCGAGACAGGAAGTCTGGGCACAAGGTTCAAGGCTAAGGGTTCACTTGCCGAAAAGAAAGAGCCTGCTATCGACGAGAGCAGTGACAGCGATATAGTTGAAGATCAGTGATATACATACCGTTTATACCAACCGAGATAGTATTCGCTGTGTTGTGGGTCATCATAAGAGCGGTGTTGGCTTTAAAGAACAAAAAGCTGCATATAAAGCGTGAGCTGATGCTTTTGCTTATGTATGTGAATTTAGCTGTTCTGCTGAGGATAACATTTTTTCCGATGCAGACGAACAACGGCAGGGTACTGCCGCTGGAATTCGATACCGCGAATATATTTCCGCTAAGGATAAATATCATACCTTTCGTGAATATCCTCGATTACATTGACCCTGCTGACATTCTGCTGAATATCCCGGGTAATGTGATGATGTTCATACCAAGCGGGATAATACTGCCGATACTCTTCAAACGTCTTGACAGCTTTTGGAAAGTTACCGCGGCAGGTGCAGGGATGTCACTTTGCATAGAGATATTACAGCTTCCCTTTGCGGTAAGGGCGAGCGATATCGACGACCTTATTCTGAACACCACAGGTGCTATGGCAGGTTACGGGATATATGCACTGTTTAGGCATATCAGGCACGGCGGAAACAAGAAAAACATAAGCACCGCACAGGAGGGATAGTATGAAGTATTTCGTCCATAATAATGAGCGCGTCAGCACTGTATATTATGAGTTTTTCAAAGGCGAATGGGACTGGGATAAAGGCGACCGCTACCATAACGATGGTTCCATATTCCTGCATGATGATATAATGTATACCTGCGGGCTGGAAGAGATACTGAAAAACGTCCTGTCCGATTACGATGACTGCGGCGAGAACCTTATCTATCCCGATAAGTGGGAAGAGGTATGCCGCCTTGCCGAAAAGAAAGGCGGTATAGTCAAAGAGATAACCGATGAAGCCGCCCTCTGGGTGGAAGACGCATTTGAGAACTGCGGGTGCTTCACGATACTGGGGCTTTGAACCGAGGTGTATCATGACTGCTGACGAACTTAAATCAGAAGCTTTTCAGGCGGCACAGGCAAAAGGTCTTGAAAATTGTCTGAGCAAGGAAAAGTGGGATATCCTGCGGCGGGCTATGATGAACGAAATGCCGTTCCTGCCGACGTATACTGCAAAATTTATCACAGATGAAGAGCCATGCACCGAGGAAATAAACTGGCACGAAGCCTATGTATACGAGGGCTTGTTCAACGGTGCCTTTGCACTGGAATGGGTGAAGATACGACCATGCACCCAAAAGGTGCGCGGTAAACTTATTGCCCCCGAGATAATTGATGCGGGGAAAGAACTTGAAGATATACTGAAAAAGTATTCCATACCCTGTGAGGAAGAAAACGGCGTGTATACTATCTTCGGATGGAGATGAAATTATGGCTGAGATAGTTTTCTGCGAGAACGCAGATGAAGAACTTGAAAGATTCGTTGCTGATGGTTTTGAGGAACATTCAGCCGAGAACGGAACGTCAGCCGATTATAACGAGTTTACATTTGCCGCAAAGGACGGTAGTGATATCGTGGGTGCGGTGATGGGTCATGCTTACTATAATGAAGTACATATCAGCGAACTGATAGTACGTAAAGAATACCGCGGCAAGGATATCGGCACAGCACTGATAAAGGCTGTGGAAGACAGGTTCCGTGACAAAGGATATGATCACATCAGCCTTACAACTCACCGTTTTCAGGCGGCGGGATTTTATGAGAAGTGTGGGTTCACGGTGGAGTTCATCAGGAAAAGCCGCACCGATCCTAAACTGGATAAATATTTCATGGTAAAATATATTTGATAAAACGATTTTCTGAAAGGAGTTTTTATAATGGGTTACATCGACACACTGGGTCAGAAAGCGCAGGCAGCCAAGGGCACTATCGCTTTCGCTTCATCTGACATGAAAAATGATGCTCTGCTGGAGATAGCACATATCCTCCGCAGCAGCAAGAAAGAGATCATCGAGGCTAACGCTGTTGATCTCGAAAACGGCAGAATACGCAAGATGACCGAATCCCTGCTGGACAGACTTGCACTTAACGATGCAAGAATAGAGGGCATGGCAAATGCCTGCGAAGCACTTGCAAAGTATCCCGACCCTGTGGGCGAGGTAGTTGACGGAAGCACTCGTCCCAACGGCATGAAGATAGAGAGAGTCCGCGTACCTATGGGCGTTGTTGGCATGATATACGAAGCACGTCCCAACGTTACCGTTGATGCGGCTATACTCAGCCTTAAAAGCGGCAACGCAGTTATCCTCCGCGGCGGCAAGGAAGCTATAAACTCAAACAAATGCCTGGCTGACCTGATGCGTGTTGCAGTAAAGAGGGCAGGTTTCGATCCCGATATTATCCAGCTGGTAGAGGATACCGACAGAGGTATCGCACACGATATGATGACAGCTAACAAGTACATCGATATACTTGTTCCCCGCGGCGGTGCACAGCTTATCAAGGCTGTTGTACAGACAGCTACTGTTCCTGTTATCGAAACAGGCACAGGCAACTGCCATGTTTATGTTGATGCTTCGGCTGACCTGAAAATGGCTGTTGACATCGTTGATAACGGCAAGACACAGAGACCTTCTGTATGCAACGCTGTGGAGACCTGTCTTGTACACCGCGATGTTGCTGAGAAGTTCCTGCCCAAGCTGAAGAAGCGTCTTGACGAGCATAATGTGGAGATACGCGGCTGTGAGCTTACCAAGCAGATACTTGGCGGCTGTGTTGTTCCCGCTGATGAGGACGACTATGCAACAGAGTTCCTGGATTATATTATAGCAGTAAAGGTAGTTGATGACCTTGCTGAGGCTATCGAGCATATCTCAAAGTACAGCACTGGACATTCCGAGTGCATAGTTACCGAGAGCCTGTTCTCTGCGCAGGAATTCACTAAGCGTATCGATGCGGCGGCTGTATACGTAAATGTTTCTACACGTTTCACCGACGGCGAGATGTTCGGTCTGGGTGCCGAGCTGGGTATATCCACTCAGAAGCTCCACGCAAGAGGACCTATGGGTCTGCGCGAGATGACCACGACCAAGTACATCGTAACAGGCAACGGTCAGATAAGAAAATAAATACGGCTTCGTATAATATAATAATTAAGGTCGTGAAAATATGAAAAATCTTGTATCGGCTTCACTGCTGGGCTGTGATCTGGCAGATCTGAAAAACGAGATAAAAAGCATTGAAAAGGCAGGTGCTGACTGGCTGCACTGTGATGTCATGGACGGCGTTTTCGTGAACAATATCAGCTTCGGCACACCTGTGCTGAAATGTGTGAGGAAAGCGGCATCGGTGCCTATGGACACTCATCTGATGATAACCGACCCCATACGCTATATCGATGATTACGCGGGATTAGGTTCGGATAACATCACATTCCATCTTGAAGCGGCAAGCGATCCGCAGGCTGTGATAGACAAGATACATTCCCACGGGATAAGCGCGGGTATATCCATAAAGCCCGGTACTCCCGTTTCGGAGGTCAAGCCTTATCTCGGCAGTGTGGACATGGTGCTTGTGATGACTGTCGAGCCAGGATTCGGCGGACAGAAATTTGTGGCTGACACGCTGGAAAAGATAAGCGAGATACGCTATCTTCTCGACAGCATGGGACGTTCTGAAGTGAACATCGAGGTCGATGGCGGCGTGAACGGTGAGACTGTTAAACTCTGCCGAGAAGCGGGTGCGAATGTGTTCGTTTCAGGCTCTTACATCTTCGGCGCTGAAGACAGGAAAGCCGCTGTCAATTCGCTGAAATAATATCAGACTATATGATCCTGCCCCGAAGCATTTTAAAGTGCTTCGGGGCTTTTTGTATGCAGATAAGGTAAATCGGAGCACAGACCGCAGTTTCGCGCTTATATCATGTTTTCCTATAAATAAATGTTGTCTTGTTGAATATAGACAAAGCAGGCGCGGGAATTTCAGTTCAATTAACATGGCATATTATGTTGAAATTATATCAAAATTGTGATATAATTGATTTAGCGAAAATAACATATTAATTTACTCGAAAAAATTTAGAACAATTAACAAATTGACCCATGTGGTTCCGACGGGCGTGGAGGAGGATAGAAATGATAAAAAATCTGTTCAGAGGTCTGTTCACAGCAGCAATTGCATCAGCGGCTGCATTGTCTGCTATGGTGTGCGCAGAAGCCTATGAGCTTGAAAGGCATACGCAGTCCGAGATCAAAGAAATGTATCAGAAGATGTATTTCGATCTCCATGATGTTCCCGCTTACAGTGAAGCTTATTCTACGAAAAAGCCTACATATGCAGGCAAACTGGAACAGGACACCCTTGATGACGGTCTTGATTCCGTCAACTTCTGCCGATATCTGGCAGGTCTGCCCTACGATGTTGAGCTTGATGAAAGTTACAACGAACTTGCGCAGAACGCAAGCCTGATAATATATATCAATCAGATGCTGAGCCACACCCCCACCAAACCCTCCGTAATGAGCGACGAGGTATTTGCTCTGGCAAAGCAGGGTTCAGGTGATTCCAATATAGGCAAGGGATATCTGAATATCCAGGCATCGGTAGTCGAGGGCTATATGTTCGATACCGATAAGAACAATATATCAAAGCTTGGTCACAGGCGCTGGATACTTAATCCCGATATGCAGAAAACAGGTCTGGGCGCGGTATATGACGGTACTGCGATGTATGTCAGGGACAAGACCCGTAAGGATAAATTTACCGGGGATTATATCTGCTGGCCGCCATCGAATATGCCGAATGAATTTGTATCTATCGATGAAAAGAACGGTTATGCATATTCCGTTACCCTCAGTACAAAGGTCTATTCCGCACCGAAGAGGGATAAGGTCAGGGTAACTCTGACTTCAAAGCTCACAGGCAAGACTATGACTTTCGATAATAAGTCACCCAACGATGTCTCAAAGCTGATCGGATATTTTGATGTAAGTGATGCAAACATAGCATCGAACAACAATTGCATAATATTCAATCCGGGTGTATTTCCGAAGAACGATGTTATCGACATAACGATAACAGGCATTTACGACAAGGAAGGCAAGGAAAGACCAATCAGCTATAAGGTGAATTATTTCGACCTTCTGGACGAGGAGGATTATACTCTCGCATTCCCAAAGGATAGCTATGAGGTGGAAATAGGGGATTCTTTGCTGATAAAAGCATACGACCATCCTCTTATAACAGGCGGATACCGTATATGGCACAGCTGCGACAGCGGCGGATATCTTCGTGATTATATAGATGATATACAGTCAGGCGGAAACATATATCTGATACCCAAAAAGGAAGGCGTACTGTCCTTTTATGCAGGCGACGGTAAAGATTTCTTTGATGATGTATCCTGCAAGGTCACCATAACCCATAAGCACACCCGAGGTCCATGGATAGTTGAGAAAGGACCGACTGCGACAGAACCGGGCTACCGCTATAAGGAATGTTCGGAATGTCATAAAAAAGTTGACGGTGAGGTAATGCCCGCAACATCAGTGGCTGCTGCTGAGATCGAGTTCGCTGATGAAACCCATATCTATACAAACAGCGCGGTCGAGCCAAAGATAAAGGTACATTCAAGCGGCAAGCGTCTGATAGAGGGTACGGATTATACCGTCAGCTATAAGAACAACAATGCTGTGGGTACAGGTCATCTGACGATCAGAGGCATGGGCTATTTCAACGGAACAAAGACAGTGGATTTCCTGATATCAAGGCGTGCTCCCGTGCAGTTGAGCAGGCAGGATATCACAGTGAAGACAAGTGGTATAGTATATACAGGTGAAGCGATAGAACCTAAGATAACCATAAAAGAGAGTACGTATACCTTACAAAAGGACAAGGATTATACTGTTGAGTATTCCGATAACACAGAGGTAGGCACAGGTAAGCTTACTATAACGGGCAAGGGCGATTATCTCGGCTCACTGAGCTATACATTCAAGATAGAGCCCGCCGATATCGGATATCCCTGGAGCATCAAAAAGATCGATGATGTAAAATATACAGGCAAGCCCTTAAAGATAAAGTTTGAACTGAGAAGCCCTGTTTCGGGTGCGGCAATGGTCGAGGGCAGGGATTATACAGTATCCTGCAAAAATAATGTGAACATAGGCACAGCTACGATAACTGTTGTGGGTATCGGTAATTACAACGGTACTGCGAGTATGAATTTCAACATAGTTTCTCCCGAAGACTATAAAGGTCCCGATGATCGCGATGACGTTATCGAGATAGAATGCAACACTGTTCTTTCGATAAAGGGCGGCGACAGCAATACGCAGGTAGTGTTTATAGACAGCAAAGGCGCAGTCATCAAGGAGAATGCAGCATCTGACGGCACTATGTATGCAGACATGCCCGAGGGCGAATATGTGGTATGGATACTGGGATATTCATGCCGACCCGTAAAGACAGCACTGACAGTGGGAAGTTCGCTGAGTGCGGCAGATGTCAAGTTATACAGATACGGCGATATCACCCGCGACGGCAAGATAAATATTAACGATATTTCGATGGCTGCCGCATTCATAAAAGGCAAGCGTGTACCTGCTGACGAAGAGCAGTCCGACCTCTCGGATGTTAACCGTGACGGCAAGCAGAGTATCGCAGATATCACCAAGATTGCGGCGCATGCAAAGGGCAAAAGGATACTTGTGGTGGATGAAGGATTTGTAATACCCGAACTTGCTGATATGGCATGAGATAAATATCATTTACTGTAAAAAGGCGGAGAGCATGGTGCTCCCCGCCTTTTTGTCTGCCCTTGACATCGGGGGCAGGGTGTGGTATCCTTATTGTAACGGCGGGAAAACTTCTGCCGTATAACAATATCGTAAACAGAAAGGAAGATAAAAATGACCGAACTGAATTACACCATGCTCTGTGACTTTTACGAGCTGACAATGGGCAACGGCTACCTCCTCAGCGGAATGGACAGCAAGACAGCTTACTTTGACCTGTTTTTCCGAAGAGTTCCCGACGGCGGAGGATTTGCAGTTGCCTGCGGACTTGAACAGATAATCGACTACATCGATGATCTGCATTTCTCCGATGATGATATAAGATACCTTCGCGGCAAGGGCGTATTCAGCGAGGAATTTTTAAATTATCTGGCAGATTTTAAATTCACAGGTGACGTATGGGCAGTCCCCGAGGGTACAGTGATATTCCCGAACGAGCCTATCATCACGGTACGCGCACCTGCTATACAGGCTCAGCTTATCGAAACTTATCTTCTGCTGTGCGTAAACCATCAGTCGCTTATCGCCACTAAAGCGAACCGCATCGCGCGGGCGGCACAGGGCAGGGCAGTCAGCGAATTCGGTTCAAGGCGAGCCCACGGTGCGGACGCGGCTATCCTGGGCGCAAGGGCGGCGGGCATAGGCGGCGTGAAGAATACCGCCTGCACCATAACCGACCAGCTTTTCGGATTCCCCGCAACAGGAACTATGGCGCATTCATGGGTGCAGATGTTCGACAGCGAGTATGACGCTTTCGCGGCGTACTGCAAATGCTATCCCGACAGCACCGTACTTCTTGTGGATACTTTTAACGTACTGAAAAGCGGTATCCCCAACGCTATCAAGGCTTTTGACGATGTACTGAAGCCCCTTGGCAAACGTCCCGTAGGCGTAAGGCTGGATTCGGGGGATATCACCTATCTTTCCAAAAAAGCCAGAAAGATGCTGGACGATGCGGGCTATCCCGACTGCAAGATAATCGCTTCAAATTCGCTGGACGAATACATTATCCGCGATATGATATTCCAGGGTGCTGCGATAGACGGCTTCGGCGTGGGCGAAAGACTCATCACCGCCCGCAGTGAACCTGTTTTCGGCGGAGTATATAAGCTTGTCGCCGTTGAAGATACCAACGGAAATATAACCCCGAAGATCAAGATAAGCGAGAACGTGGTGAAGATCACCAATCCTCATTTCAAGAAAGTATATCGCATTTACGACAGGGTGAACCATAAGGCGATAGCCGACCTGCTGTGTGTTCACGATGAAGTTCTTGACGAGAACGCCCCTCTGACTTTGTTTGACCCGAATTTCACCTGGAAGAAAAAGACAGTCACGGATTTTGAGGCAAGGGAACTTCTGGTACCAATATTCGCAGGCGGAAAGCTGGTCTACAAAAAGCCCGCCTATGCTGATATCGTAGCATATGCGGCAGAAGAAGTCGACACCCTCTGGGACGAGGTAACACGTTTTGAAAATCCCCACAATTACTATGTGGATCTCTCGAAGAAGCTCTGGGATATCAAGAACGATCTCCTGAATTCGGGAAGATAGCAAATAAAGCCCTTTCTGTTTGTATCGGCAGAAAGGGCTGTTTTAATATTCGGTGTTCGGGACAAAAAATTAATGCCCACTTATTTCGGCGTGAAATGGACATTAATTTTCTTATAGAATTATGAAAGGGATTTGGTGTTTGGCAAAACCCACAAGTTTCGGCGTTTTATGAACTTTGCCAAACAGCAACCTAAGAAAGATTTTGGAGGGACTTTCTTGTTTCTTCCTTTACTGTGATTATATAATAACACCCTTGTATGAACCGAGAATGAATTTTCGGGAGTTTTTTTGGATTTTTCCAAAAAAACATCAAACGTTTTAGTTAAAAGATTTGCATTCAAAGAAAAATCAGTCCGCGTAAAGACAAAAAAATTAATGCTCACTTTATTCGGCGTGAAATGAGCATTAATTTTCTTATAGAATTATGAAAGGGATTTGGTGATTGGCAAAACCCATAAGTTTCGGCGTTTTACGGACTTTGCCAATCATCAGAATAAAGAAGAATTGGAGGGATCTTCTTGTCATTTCCTTTACTGTATCTATATGATACCACCCTTGTGTGAACCGAGAATGAATTTTCGGGAGGTTTTTCAAATTTTTTAGAAAAAAATCTAAAACGTTTAAGCAGCGTATCCTGTATAATGACAGGTGAGCTTCCTGCAAAAAGACAAAAAAATTAATGCTCACTTTTTCGGCGTGAAATGAGCATTAATTTTCTTATAGAATTATGAAAGGGATTTGATGTTTGGCAAAACCCATAAATTTCGGCGTTTTACGGACTCTGCCAACCATCAAGATCAAGAAATTCTGGAGGGACTTTCTTGTCATTTCCTTTATTGTACCTATATGATACCATGCTTATATGAACCCTGCATGAATTTTCGGAAGGATTTTTTGATTTTATCAAGAAAACTTAATCGTTTTCTTTGTAAAATTCTCAGCAGCGGTAACCCAGATACCGATCTGCAAAAAGACAAAAAAATTAATGCCCACTTGATTCGGCGTAAAATGAGCATTAATCTTCTTATAGAATTATGAAAGGGATTTGGTGTTTGGCAAAATCCGCAAATTTCGGCGTTTCACAGATTTTACCAAACATCAAGACGAAGAATTTATTGGAGGAATCTTCGCGTTATTTCCTTTACTGTAACTATATGATACCATGCTTATATGAACCCTACATGAATTTTCGGACGGTTTCCAAAAATTTTTTTCAAACGTTTTCTCGATTTTTGATCCCATATTTTGATGGTACCGTTTTTTGGACAAAAAATTAACGCTCACTTCTAAATCGGCGTGAAATGAGCATTAATTTTCTTATAGAATTATGAAAGGGATTTGATGATTGACAGAACCTGCAAAGCTTTGTAAGCTCTGCCAAGCACCAATTTTTTATGTTATTCAGAGAAGCGGTAAAACCTAATGTTCAGTGAAAGTGCGACTTGGGGGATCGCGCGAGGGAAAACATCTAAATTCATAGAGTTGGGGTTCGCCGGACACTAGGCTTTACCGCTTCGCCGAACCTTCTTCTTTATCTTGATTATATAATACCACCCTTATATGAACCGAACATGAACTATGGAGATGATTTAAAAATGACTTGAAATTTGTATATTTGCACAACATGGTATACGAATAATATCGGTATGTTGTAACTAACGACGGATATTGTGACAGATACGTGTGAGAAAAATGGTGATTTTAGGTGTTAGACCTAAGTTATATGAATTTGCAAGTCCTCTTATGTGAACTGTTGCCACAAAAAATATTGTAAATATTTTGTGAATGAGCAAAATATAGTTTGCAAATCATCTCGAACTGGAGTATAATTTATAATGGAATGAAATAAACTTGCGGCAAATTTATTTTCACGGATCGGATAAACTTATAGAAGAAAGGAAAGTGATTTTAATGTTCCAGATACTTGTTGTTGAAGACGATGCCAGCCTGCGCCGCCTGATGAGCGCTGCCCTGAAACAGAACGGATATCAGCCTTTTACTGCCAGCGACGGCATAGAAGCTCTGGATATGCTGGAAAAGACCAATATCGACCTGATAATCTCTGACATCATGATGCCGAATATGGACGGCTACGAACTCACAAGACAGCTGAGAAGCGCGAATTTCCAGATGCCTATTATAATGGTAACAGCCAAGGAGAGTTTCGAGGACAAAAAGGTCGGTTTCGATGCGGGCACAGATGACTATATGGTCAAGCCTATCGATATCAACGAGATGATACTCCGTGTGGGCGCACTTCTGAAAAGGTCGAAGCTTGCCAGTGAGCACACCATGACCGTGGGCAACTGCGTACTTGACTATGATGCCCAGACAGTAGCTTTTGACGGTCAGCCCGGGGAGACTATCCCCCAGATGGAATTCAAGCTGCTGTTCAAGCTGCTGTCCTATCCAAACAAGATATTCACCCGCAGACAGCTTCTGGACGAACTGTGGGGCATGGATAAGGATGTTGATGAAAGAACGGTGGACGTACATATAAAGCGTCTGCGTGAACGTTACGGCACAGCTGAGGCTTTCTCCATAGTAACAGTCAGAGGACTGGGTTATAAGGCGGTAAAACAGTGAAAAAAGCAATAAAGTATACCCCGCCCGCATCGTTGAAACCTGTCAGACATCCACCCAAGCAGCGCATGACCATGCAGTTCAAGCTGGCTATGATGTTCTTTATAGTAATGTTCATATCTGCGAGTATCTCCGTAAGCGTACTGCTGCTGATATTCAGCCCTGTGATGAAAGAGAATGCTGTGTCACAGATGACCTCATTTGCACTTTCTGCAAAGGAACTCCAGAATGATGAGAGGTTCAATTATGACAGGATAGTCAATCTGCTGAACAATTCTTCATATGATATCACTGTACTTGAACCCGACAGCAAGGAAGTACAGGCTCATATCGATGACATCGACGAAACAGGATACTATATCAGCACCGAGGGCATAATACCCAGTGCAATTATGATAACCAGGATAAAAGACAGATACGTCCGCGTGAATACTTTCAACAGTGAGAATATTTTCTGGATAGTCAACCTGGTTACCATAGTGGCGTTCATGTCCAGTATCATGCTGGGTACGATAATCACCACTTTCGTGGGACGCACCATGCTTCAGCCGATACACGACCTGAGTATGGCGACTTCCGAGGTCGCAAGAGGTAATTTCTCGGTTAGAGTACGTGAGAACGGTTCTGATGAGTACGGCACTCTCCAGAGGAACTTCAACAAGATGGCACAGGAGCTTTCGGGTATCGAAACTCTCCGCGGTGACTTTATCTCCAATGTATCCCACGAATTCAAAACGCCGCTGGCTTCCATACAGGGCTTCGCCAAGCTTTTTCAGAACCCCACTCTCAGCATGGAGGACAGGGACGAGTATACACAGATAATCATTGATGAGACATCAAGGCTTTCAAAACTCTCATCGAATATACTCAATCTTACAAAGCTTGAGAACCAGACCACCATCGGCAAGAAGAAACGTTTCCGCATTGATGAACAGATTCGCAAGATCATACTCATGCTCGAACCCGAGTGGTCGAAAAAGGATATCGATATGGATATCGACCTTGAAGATATCATATACGTCGGCAATGAAGATCTGATGGGTCAGATATGGCAGAACATAGTCAACAACGCGATCAAGTTCACTCCCCAGGGCGGACAGATAAAAGTTAACCTCTTCCGCGGAGAAATGGGCATAGTTACCAAGATATGGGATAACGGTCCCCAGATACCCGCAGAAAAGAAAGACAAGATATTCGAGAAATTCTATCAGGGCGACCGTTCCCGCGCCACCGAGGGCAACGGACTTGGCCTTGCACTGGTAAAGAGAATAGTCGATCTGGCAGACGGCAAGATCACCGTGGATAACCCATTTGAAGGCGGTGTGGTATTCGTTGTTGAGCTTCCTTATCAGATAGAGGATATGATGTAAATGGAGCGAAGGATAAAGCCGGGAAAAATAATATTTCTCACTCTGCTGACTGTTATTGTCGGTGTGCTTGTTTACAGGTTCATCGAGGGCAGGGGAGTACGCAGGGGCATAAAAGGTCTGGGCGAGCCTGTGCAGACAGAAGCCGAGGGCTCAGCCAAGAAGTTCATAAGCGGCTATGAGGCGGATATCACTTTCAAGGCAGGATACGAGATCGACGCACTGGTGGTACATACCAAGCGATACGATTCCAAAGTCAGCGGAGCGCTTGCTCCTGTAGATCTTGCTCTTGCATGGGGCAAAACAGCTGAATACAACGACAGGATAGATTTCCACTGGTCGCAGTCGGGAAGATACTGTTCCTGGCACGTAGATGATATCGACGAGCTTATACCTGTGGGCGATGTTGAAAATGTTGAACGCAGTGCATCGAACAACCACATTATCCCCGCCGATGACAGGATAAAGCGTACAGTGCTGAAAATACGCCGCGGCGACAGGGTTAAGCTGGAAGGCTATCTTGTGGATGTAAAAGCCGCTGACGATAAGGGCAATACCTTTACATGGAACAGCAGTACCACCCGAACAGACACAGGTGACGGTGCGTGTGAACTTATCTACGTCACAAAAGCTGAGATAGTCAAATAAAAATAAAGCGGAAAATGTCAGTATCAGACCCGACATTTTCCGCTTTTTGTTATTTTACATCTTTTTTATTATTTTTCGCAAGTTCTGAGGGCTTCAGACGCTTATTCCGCTTTGAATAAATTAACCCTATGATAAGAGGAAGCGAGATTATCACCAGCACCGATACAGCTATCCCTATCGCTATTGCACGCGGGTGAGCTCCGTGCCGCTGAAAGGTCAGCCCATTTTCCTTAGCGCTGAATCCGTAAGGTGTATCCATGGAGTATGCAGTTTCAGAAGCATCAGTCACCCCGAGGATATTTCCCTCGCCGTCAATATACGCCGCCTTGAAAGCGCCGTAGTTTACGCTGAGGTCGATAAAATCGCAGGAATCGATTTTGGACGTTGCCATTTTCAGCACTTCTTTATCGGAGTATATGCAAAGTGTCAGGGCTTTATTGTGGTGCAGTGAAAGGCTGATATATCCATCTTCGCTGTACTTTGCTATTTCGCTGTCGGCCGTTATACCTAAAGAAGTACCGCCTTTTGCACCATCTTTACAGACCTCTGGAGACTGTGTGAAGTCGGTGTAGCTTTCATCATCGGTGGGCAGTTTTATAAGTATATCAGTGTAGACAGTACCCTCGGGCGCATCAGCATAGGTTATGTAAGCAACAGCGGGGTCTTCATGTTTCACTGCAGATACGGGAAGTGCCATCGAAAATGCCATTACAGCAGCCGTAAATATTACAGATAGTTTTTTCATTAAAGTCATTCCTTTCGCGGAAAAATTATTACAGTATTGATTATACCACTGCATTAACTTCAAGTCAACAGCGATAATGCGCTAATAACGTATATACTGCGCAATTTTCGGGCAATATAATATTGCCGTTTTCATATTGCCGATGTTAAGAAAATACTAAGGTTTACTGTAACCGAATTTTAATTGACATTTTGTCTGTAAAACGTTATAATAATAGGGTAAAATATTTTGAGAGAGCGCAGTGCGCTATTTTTTTGAAAGGAAGACAGGCAAATGCCCGAGAATAATCAGCATAGAAATAATCATCCCCGCCAGCCCATGCAGGGACAGGGCGGTCAGTACAGACAGGGACAGCATAATATGCAGGGAAGACCCGACAGACAGGGCGCAAGACGTCCATCACCCAACAGACAGGGCGCAAGAAGAACAAGAAAACAGCAGGAAAATGATGCACAGATATCAGCGGCAGTAAAGGGTATCATCGCTATAATGCTGACACTGCTGATAGTTGTGGTTGTAATAATGCTTTTCTGGAAGAGCTTGTTTACAGGTACTGAAAAGGGTGATCTTGCTACAGGTACTATCACATCTACACAATACCACGGACCCGAGACCAAGACCGCTACCGAGCGTGAAGGTTCTAAAAAGTCCACCAAGAAGAAAACTTCTAAAAAACAGGATGATGACGAGGAAGATGAGGATACACAGAAGATAACCTGTACAGGTGCAGTGCTCCTCCACCCCGAGCCTTCTTCAAGCTCCGCTACACTGGATACTATCCCCGGCGGTGTTGAGGTAACTTTCATACGCAACGAGAACAACTGGTTCTATGTTGAGTATAACGGTCAGGAGGGCTACGCATGGGGCAACTACTTTACAGCTCCCGTAGGACTGAACTAAAAAATATCGCACCCTGCGGATATCCCGCGGGGTGTTTTTGCTTCTGTGAAACATCAGAAAAATGTGCCCCGCACAGCAGAGCACATTTTTTCATTATTCTTCAGGTTCGGGATATGACATATCCAGTTCGAGGACGCCCTTTACTTTTGATCTTTCGGATTTTTCCTCCCAGCTAAGTAAGGTGCCGTTCAGTGCTTCATCGAAATAGAATTCTTCAAATCGGATAGTGCCTTCAAATGAATCGCGGTCGAAAGTGAACATATACGGCTCTCCTGAACCATTGAAAGTCAATTCCTTTTTGCCCTCTTCCGCTTTTATTATGAAGCCCAGACTCAATCTGGAAGTATCAGCCTTTGTGTCAGGCACCACTATCAGTCTGGGAAGAACGCCCTGCATATTGTCATTGACATAATAACAATAGAACGTAAAGTCTCCGTTTTTCTCTGTGGACATTTTGTAGCCTTTTATTTCGTCACCCGTTTTGTATCCCTCAAAGGGACTGTTCTCCAGATCTTCTTTATATACCATGCATACATCCACGATCGGATCACCGTCAAATCCGCCATTGGAACTTCCTGATGAAGTGAAGTTCTTGAATGAGAAAATGCTCAGTGCTATCACCAGCAGCACCGTTACTGCACTTACGCATATGATAGTCACCAGTACGAATACTATCGGCGGCATCATCGGTTTGCCGCCTCTTTTCTCTGATATAATGCCTTCGGCAAGCCGTTTGTTTATTTTTCTGCGATAGTAAAACATATATATCAGCACTGTTATGCCAAGCACCACAGGTGCCGCAAGTATTACTGCAAATATAGGTGTCATTATTGTCAGCTCCTTTCTTTTAAATGCCCAGGAATTCCTTGAATATGTAATAGTATGTCCTTGTTACATCGACTTTGCTGCCATCGGTGAGGGTCAGCAGATATTTCTGCGAAATGGCAGGACGTATGCTTTTTATATGGTGTACTGCCACTATCGCCGAATTGCTCACTCTTATGAATTCCCCGGGATCAAGTATCTCCTCCAGCCGCCGCAGACGTTCTGTCAGTTTGTACTCCGCACCTCCGCTGTATGCTATGATATCATGGGCGAAACTTTCTATATGTGTTATCTCTCTGACATCAAGCCTGAAAATATCATCGCCTTGTCTGCCGATAAGGTATTTTACGCAGACATTGTTTTCGCTGAGAATAAGGTCGGCTGTATCATCTATCTCGATACCCGCCGCAGACAGCTGTTTGTATATCTCGGCGTATCTTTCCTCTCTTACAAGCAGCCTGACTTTCATTCTGCACCGCCTCCTTTTTTACTTGATAAGCGCTTATCTTGATTACATTATAACCGACCTCCGATAAAAAAGCAATAGCATCGGCATACCTTGCATATGCGGGCACACAGCTCGCATTTTTTCATACACGGAATACTTTGAAAAATGGTACTAAGGTCTTATAAACTGTAAGCAGAGAGATGTCTTGTGTAAACTATACTACACGGTAATGTCTGCATTGTGCAAATGTACAAAAACCAATTCCTGCTTTTGTCGGTATTGTTCATAACGGGGAATTTTGTTCGCGATGCCGCCTTAACTCTTTACAACTATTTAAGAGTGTGTTATAATTCCTCATACAGAATAAAAGTTAGTATGATCGAACGACTGAGTTTGTCGGCAGCATTATCCATAAGATAGGTTTTGATAGTGCTTTTTCCCGAACGGAGGATATATAAGAGTATGAAAAGAAAGATAGTTCTTGCAGCTGTATGCTTCGCACTTGCCCTTGCAGGCTGCACAAAGAGTTCATTTATAGAAGAGAACAAGAAGAGCGCGGCAGCAAATGATGTTGACATTATGATATCTACCGATGGAGAGGATATCACTTCCGATGCGATGACAACAGATGGTCTTACAGTTACAGCACATGAGACATTTGCTGAGATACCTGCGAAGGCAGAGAGATCATTCGACCGTGTGATAAAGTCAATAGATAAGAATTTTCCCAAGGCAGATAGCGATAAGAGATTTTACGGATATCTCGGCGAGCAGCAGATAGATGGCACAGAGTGCTATGTATTTGAAGTGTTTGACAGTTCTGACGGCGAGCGTGAACTGGTCATGGTAGCGGCAATAACCTTTGATAACAGCAGAGTATATGTTTTAAACGAGGAAACTTCACAGTTCTGGCTGCTTGAGCAGTACAGCGACAAGGTCAAGGTTGATTACAGCTGGACAATGACAAAGGATCCCGATGAGGTAACTACCGACGAAGAATGATCCGTCGTAAGTTTATAGCTATATATTTATAATAGTATACCCCGCGAATGTGTGAGAGCTTCGCGGGGATTTTTTTTGCAACGTGGTGAAAAGTTATGCCAAGGAAAGGAGCTTTTGGTCAAGCTTTTCGCAATAGTTCCGATTTCGCGGCAACAAACCTGCGCATCAAACAAACTATGCCGCGAAACAAAGCGCGCGGTCAAGCCTCGCGCTAGCAGGCTTGCGGGGAGCCACAGTCAGCAAAGCTGACTGTTAGGGGCAGAGCCCCTCGGTCAAGGCACAAAAGCGACGTAAAAATAGTGCTGTAAATAGAACAGCAAACAAACCGCCCATGTCAAAAAAAGGCGCGGAAATAAAATCTCGGAGCGTGGACAAACAACCGTCCACGCTCAAACTATCTGCGTAAAAAATTGCCGCGCCTGAAATCGGACAGCGAAGCGAATCCGATTTCTCGACCCGAACGGAGAGAGGGGCGAAAACTCGCAAAGTTACGTCCCGAAACCAAACCATCGACCAGCCCTACAAACCACCGATTTATATTTCAGACAGGAATCTGTTTCTTAACTGCAAGAGTGCGGTCGTTTTATCCTTTGTACTGCGGTATCAGGTCGCCCCTGATGGGTCGAGAAATCAACGAGCTGACGCCGTTGATTTCGGGCGCGGCAATATTTTACGAACAAAGTTTGAGCGTGGACGGTTGATTTTGTCCACGCTCATGATTTTGATCATTGCCGCGCCTTTTTGTTGGCGGGATTTTGTTTCGCTCTTATAGTTCGCTGTGCATTTTGGCTTTGCGCCTTGATGCGAGGGCTCTGCCCTCGCGCTCCCGCAAGCCTTTCGCGAAAGGCTTGAGCCAAAGCTCTATTCGCGGCGTAGTTTGTTTTGGGCTCGGGTTTGCTGCCGCCCGAATCGTGTCAAAACCTCTATATGTCTATCCGTGTTAAATGGGAGATTTCGGTATTTACCACTATTGAAAATATAAACAATGTGTGATATAATAATAAAGTATGATTATTTTAGAGAGGTGTTGGTCCACATGAAGCGGGAAGATCTGCTGGACTTTAATTTTGACTGGCACGATGAAGCGGTTTTTAAAAATGCGCTGAAAGAATCAGGCTTGTCAGAAAAGGAAAAACTTCGTCTGCGTGATGAACGTATGCGCAGGCTGGAACTTGAAGAACTGAAAGAAGCATCGGGCGGTTACGACGATTACGATTACGATGACGACGATGATGAAGTCATTGAAGATGTGACCGACGAGTATACTGAGAAAGGTTCCGAAGAAGCACCCGTCAAAGAAAAAAAGAAAAAAGCGGATAAGAAGCATGAAAAGGAAAATAGCGTTATAGTCGCGATAAAGGGCAATTATCCCATCAGGAAGAACTTTGTTGCAATGATGATGTGTATGTTTACGGCGATACTGCCCTACGTTACCTACCTGCATCAACAGCCCCTTACAAGGCTGACCCAGAAGTATTTTTCCTCCAATACGGGCGCTATAAACGACTGGTTCCTTTTTCAGAAAGAATTCTTTGTGGTGGTCGGGGCTTTCGTATTGATAGGGATATTCATCGTTGAGGAATTCTTCGTAGAAAAACAGTGGAAAGATATCCCGCTGAGAAATAAAAATATGCGGCTGCCGATAATACTTGTGGGTATTTATGCACTGCTGCTTATTATCTCGGGTATATGCTCCAAAAATCACGAACTTGTTCTGATGGGCGTAGTCAAGCATTATGAAGGTCTGCTGGGCGTGCTGGGATATCTGATAATATTCTTAGCGGCTATAAACTATTTCTGCGATACAAAGTCTCTTGAATTTTTCAGCTGGGCGATGATACTGACAACCTTTGCCTGCACGGTATTCGGCTTGATGGAGTACATGGGTTATCCCCTGCAGGAGGATGACTTCTTCGCGCACTTTATCGCGCCCCCCGAAAAGTATGAGTTTGCCACAACACTGAAATCTCAGAGCGAGAACGTGCATATAACCTTCTTCAACTCCAACTATCTCGGCGGTTTCTGCGGATTGATGTTCCCGCTGACACTGGCACTGGGTCTGGGAAGCAAGAATATCCTGAGAAAGGCCCTCGGTCTTCTATCAGCCGCAGGCATAGCGGTATGCGCCATGCTTTCAAACTCATCGGGCGGACTTTACTCCGTTGCGGCAAGTGCGGCTATACTCTTTATAATATATGCTGTCTACTGGTTCAGAGGTACAATAGAAAGGCTGCCCTCGCTGATAGGATTCGTCTGTGCGGCTGTGTTATTAGCTGGCGGATTTGCTTATATGATGAAGAACAACGATGATTTCCGCTCCCGCGTTGATACAGTTGTCAACAACGGTTCGGCAAGCAAGATCACTGTTGAAGAATACAGAAAAAAGATGGCAAAGAAACATTATGTCCTTAAAGAGATCAGACAGGAGGGTCATGACCTTGCGCTGGAAGACTTCAGCGGAAACATCATAACTGTGTCCCGAAATGGTGATGACGGTCTGGAATTCCTCGATACCGAGGGAAACGTTCTTAAAACAAGCACCGACAAGAATGATTTCAGCTGCTTCAAAGATAAAAGATACAAGAACTGCAGGTTCAGCTGGAACGCATCTGTGGAAAAGCTTTACATCGATCTGGGATACTCAAAGAACCTCACATTCAAATACGAGGACGATAAGTTCAAGCCCTTTGTACACGGTTTGTATACACAGGATACTATCAACAGCTACAAGGGTCCCGAGTGTTTCAAGAAAGATCTAAGCGCATTTTCAGGCAGATTCTACATCTGGGGCGCTACTATATCCATACTTGATGACTGCCTGCTTATCGGCAAGGGCAGCGGCAGCTTCGTGACGGTGTTCCCTCAGTACGACTATGCCAGCCTGCTGGAAGTATACGAGACTCCGGGCATGGTGGTAAACAAGCCCCATAACTGGTACCTTGGCGTAGCAGTGGATTCCGGCGTGGTATCACTGCTGGTACTGCTGACTCTTCTGGGCGTATTCCTTGTAAAGGGCGCGAAGACAGTTATACTCCACCCCATAGATGACAGGTTCAAGCATCTCAGGATAGGTACTTATGTATCGGTCATTGCATTCATGCTGGTGGGTATAGTAAATGACAGCTATGTCTGCGTGAGCCCTGTGTTCTGGTTCATATTCGGTGTGGGCTGGTACGCCGTATCGCGTAATAAGGTCATCGAAACAGATTGACATAACAGGCACTTCCGCATGGACGGGAGTGCCGTTGTGCTTTAGCTCGGGTGAAGAATACAGAAATAAGCACTCGTCTGTTATAAAACTTCTGTTAATAAAGTAAAGCGTTGAAGTATACAATTCGGCGAAAAGGTTTCAAAACAGTTGACAATACTTATGTAATATGCAACAAAGCCATCGAAATAATGCAAATCGGGATAAGTTTAATAGTTAAAATATGTAGCATTTGTGAAAGGTGACAAAACTAAGATGTTTTGAAAAAAACTTCAAAAAACCTATTGACAAATCGAAGATCATGAGTTATAATATAGACACAGTAAGGGAAACGAAAACAACATGAAGCTTCAAACGATCGATCGATGCTAAAGTTCGTTGCCCCGAACAATTAATTTCGGCAGTATCCGCATAACGCGGTACTAAAATATTTTTAATCAAATTATGGAGGGATTTTCACATGAAAAATTCAAACAAAAAGGGCTTCACTCTGGTTGAACTGGTAGTAGTTATTGCGATCATCGGCGTGCTCGCAGCAATTCTCGTTCCTAGCATGATGGGCTATGTTAAGAAGTCCAGACTGAAGACCGCTAATGGTAATGCAAAGACCGCTTACAATGCAGTTGCTGAGTACCTGGCTGATCAGGAGACACAGGGCCTGATCGCTTCTGCTTCTGAGGCTACCGCTAAGCAGTCTGCTGAAGATGAGCTTTCTACAAATGGCGAAGGTTCTGGTGAAGTAGCTGTTCAGTTTGCTGACGATATGACAGTTGCAAATCCTGAGTTCACTGTTCAGTGGCATAGAGCTGCAGGCGACGAGATTGTCGGTCAGTATCCCGATCCCGCTTATGAGGTCGCAGATACTCCTACCTATAAGACATTCAAGCCTGCATAATAAATTCATAATATCTGTAAGCCGAGGAAATGCCTCGGCTTTTTTGTTAGGTCAGTCGGTTTTGGTGCGTACAATATGCCCGCGGATAAAAAATTCATATAAAAATGATAATGTTTTCTGCCGGAAATCTCAAAAAACTATTGACTTTTCACCTAAAAAGTTATATAATATGTAAGTGAATGTGCTTATGTTATAGTTAAAGATATTAATGATTTCCCCTTAGCAGCTGATAACTGCATATGTGGGAAGATTTATGTCATTCGCTATAAGCATAGTAAATTTTGATAGGAGGACTTTTAGTGCGAAAGATCACAAAACCCGTCTTTTTCATCGTACTGCTCCTCATTCTCGGTTTTGCTTACCTGACATATGCCGGTATCCACTATTATTACGGCGATATCAGACACAGCTACATCAAGGGCATTGACGAGATACGCTGGGGTATCGATATCCAGGGCGGCGTTAATGCTACATTTGAGCCTGAGTTGAATGGGGATCAGGAAACAACCACCGACGAAATGGACGCAGTAACGGAAAAAGAAATAACAAAGGACGACATGGATGCTGCAAAGGCTACTATTGAGCAGAGACTTGTCGGTCTGAATATCACAGACAGTGAGGTGTATGCTGATTACACCAAGCACCGTATAATGGTGTCGTTCCCATGGCAGTCCGGTGAGGAGAATTTTGACCCCTCCGAGGCTATTTCAGAACTCGGTGATACTGCTCAGCTGGTGTTTGCAAAGGGCACAGAGCAGCCTGCAAATCTTGAAGATCCTAACGTTGTGCTCACAGGTAATGACGTTAAAAAGGCTGAGGCACGTCAGTATCAGGATGAGAATACAGGTAATGTCTCCTGGGTAGTATCCCTCGAACTGAATGAAAAGGGTAAACAGGCTTTTGCCGATGCAACTACTGAACTGGCTGGCAGCGGTCAGATATCTATCTGGATGGACGATAATAATATATCTGCCCCCAGTGTAAATGAGCCTATACTCGACGGTAAATGTCAGATCTCGGGTAACTTTACCTATGAGTCTGCAAAGAACCTGGCTGATAAGATCAACGCAGGTGCGCTGCCTTTCAACCTTCGTTCTACAAGCACCAACATAATCTCGGCTACACTGGGTGAGGGTGCAAAGAGAGCAATGGCTATCGCAGGCGTTATCGCTTTCATTATGGTAGCGATCTATATGATCATCGTTTACAGACTTCCCGGATTTGTTGCTTCGATCGCTCTTCTGGGTCAGGCTGCGGGTTCTCTTGCCTGCATAAGCGGCTTCTTCCCCAACCTGGAAAGCTTCACACTGACTATACCCGGTATCGCAGGTATTATACTGGCTATCGGTATGGGCGTTGATGCTAACGTTATCGTATCTGAGCGTATCAAGGAAGAACTTAATAACGGCAAGACCCTTAACGGCGCTATCGAACTTGGTTACAAGCGTGCGTGGGCTGCCGTATTCGACGGCAACATCACCGTTGTATTCGTTGCAGTAATACTTATGGGCGCATTCGGTCCTACCGACAGCGTATTCGGCACACTGCTGAAGCCCCTGTTCATGGCATTCGGTGCATCCACAGCGGGTACTATCTACTCACTGGGCTACACTCTGCTGGTAGGTATCATACTGAACTTCTTCTTCGGTATTTTCTGTTCAAGACTGATGCTTTCTTCACTTTCCAAGTTCAAGGCATTCAAGAAGCGCAAGCTGTACGGAGGTGTTGATAAGAATGACTAATGAAAAGAAAAATCTCGACGTTGTAGGACACCGCAAGGTATTCTACTGCATCTCCTGCACACTTATCGCACTGTTCATCGTACTGACTTTTGTACTGGGACTTAACGTGGATATCATGTTCAAGGGCGGTACTATCATGACTTACAGCTACACAGGCGACATCAACACCGATGACGTTCAGGACGTTGTAACTGAAGTGCTGGATCAGAAATCTACCGTTACCAAGGGTGAAAACGCTGCTACAAAGCAGACTACCGTTAAGATACAGCTGTCCTCAACAGGCGGCATCAACGAAGTTAAGCAGAACGAACTCCAGAGTGCTCTGGAAGAAAAGTTCGCTGATAACGAACTGGCTCTCTTTGAGTCCAGTGACGTTAACGCTTCAAACGGTATGGACTTCTTCCTGAAGTGTCTGGTGGCTGTAATATTTGCAGCTATCGTTACAATCATCTACATCGGTTTCCGTTTCAAGAAGATCGGCGGTATCTCCGCAGGTGTATTCTCCGTTGTAGCACTGCTGCACGACCTTTGCATGGTTTACGGCTGCTTCGTTATATGCAGATTTGATATCAACGCGAACTTCATGGCAGTTCTGCTGACAATCCTCGGCTACTCCATCAACGCGACTATCATCATCTACGACCGTATCCGTGAGAACCAGAATCTCAAGGGCAGCAAGCTTGAACTTGAAGAACTGGTAAATCTCTCCGTTACCCAGACTCTGGGACGTTCGATACACACCACCGTTACAACTGTTATGGCAATGTCCGTTGTATGCGTTGTCTGCACTTTATACGGTGTAAGCTCCATAATCAGCTTCGCATTCCCGCTGATCATCGGTATGCTGGCAGGTGTGTACTCTTCTAACTGCATTGCACCTACACTGTGGGTACTGTGGAGAAGACACGCTGAAAAAAGCCCCAAGAACAAGTCAAAGGGTACTGCCAAGAAAACTGGCAGAAGATAAGAGCGAATAGTAAAAGCCATAGCAGAAAATGCTATGGCTTTTTTATTGACATGGTGAACGCTGTGTGCTATAATTTTCAGTAAACATGGCGTATTTTTAACATGACACATCTGTCAGGGGCGGATATGCGGCGGTTCTCACTCTCTGTCGTGGTCATCGGGCAGGTGATATGATATAATTGCATACAGAAAGGAGGTCAATATGGATCAGGTAAAGATCGGAGCATTTCTGAAACAGCTGAGGAATGAGAAAGGACTTTCGCAGGAGAATCTTGCCGAGGTATTCGGTGTTTCTTCAAGGTCTGTTTCAAGATGGGAAAACGGAAGAACTATGCCGGATATCAGCATTATTATCGAACTGGCTGACTATTACGATATCGATATCCGTGAACTGCTTAACGGCGAAAGGAAGAGTGAGGACATGAACAAGGATATGAAAGAGACCCTGACAATGGTGGCGGATTACACCGACAAACAGAAAAAGCAGGCTATACTCAGGGGCATGATACTATTCGGTTCGGAGATGCTGTGCTGCGGATACACTGTGGCTATACTTTTGCTGATGTCGGGCGGTACAAAACTCCCGATGTGGATGATAGCTGTTCCTCTTTTACTTATGGCTGTATTTTCATTTATGCTTGTGATGAATGCAAAAGAACATGTCCGCAGGTTACAGCAGGATGAGCGCAAGGAATATAAATAATTACAGCAGATACAGAAAATGTCATATATTTTAGTAAATATGATAAAATGCCGAAAATTGATCATCAGGGTTGTTGGCTGTTTACTTTTGCTTCACGATGTGATATAATATTTTTGTCTAAATTATTTATATTTTGTTTTGGAGTCGGTAATAATGATGAAAATATTCGTGAACAAAGCGCTTGTGCTGCTTACAGCGGCGGCTATTCTGCTTTCGGGGGCGGCGGCAGGAGTTTCTGTTCGTGCGTATGCTTACAACTATGATAAAATAACAGGTGCAAAGAACGTCACGGGGTTCAGAAGTGTCAAATACAAAAAGGTCATAACAATCAATGCGGTGGATAATTTCGGTGCTGACAAAACGGGCAGAAAAAATACTTCTTCTCAGCTGCAAAAGGCACTGGATCATGCGAGGGATAATGCAAGCGACACTGTTCAGGTGAAAGTTGTGATACCTGCAGGAAATTATCTGGTAAATAAGACGCTTTTCGTGTACTCAAATACTTACATAAGCATGAAAGGCGCTGTGCTGAAAAAAGCCGCATCGACAGGGGGCTGTCTGCTGAGAAATGCACAGCCGCGGAAGCTTGGCGGTTACAGGGATGCCCGCAATATCATCATCGAGGGCGGATGCTTTGACGGCAATGTGGGGGCGAATTATCAGAATTTCTGCAATGTGCGTTTTGGGCATATGAATAATCTTATGCTGAAAAATGTGTCGTTCAAAAGCAACCTGAATGCACATCATCTTGAACTTGGCGGAGTTAAGGACGTGACGATAACGGACTGCGATTTTTCGGACTACCGCGGCACGTATATAAAGGAAGCCATACAGTTCGATATAATGAACAACGCAAATGTATTCAGCGGATTTGAGCCCTTTGATGATGCCACCTGCGAAAATGTGGTGGTGCGCGGCAACACTTTCCGAAATGTAATGCGCGGCATAGGTTCACATTCGGCAACGCTGGGAAAATACTACAAGGATTTCATCATCGAGAACAATACATTCAATAATATAACCGACTGCGCTATACTTATGCAGAGCTACAAGAATATAACCGTCAGCGGAAATAACATGAACAATGTGGGCAGCGGTATAATTGTGAGGAATATGTCGCCTTCCGACAGTAACGCAGGGTACTACGACCCTGTTGACAGCGGCGATCCGAAACTCAACAACGATCTGAACACAGTGATAAAAAACAATACCATAACAGCAAAGGTCACAAAAACAAGACCTTCACCTGTGGGGATACAGCTTTTCGGAAAGCTTATTGCAACAGGCAGTGGCAGGGATTTTGACCATCAGGTTGAGGGCGTGCGAATTACAAACAACAACCTTAAAACACCGGGCACCTGCATCGAGATGAACGATGTTACGGGCATCAAGGTGGATTCAAACAAGCTTTCGTACACAGGTGCTTCGGGGAGAGATTTCGATCTTATAAACGTTATGGATTCTTCCGAAACGCTGTTTTCGGGTAATACAGCTGTTGACCATGCTGACGGCAGTTTTTCTGTCAGCGGCGGCAGAGTATATTTGCAGGATATGAAGCTTTCAAACAAGTCCGACGGCTGCTGCGGTGTAAGGTCGGGAAAGAACGGTTCGGTATTCGGCTGGGATCTTACAGTAAACTCGGCGGGGGCGGCTTCAAGCACTATATACGCTGAAAAAGGCAGCGGGAATATGGTCATAAGCGGAGGCAGCTACACTTCGGGGGGAGAGGATTCTCCTGCGGCAGAATCAGATTCGGTCATCGCCATAAGCGGAGCTTCGCTGAAAGGCGGGAAGTCTGAAGCTGTAAGGGTCGCAAATCCCGGCATGATGTATATTTACAACTGTGATCTTTCCACCGATATAACAAAGAGTGAGGACGGTCTGACGGCGGCGGCTGTGCTTTACGGAAACAGCCCATTCGGCGCTGAGGACAAGCTTTCAAGACTGTATGTAGAGGGTGGGAGCATAGCTTCTCACGGTGATGTGATATTCACCACAAACTGCAAAAGCGAGATAATACTCAACGGCACAAAGCTTTCAAGCGACCGCGGCGGATATCTGCTGAAATGCGTATCCGACCCTACCCGCTGGGGCTGGGGCCGAAAGGACTGCGGCGGTGCTGAGTGCAGTCTGATACTCAAGGGGCAGGAGCTTTACGGACAAATGCTCTGCGACAGCCTGAGCAAGCTGGATATACTGCTTACCGATAGTTCGGTATACAGGGGTACTCCCGAAAGTGTATCGGCAGGTGCTTTATGCGGTGAAAAAGGAAATATATCCGTGAACGTGGATAAGAGTTCAACATGGGTGATAGATCGGGACTGCACTGTGAGCGAGCTTCACTCGGCGGGTGAAGTAAAGGACATATACGATCTTAGTGCTAAGATAATCGACGCTGACGGAAATATACTCCGTGAGGGCGAAAGCACTTTCTCGGTGACGGTTACGGATATATACAGCGAAACTCCCGAAATGCACGATATCGGCAGGAGTTACAGCTTTGAAGATTTCCGTATGAGCCGCGCCGAGATCGACCCTGCAATGCTTGACGATGAAGAGGACACACCCGAGGTTTATAAGCGCGGCGATATAAACGGCAGCGGCCGTGTTGAGATAGGCGATGTTTTAATGATCGCAAGCTTTATAAAGCAGAAAAGACTTTTCCCCGACCCTGGTACCGAGCGCCGTGCGGATGTGAACAATGACGGGCTTATAAACACCAAGGATCTGCTGCTTGTTGCGGCGGCGGTAAAGGGTCTGCGGAAGCTGTGATAATAAAAAACTATAAGGCACTTCCGGCGTTGAATGAACGTCAGGAGTGTCTTTTTATTTTCGATGTATATTTTTTCTTTTTCCGTCCACAATACTGTCAAAGGGCTTCGCAGACCGACGGCGTGGCTGAAATTTGATGTTCGGGGAAAGGAAAACTATGGGTAATTTTCTTACAGATTCAAAGCTTGGAAAAAGGCTCGGCACAAAAGGTGTATGCATAACCCTTGGGGCTAGTCTGATAGCTCTTGCGGGGGCAGGTGCTGCCGCTTACAACAAAGCAGTTGAGGAACTGAACAGCACTATCGTGCAGGATGTTCCGCGTGCGGCTGAACAGGCGGACAACAAGAAATCGGGTGTACAGAAGCCCGCAGAAAGTCAGGCGGATAAAAAAGACAGTTCTTCTGATTTTAAAGATGACACTTCCTCCATGATATCGGATGATATCAAAACTCAGCCTAATGTTATGCCTGTAAACGGTGATATTATCAACCCGTTCTCGGAGGGTGAGCTGGTAAAGGATAGCACTCTCGGCGTATGGCGTACACATGACGGTGTGGATATCAAGGCTGATGTGGGAACTCCCGTAAAAGCCATGAACAAGGGTACGGTGATCGAGGTAAGGGAAGACCCTCTGTGGGGCAACTGCATAGTCATCGACCACGGCAGCGGCGTGACGGGATACTATTACAGCCTTTCAAAGGCGATGAACGTAGTCGAGGGTGACCGCGTCAATGCGGGGGAGGTCATAGGTGCGGTGGGCGATACTGCCGAATGTGAAGCCGCTGAACTTTCGCACCTGCACTTTGCCCTGAAAAAGAACGGCAGCTGGATAGACCCCATTGAATATATCGGCATAAAGTATAATAAGTAGTATTTACAGCATACGGCAGAATTATCATACCTGAAAGGGTATATGTGAAAAAATATGCCGATCACTATGAGTGCGGGGCAACTATATAAGAGCCTATATTTTGTAAAAACCCGACTGCCGTTTTCAGCAGTCGGGTTTTGGGATATCAGATAACTATTTTGTCCAGGACTTCTCCGACTTTTTCATGGAGTACCAGTTCGCACATATCGTCCATGGGGGTGGGGTCGCGATTTATCAGCACAAGGTGCTTGCCGCGGAAGTACCTCACCATGCCTGCCGCGGGGTATACCGTCAGGGAAGTTCCTGCGATGATAAGGCAGTCGGCGCTGGAGATGCTTTCAACGGCGCCTTCGACTGTTGCATTGTCAAGACCTTCTTCGTAGAGTACCACATCGGGTTTGATAGTGCCGCCGCAGGTGCATTTCGGTACACCTGTGCCATTGAGGATATCCTCGACAGGATAGGGCTTATGGCACTTCATGCAGTAATTTCTCAGTACCGAACCGTGGAGCTCATAAACGTTTTTACTGCCTGCCGCCTGATGAAGTCCGTCGATATTCTGGGTGACTATCGCTGTCAGTTTGCCTGCTTTTTCCATCTCGGCAAGTTTCAGGTGAGCCTTGTTGGGCTTGGCGGTAAGGCAGAGCATCTTGTCGCGGTAGAATTTGTAGAACTCCTCCGTTTTATCCATAAAAAATGTGTGGCTGAGGATAGTCTCGGGAGGGTAGTCATACTTCTGGTTATAAAGTCCGTCCACAGAACGGAAATCGGGTATGCCGCTTTCGGTGGATACTCCTGCGCCGCCGAAAAATACTACGCTTTTGGAATCGCTGATGATCTCCTGCAATGTCATGGTGATACCTCCTTGTGGTAAATTTATATTTATTTACGGGGCTTTCAGATAGTCTATCTGCGCCCATAGTTCTTGTGTGCTTTCCCCCATAAGTTCCTTTGCACGTTCATAGGTGATACTTTCGTCCCAGAGGTATTCAAGCAGAGTTACCTGCACAAGGTCACGGGTATCTTCGTCGCCTTGAGAAGCAAGTTCTTCGTACATATCGAATATTCGCTTTAATGTATCGCTCTGCCTGTAGCTTTCAAGTTTCAGGAAGGATACTGCAAGTCCGTTGAAGACATTTGCGAACGCTACATGGGGCAGAAACTCATCAAAACCCTCTGTTTCTATTGAAACAAGTTCTGCAAGTTCGGGAAAACGGTCGGTTATGAATTTTTCGTTCAGGTCGGTGTATCTTATCATAGCGGTCTCTTTCATGCAGGGGTATCAATCGCTTGCCAGAACTTCTTTAAGAAATTCGTTTCCGTCAGCATCGACGAAATGGAAAGTGAGCGTAACATCTTCATGAAGAGAATATGTGTGGTAATCTGATGCAGCGCTTTCAATTACCGAGGTTATCTCCTTATCCTCGCTTTTTTCAAAAGCTTCCCTGTTTTTAACATGGATAGTAAAATCGGTGAGATCATCGTTGTAGGTGATATCTGTTACCGTTTCATAGGAATCAAGACCGTTGGCGATAAGATCATCGAGAGTTTCCCTGCTGGAATTTATGTTTTTTTCTGCAAGAGTATTGTAGTAATTTTCATCAATGGTAATGTAGGTCATATCGGCGTTTTCATCGCTTTTGACCTCTTCCTTTTTGATGATGTGGTGGTCAGAGTAATTGGCTTCTTCATTTGTTATGCTGTTTGAGGGTATAGCCACAGTGATCGTGCCGTCTTCGTTTTTAGCAACTGCTACATCGCCGCTCGGGTCATCAAAGACGTAGCTTTTGCCGTCATCGGGCAGGCTGTCAGCCTTTGATGAAGTAGTAGTGGCAGGCTTTTTTTCGGCTTTTGATTCGGCAGGTTTGCTTTCGTCTGATTTTTCGCTTTCTTCGGTGATAACTTCGGAGCTTTCTGCATCGGTCACTGAGTCATCATCTGTATCAGAAGAAGTATCTGCCTTGCTTTCGGCACTTGCTTTTGAGCTTGTTTGTCTTTTATAGGTGTGTGAGTCTTTATTTCCGCAGGAACTCAGCCCGAAAGCCAGAATTACAGCGGCTGTAAGTATACATATCTTTTTCATGGTCTGTCTCCTTGTCATACCGTTATCTCGATGAGGTTGCCCTCAAACCCGATGATACAGCTTTCGTAATAGCCGTCGCCTGTTACTCTCGGGGGGCTTTGAAGACGGAATCCGTCATCGGTGATGCGCTTTGTCAGTTCATCAACTTTTTCTTTACTGCCGACACTGAATGCGATATGGGCATAGCCCATTCGGGATACCCTGTTATCGTCTTCAAAGATGTTGGGCTTGTTCATTATCTCAAGCCTTGCACCGTCATCAAATGTGAGAAAGCAGGAAGAAAATCCCGTATTTGGGTTGCGGTAAAGTTCGCCGCTTTCGGCTTGGAAATACCTTGTGAAAAAATCTTTTGCGCCTTCAAGGTCGCTGACATAGAGGGCAGTATGCTCTATTTTCATGCTTTTTCTGCCTTTTTCTCAAAGCACATTACAACTTCTTCATCGCGGGGTTCTTCTATCTCCTTTTTAAGGCAGAGGTATACCACAACGATGTTGACTATCTCGATAAGCAGCAGGAATCTTCTGTCCATGGAACCCTTGCCGAAAAGGTAGCCCGAAAGCGCCTGTACGGAACAGAACTGGGAAGTGAATATCAGCCAGAGTCTGCTTCTGTAGCAGAATGCAAATATAACGAACATTACTTCGGAAAGGTAGAAATATCTTTCGTGCATATGGGGCAGTACAAATGGTACTACGAAAGAGGATATCATGGCAAGTGCCACCATGGTATTATTTGTGAGTTTCAGTTCCTTTTTGGTGATGTAGTAGTACATCACGGTGACAACGCAGGCACCTGCGAAGAATATGCCCGCAGGTCCGAGAAGTTCGTTTTCAACTTCCTCCCAGAGTGCCCAGAGGTTGGGCAGGGACATACAGAGGTCTTCGTACTGACCCGACTGACGGAAGTAAACTGTCAGCAGGCGGATAAAATCTCCGCCGACGAATGTTGCGGGGAGTATGCTTATAACGTATACAGCGGGTATCCACAGCAGGTTAAGGGGACGTATCTTCTTCTTGAAGAGGGCTATGCCTATGAAAGGTGCGAAGAATATTGCCTGAAGCTTGAATGATAAGCTTATGCCGAACATTATCATCGCTACGTTATCCTTGCCTTTCATCATATAATAAAGGCATATTACAAGGAAGCAGGAGTAGATGACATCGCACTGACCCCAGGTAGCGGAGTTGAGTACAACAGTCGGCAGGCAGAATACTGCGGCGAATGCTATTACGGGCAGGTGGGGGTTCTTGCTTTTCTTATCCGAAAGCTCGACTATCCACATGGCGTATATGGCTGTTATGAAGTCGAATATTATCGAAAGTATCTTCAGCCCCAGCTGAGGTGAGGAACTTTTGAAATAGGTTAGGAACGCTATGTAGTAGTAATACATAGGGGTGTAATCGCCCACATCGTCGCCCACCGCCTTGAAACCGCCGTGTTCGGCGAAGTAGTTGTACCATCTTTCGAGGTACAGCCACATATCTCTTGAAGTGTGTGGCATGAGTTTATGTCTCATGAACATTCCGCACACGCATACTATCATGATGTAGATCAGTTTTGCGATATTATCAAAATCCCAGCCTTTGGGGAGTTTGAACTTTGACGCAGTTTTTTTTGTTTTCGCTCATTAAATTGCCTCCAGTTAGTGATTCATACATACAGTAAACGACATAAATTTCCAGCCTGTTCCTTATTTCGGCGGGTGAAAATTGAATGTCGTTTACTATAATATATTTTACCTTATTAACAAAGTTTTGTCAATAGCAGCTGATGATTCATGATTATTGACAGGACGGTAGGGGCAGTAGAGAAGAAAAATGGAATGGTATTTTCTCTTTGATTTTTGAAAATTAGCAGTGATATACAAACCAATATCGGAAGTGTGGGGTAGAAGTTTACTAAATACACAAAAATGTGTGAACTATATATAAAATATTGGATAAGCACTTGCATTTTCGAGCCAAGTGTGCTATACTTTGCTTTAGTGATTTAAAGCTTAGACTGCATAAAGCATATAGCGAATTATTAAACGGGAGATGTATGATATGAAAGAGATATCCAATCTGATGAATTACAGAGACAGTATAAAGGTGGTAGACGCAACACTGCGTGACGGCGGTCTGGTAAATGACTTCTTCTTCACCGACAAGTTCGTACACGACCTGTACCTTGCAAATATCAAGGCAGGCGTTGACTATATGGAATTCGGCTACAAGGGCGACAAGGAAATGTTCGATAAGACCAAGTTCGGCAAGTGGAAGTTCTGCGATGAGGACGACCTGAGAGCTGTTGTGGGCGACAATGACACCGACCTCAAGATAGCTGTTATGGCTGACGTTGGCAGATGCAACTACAAGGAGGATATCATTGACAGAAATGACAGTGTTATCGACCTTATCAGAGTTGCTACATACCTCAACCAGATACCCACAGCTGTTGATATGATAGAGAACGCAAAGAACAAGGGCTACGAGGTAAGCTGCAATATCATGGCTATATCCACAGCACAGGAGGGCGATCTTCGTGCGGCGCTGGATATACTCGGCAAGAGCCCTGTTGATGTAATATACATCGTTGACAGCTTCGGTGCTATGTATCCCGAGCAGATGCAGAGACTTGCTGCGCTGTATGTTGAGTATGCCGAGAAGTACGGCAAAAAGATCGGTATACACGCACACAACAATCAGCAGCTTGCTTTTGCAAACACTATCGAGGCTGTTGGTGACGGTGTTGACTGGCTGGATGCTACTTATGCTTCAATGGGCAGAGGTGCGGGCAACTGCGCTATGGAGCTTCTGCTCGGTTTCCTGAAAAATCCCAAGTACAATGTTTTCCCTGTTATCAAGTTCATTGACGAGCACATGACAAAGATGCGCGAACAGGGCGTTGTATGGGGCTATGATCTCCAGTACCTCATGACCGGTCTGCTGAACCAGCACCCCAGAACTGCTATCGCTTTCACCAAGGACAACAGAAATGATTACGCTGAGTTCTACAAAGAGATAGTTACTATGGACTGAATTTAAAAATAATCGGGGAGGACGGCGAGGTGCTGTCCTCTCTTTTTATGTTGAAAAATTTTAAATAATTTGTATCAGGTGTGATAAAAAGAAAATTTTAAACTGCATTGTCAAAAGAATGACAATACAGCAGAACGGTTGTTTGCTCGATAACACGATTTTTAAGCGAGCTTTTGAGATCGGATCTTTAAAAATATCCGAATAAGGTATTGACATTTTAGCTTTGTTGTGATATTATTGTATAAGAGAATTTGAATATTATGATCCCATAGAGGTTTCATAAAAGGCGGGCGATTTTTTATGACAGATTTTTACTATCCTGTGCTGGGTGATGAGGTATCACTTCCGCTGTTCGTACTGGGTGCGGGCGCAAGGGACAGAGAGTGGCATTTTATCAGAGAGGACGGTTATCCCGGATATCAGATAATATACTGTACAAGAGGTGCGGGCGTTCTTAAAATTGCTGACGGCGAGTTCCCTGTAAAAGCGGGAGATGCTATGTATCTTCCACCTAATGTGCCCCATGAGTATTATCCTGTGGAGGACATATGGGAGACACACTGGATAGCATTTTCGGGCAGAGATGCGCAGTACACGCTTGAACACATTAAGCTGGACAAGGCTAAGGTGGTACACATCAGCGACCTGAGCGGTGTTGAGGCTATATTCAAGAAGATACTGTACCTTTTGAAGACTAATTACTATTATGCAGGACATGAATGTTCGATGCACCTGTACCAGTTCCTGATCGAGCTGCACAGGGTAACTAATATGCAGAACGGCGGCCATGACAGCACCAAGCTGAATCAGCTGAAGCCTGTTATAAACTACATCGACACGAATTTCTACAAGGAGCTTACGCTGGTGGAGCTGGCTGATCTTATCGACCTTTCGCCCCAGTATCTTTGCAGACTTTTCAAGGAATGTCTGAATCTGCGTCCTTTTGAGTATCTTGCAAGAAAGCGTATACAGCAGGCTAAGATATTCCTGCTGGAAGACAAGCTGAACATCAACGAGATAGCGACAAAGGTTGGATACAACGATTGCAGTTATTTCTGCGCGGTGTTCAAGAAGCATGAGATGCTCTCTCCTGCGGAGTTCCGTTCTTTACATAAAAAAGCGGGAAAGTGATCGGCAGATACGCAGTTCTTGGCAGGGACATCTGCAATATCAAATATCCGAGGGGCTGTTGCAGCCCCAACAAAGAAAAAGAGCCTGGCAGTGCCAAGCTCTTCTTTTTGTGGCATAATATAATATGGTTATCCCCTTAACACACCACAAGTAAGATCACTGCACCAAAGCAGCCAAAAGCCTTAAATACGCACTGTTTCCCAGCTTACGACGGTTGAATTTGTAAAGGAGAAACGCATATTAAATTAATTTATGATGACTTTGATCAAGTCTGGAATGTCTTTCCGTGCAAAATTTCATAAAATAGGTGATATTATGACGATTGAAAATATAATGAAAAAATATGATCGTATGACAATAAATATGTTTGAGGATTATTTATTTATTGATGTAGGTGATATTGATGATGTTGATATCATTGTTGGATTTATAAAGGCGAATGATGAAACAAAAATACAGGAATATTCTGATATGATCTGCAACGATAGCGGTTATAAAGGTATTTTTTTAGATGGAAATCAGTATATAATTTCAAACGATAAAAATGAAGTTCATATCATAGATACAGTTGCGGCTGAATATGCAAAAAATTCATTAATCGAGATGGTTTTTGAAATTGATGAATTTATATTCCTTATTCGCCATAAAAAAGAATATATGGAATGGTTCAAACAAAACACGATAGAATAAAATAATTTATGATTATCCCGATGACACACTACATTAATTAGTATTATATCGGAACTTGAAACACTTGGCGGTTATCCTCACCCGCCGCAGGCGGGGGAATGATAACTACGACACGATATTACCGTGTTATATAGCACTTTGTAATGGTGTGTTAAAGGGATAACCATGTAATATAATTGCAAAAAACATTAAACCAACGAAAGAATTGTACCACAAAGTGGACGAGATCACAAAAGGCGAGCTGCTATCAAAGAAGATAACAAGGCTGAGCAGTATTGAAATGCAAGAACCATTGGAACTGCTGGAAGAACTTAACTACATTAAGATAGTTGAAGAACGAACCAAAAGAGCGGTTAAACCTAAAACGATCATCAAGGTAAACCCAATTATATTTTATGAATAATGTATGACAAGCGTTGACAAACGTAGACAAACGTTGACACAAGTTGTCAACATTTAAAAGCCCGATTTTACGCGGTTTGAGGGTCAAAACTCCTAAACGTTGAAATGATGACGGGGTGTATACGAAAATTGAAAAATGGTGACAAGTTCTATGGTAGCCATTTTAAGTAAATTTACCATATATTGGAATTAATGACTATATATTTTCATTTTTACACTTACCCCTGTCACGTTTTCAACGTTTGGGCAAAAATCCCGAAACTTCGGGGAAAATAAGCGTTGAAAATCCTTTCAACGTTTTGTCAACATTGTCAACTTTTGTATTAGCGTGCTAAAGCGTTCCGTATATACCTATTTCGTTTCGGGCGAAAAATATACTCCCCGACCGTTTTTGAACTGAAAACGGCATAAAAACCAGCAGAACATAACACCCCAGAGTCCCCTTTTTTTGTGGGATTTATCTGCTGAAAAATGGGTCGGGATGTATTTACTTTTTCTGTAAGATATGATATAATAAAGTATATTGGTTTTAAACCGTTAAATCGTTAAATACACCGTCATAGAAAGAGTGATGAAAATGGTATTCAGATGCGAGTTGAAAAAAGTGGTGGACGACACCTATGATATAGAGATAGGTCACGGATTGCAGAAACAGCTTATCGATGACCTGAAAGGCGGACTTACAGGCAAAAAGAGGTTCGCTGTGATAACTGACAGCATCGTTGAGGGGCTGTATGCATCGGATATACTCGGTATGCTGAGAGATGCGGGATTTTCGGCTGAGATGTTCGTTATTCCCGAGGGTGAGAAATCAAAGACCCGTAAGTGGAAAGAGTATCTGGAAGATGCTATGCTGGAAAAGGGATTCCGCCGCGACTGTGCAGTTATTGCTGTGGGCGGCGGTGTTGTTACCGACCTTGCGGGATTTGTGGCAGGAACTTTCGGCAGGGGTGTGCCTTTTATAAATTATGCGACTACTCTGCTGGCGGCTGCTGATGCTTCGGTTGGCGGAAAGACAGCGGTGGATACTCCTCTTGCAACTAATCTGATAGGTATGTTCAATCAGCCCGATAAGGTATATATCGACATAGATACATGGAAAACTCTGCCAAGACAGCAGATAGCAAACGGTCTGGCGGAGACGATAAAGCACGGCTGTCTGGGGGACAGGGGGCTTTTTGAGTATCTGGAGAAGAACGTCGGCAGGATATTTGATGGCGATGTTGAAGCCTGCGAGTACATAGCAAAGCACAACTGCGAGGTCAAGTACAATGTGGTGATGCAGGACGAGAGGGAGAGCGGTCTCAGGGAAGTCCTGAACCTCGGGCATACTGTGGGACGTGCAGTGGAGACTGTATCGGATTACGAGCTGTATCACGGTGAAGCTGTATCCATCGGTATGGCGGCACAGGCGCGTCTGGGCGAGAAGTACGGATTTGTTACGGCTGAAGAAAGACAGAGGGTGGAAGCTCTGCTGGAGAGGGCTGAACTGCCTGTACGTGTACCTGAATACATCGACAAGGCGGCACTGGTCAAGAAACTTTACACCGATAAAAAGGTGAGGGACGGCAAACTGAGATTCGTATTCCAGAAAGGAATAGGCGAGGTAGTGCAGTTCGGTGAGAATAATTTTGCCAAGGAGATAGCTGAGGACGAGATAGCGGCTGTCATCGCGGAGATGTGAGCGGGCTGATGCTGAGCCGCGGCGGATAACGAATATAAAGGACTGATAGTATGGATATAAAGATAACCCCCACAAAACTTCGCGGCACGGTAACACCGCCGCCTTCAAAGAGTGCGGCGCACCGTATGCTTATAGCGGCGGCACTGGCTGAGGGGACTTCGGTGATAGACAGGTTGTACCCCTCGGTGGATATAATGACCACTGTTGAGGCTATGCGTCAGCTGGGGGCTGAGATAGAAGTCAAGGGTGACAGAGCGGTCGTTCGCGGTATAGGCAATGCCCCCGAAAGCGCGGTGCTGGACTGCTGTGAGAGCGGTTCAACGCTGAGATTTCTGATACCCGTGGCGGCGGCACTGGGTGTCAGGACGGAGTTCCTTGGCAGGGGCAAGCTTCCCGAAAGACCTATAACTCCTTATCTGGAAGAATTTCCGTGTCATGGCGTTGAGTTCGATTACAACAACACCATGCCTTTCACAATAAATGGTAAGCTGACAGGGGGCAGATACGAGATAGACGGCGGGATATCCTCGCAGTTCATAACGGGGCTTCTGCTGGCTTTGCCGCTGACGGGTGAGAGAAGCGAGATAGTGCTGACTTCACATCTGGAATCACGCCCTTATGTGGATATGACCATTGACGTAATGCGCAAATACGGCGTGAATGTTGAAGTGACCGAGAACAGCTTCATCATATCCGAAGGACAGAAATTCGTAGCGTGTGACGGTGCTGTTGAGGGCGACCATTCTCAGGGAGCGTTCTTTGAAGTGGCGAATTCTCTGGGCTCGGAAGTGGATATCAGGGGCTTAAACGAAAATTCTTTTCAAGGTGATAAAAAAATCATTGAAATATGCGAGAAAATAGTGTATAATGAGAATGGTAAGCTGAATCCTTTTACCGTAAGTGCGGCTGATATACCCGACCTGGTGCCTATATTGGCGGTACTGGGCAGTTTTTGCGGCGGAGAGAGCAGAATAATCGATGCGGCAAGGCTAAGGCTGAAAGAGAGTGACCGTCTGGCGGCAATGGAGGAAACGCTCAATGCTCTGGGCGGAGATGTTACCGCAACGGCGGACAGCCTGATCATAAAGGGTAAGGAAAGTCTTGCGGGCGGTGCCGAGGTATCGGCGCACAACGATCACCGCATAGCTATGGCTATGGCGATAGCCGCAACAAGATGCGAAAAGCCCGTGATGATCCGCGGTGCGGAATGCGTAAGAAAAAGCTATCCTGATTTCTGGGAAGTATACAGAAGTCTGGGCGGCATAGCCGAGGAAATCTGAGACTTCGGCGTGAGATATTTTTTATAAGAGTTTTACTTGACGGTACAGCGTGGTATATCGTTCATATTGGTTGTTTTCGGAGGTAATACTATGGAGAGTTTTGACGGTTTCAAGTTCGGGAGTGCCTACAAGGGCGAGCCTGTTGAGGAGATAGGCGGAGTGCTGCTTCCCGAGGATTACCTTGAGTTCATGCGTGAGCATAACGGCGGCGAGGGAGAAGTCGGCGGGACATACCTTGTGCTTTTTCCGCTGGAAGAACTGGAGACGGTATATGACAACTATGATCTGGGGAGAGTTCTTCCCGGATATGTGGCAATAGGCGGCGACGGCGGAGGAGAACTCTACTGTGTTGACGAAAACGGCAGGTACTACAATGTTCCTGCGATGATAGATAAGGACGATCTGACCGATCTGGGCGACAATTTTGAGGATTTTATAAAAAATGCTGTTGCCTTTTGGGAGGGGGATGACTGATATGGCTATCGACAGAGCTGACTGGCACTGGGACAGCACGGAAAAACTGTACCGTGAGACTCACGGCATAACAGGCGAGCTGACCGAGGAACAGGAAAACGAGATATGGCTTCTTGCGGGTAATCATATCGGTATGTTCCTGAGATGGATAATAGAGAACGGATTCGAGGGCGAGGAAGCCGATCCCGATCACTGTGAAGATGTCCGCAGAGGGCGCATGACTGGTGCGGAGTTCCTGATGTGGGACTGCGACGGCAAACTCTGGGACGAAGATATACGGGAGGACATACTGCCCTTTGCAAAGACGTACTACGAAAAGCAGTTCTTTGATGATTACGGCAAATGCTGCGGCGGAGATACGCCCTGCTACGGTTTTATCAGTGGCGAAGAGGATTATGCAAGGCTCCGCGAACGTATAGATGCGGCATTTGAAGCCTATTACGAAGAGGAATTCTGATATGGGCGATTATATATCATATATCCGCGGCATGGTAGGGCATGAGCTTGTTATCATGACGGCTGCCTGTGCTGTTATCGAGGACGATGAAGGCAGGATACTCCTGCAGAAGCGTCCCGGCGGGAAGTGGGGTCTTCCCGGAGGGATAGCAGAACTGGGTGAAGCACTGCATGAGGCTGCGGAGAGAGAAACTTTTGAAGAAACAGGATTGAAAGTCCGCGCGAAAACGCTTATAGGGGTATATTCGCGGTATAGTGCGGAATGTTCTAACGGAGACAAGATACAGCCGATGGTGGCATTGTTCGGGGCTGAGGTGATCGGCGGCGAACTGAAAACAGACGGCGTGGAAACGCTGGAACTCAAATATTTCGGGAAAGGGGAGATTCCGGAGATTTACTGTAAGCAGCATGAAGATATGATAGGAGATTATTTTACGGGACAGACAGGATTTTTCAGATGATGCCGATTGTACGGTTGGGGTGACCGTGCGGGCATATGACAGGGGGATGGATTTATGGGTATATTGGAAAAGCTCCTTAATGGAGAAATAGACGAACTGAGCGACGGACAGGCTGAAAAAGGTATGCTCAGGACTGTTCGTTTCGGAGGTTATGACAAGAAAGAAACATTGTTCGCAGTAAACAGGCTTCAGGACGAGATATACGCCCTGGAACAGGCACTGAACGCGAAAAAGCTCGAATTGCCTTATACTGTACCTGCGGAGACGGAACTGGCACCGATACGCCATGCGATGGCGGGCGGATTCAGTGAAAAGGATACCAATGCTTATTTTGATGAGCTTTTTGCTAAGATAAGCGATCTTCGGGCTCAGCTTGGAGTGGGCGATACCGAGAAGGACGAGTGATATCGGGTCTTCACGGGAGTATATCAAAAAGACGATAAGACGGGAGGTAAATGATATGGGATTTTTCAGCAGACTTTTCGGTGGAGATGACGAGGGAAGACCTTCTGCACCTGCGGCAGCGGAAACAGGTATGCCGCCTATACTCAGGACTTCGAGAAGCGGCGGCTATGACAAGCGTGAAACGCTTGTGATGCTGGATAAGCTGACGACTGAAAAGGTGCTGCTTGAAGAAGCACTGGCTGCCAAGAACAGCGGTGCGCCATATCAGATGCCGCCGGAAGCGGATATAACTGTGCCGAGTACTGTGAAGATGGGCGGATTCAACGAAGAAGACGTTAATGAATACGCGGAAAGCCTGGCGGCGGAGAATGCTTCGCTGCGTGCAGGATTGCTCGGATAGGAAAAAAGCACACATTTGTGTGCTTTGATATCTTTCGCAGATATGTGTGAGATATCAAAGTACACAGAGAAATTGAGGAATAGATTCAGTACAGGAGGAAAGTAAGATGTCATCAACATGGAAAAACAATATAAGTTTCACTGTTTTCGGTGAAAGTCACGGACCCGCCATAGGTGTCTGCATGGACAATGTTCCCCCGGGGGAAAGCATAGATGTGGACAAGATATACAAGTTCATGGCTCGCCGTGCGCCCAAAAAGGACGGCACGACAACTATGAGAAATGAAAAGGATATCCCGCAGATAATCTCGGGTTTCCATAACGGCAAGACAACGGGAACTCCGCTGGTGGCTATGATAGCTAACAGCGATCAGCATTCGCAGGATTACAACAACCTTTCCAGACTGGCAAGACCCGGTCATGCAGACTATACAGGCGCCCTGAGATACCGTGGTTTCAACGATATACGCGGCGGCGGACATTTTTCGGGCAGACTCACTGCGCCCCTGTGCTTTGCGGGTGCTGTGGCACAGCAGATACTGGAAAAAAGAGGTATATATATAGGTGCGCATATCTCGGAGATACACGGCATAACGGATAAGGCTTTTGACCCGATAAATACTTCAAGACAGGATATAATCGACCTGAAAGAGAAGGATTTCCCCGTAATTATCGATGTTCAGGGAAATGAGATGAAAAAGGAGATACTCAATGCCCGCGAAAATCAGGACAGTGTGGGCGGTATCATCGAGTGCATCGCAATAAATGTTCCCGCAGGTATCGGTTCGCCTATATTTGACGGTCTGGAGAATTCCATAGCACAGCTGATATTCGGAATACCTGCGATAAAAGGTCTGGAATTCGGTGCAGGCTTTGATGTTGCTAAAATGACTGGTTCGGAGAACAATGATGAGTTCTATGTCAATGAGAGAGGCATAGTTGTAACAAAGACTAACAATCACGGCGGTATACTGGGCGGTATATCCTCTGGTATGCCTATAACACTGAAGGTGGCTGTAAAGCCTACGCCTTCAATATCACAGCCTCAGGAGACTATCGACTATTCAGCCATGAAGAACGAGACACTGGTAGTAAAGGGCAGACATGACCCGTGTATAGTAGCGCGTGCTGTACCCTGCGTTGAAGCGGCGGTAAGTCTGGCTGTACTCAGCCATATGCTGGAATACCCAAATTTTTAGAAAGTTTCCCGAAGGAGGGTGATGGCAACGATAAATAATCCCGAAAACTTTATTTCAGGGAGCATGAAGAACGTCACGGAGGTATACCGTGTTCAGATACTGCTGGCGTATTTCCTCAGCAGGATAAATCAGCTCTGCACACCGAATCAGCTGACGGAGATAGCGACGGGAGAAGGGATAGTCAACTATTTCGACTATACAGCCGCTATAAGCGCTATGCTGGAAAACGGAACCATCGAGGTGGCGGAGATAGAGGGAACGGAGTACTATCGTCTTACGGAAAAGGGCAAGAGCGGTGCGGAAAGCTTCAAGAAGCAGGTGGAGAAGAGCCTGCGCGACAAGATATACGCGTCGGGGCTCAGATTATTCGCACAGCTGAAAAGCGAGATGGATATAAGCTTTGATGTGACACCTGAGGGAAGCGGTTTCAATGTGGGATGCAGGTATATCGACGGAGATATGACCCTTATGGATATAAACCTTTATGCACCTGATGAAGATCAGGCCAATTTTATCAAATCGAAGATAAAGATGAACCCTACTGATTTCTATTGCAGGGTGATAGACTATATTATAGAGAACGAAGAGTACGTGCCCAGCGTTGCCGAAGGCGAGGACATGATGCTTTTCTGACAGAAATGCTGTGGTATTTTGTGACAGATGTTACGAAAATGCCGCGGCTTTTTTATTAGATAATGAACGTTGAATCTAACTGTAGAAAGTGTACAGAAAATTTACCTGATTATGAAAATCATTTTACGTCGAAAAGTGTTGACAAACGCGCAAAAAGGTGCTATAATAATTAAGCTGTCAACGAGAGAGCACGAAAGAGCGTAGGAAAGCGCGGGAAACTTAGGGATAAGAGAACGAGCGCTGGAGCAGTTCAGAAGAGCGAAACTCAGAAGCAGCAAAAATTTATCACGAAAAGCACTTGACAAAAGAGCAAAAAAGTGATATAATAAAAAGTACCGCACAAGAGAGAAGTTCAATAAAAAAGAACTAAGCTCGGAAATAAAACTTCAAAAAAGTTCTGAAAAGGGCTTGACAAACGAAGAAAAATGTGGTATAATAAAACAGCTTATAACGCACAAAGAACTCTGAAAAGAGTTCAAAAAAATCTTCAAAAAACTTCTGAAAAGGGGTTGACAAACGAAGAAAAGTGTGGTATAATAAATGAGTTGTCTGACAAAGACAGACAACGAAAGGCATCTTGAAAATTGAACAACCAAGAATACGAAAACCCTTGAAAATACTTTGAGGTAATCGAAGTAAGAGTCAAGTAAAGACTATAAAATGCAAACGTTCAGTGAAACGAAACTGAGATTTTAATTACTCTGAGAAGAGTATTAGGATACAACTTAATTAAGAGTTTGATCCTGGCTCAGGACGAACGCTGGCGGCACGCTTAACACATGCAAGTCGAACGAGCGAAAGAGTGCTTGCACTCTCTAGCTAGTGGCGGACGGGTGAGTAACACGTGAGCAATCTGCCTTTCGGTGGGGGATACCAATTGGAAACGATTGTTAATACCCCATAACATAGATAAGCCGCATGACCTATCTATCAAAGATTTATTGCCGGAAGATGAGCTCGCGTCTGATTAGGTAGTTGGTGAGGTAACGGCCCACCAAGCCGACGATCAGTAGCCGGACTGAGAGGTTGAACGGCCACATTGGGACTGAGACACGGCCCAGACTCCTACGGGAGGCAGCAGTGGGGAATATTGCACAATGGGCGAAAGCCTGATGCAGCGATGCCGCGTGAGGGAAGAAGGTTTTAGGATTGTAAACCTCTGTCTTTGGGGACGATAATGACGGTACCCAAGGAGGAAGCTCCGGCTAACTACGTGCCAGCAGCCGCGGTAATACGTAGGGAGCGAGCGTTGTCCGGAATTACTGGGTGTAAAGGGAGCGTAGGCGGGATTGCAAGTCAGGTGTGAAATTTAGGGGCTTAACCCCTGAACTGCACTTGAAACTGTAGTTCTTGAGTGAAGTAGAGGTAAGCGGAATTCCTAGTGTAGCGGTGAAATGCGTAGATATTAGGAGGAACATCAGTGGCGAAGGCGGCTTACTGGGCTTTAACTGACGCTGAGGCTCGAAAGCGTGGGGAGCAAACAGGATTAGATACCCTGGTAGTCCACGCCGTAAACGATGATTACTAGGTGTGGGGGGACTGACCCCTTCCGTGCCGCAGTTAACACAATAAGTAATCCACCTGGGGAGTACGGCCGCAAGGCTGAAACTCAAAGGAATTGACGGGGGCCCGCACAAGCAGTGGAGTATGTGGTTTAATTCGAAGCAACGCGAAGAACCTTACCAGGTCTTGACATCGTACGCATAGCATAGAGATATGTGAAATCCCTTCGGGGACGTATAGACAGGTGGTGCATGGTTGTCGTCAGCTCGTGTCGTGAGATGTTGGGTTAAGTCCCGCAACGAGCGCAACCCTTACTGTTAGTTGCTACGCAAGAGCACTCTAGCAGGACTGCCGTTGACAAAACGGAGGAAGGTGGGGATGACGTCAAATCATCATGCCCCTTATGACCTGGGCTACACACGTACTACAATGGCTGTTAACAGAGGGAAGCAAAACAGTGATGTGGAGCAAAACCCTAAAAGCAGTCTTAGTTCGGATTGTAGGCTGCAACCCGCCTACATGAAGTCGGAATTGCTAGTAATCGCGGATCAGCATGCCGCGGTGAATACGTTCCCGGGCCTTGTACACACCGCCCGTCACGCCATGGGAGTCGGTAACACCCGAAGCCTGTGTTCTAACCGCAAGGAGGAAGCAGTCGAAGGTGGGATTGATGACTGGGGTGAAGTCGTAACAAGGTAGCCGTATCGGAAGGTGCGGCTGGATCACCTCCTTTCTATGGAGAAGCGAGAAGTAAAATTCTCATAAACAAATCTCCGGTCAGCAAGTGGTGGAAACAGTCGGTTGTTCAATTTTGAAGATGTCTAAAGCATCTTTAAAAGAGCATAAGAGTCCCTTAAACGGGGGTGTAGCTCAGCTGGGAGAGCACCTGCTTTGCAAGCAGGGGGTCAGGAGTTCGATCCTCCTCATCTCCACCATGGGACGAGGACAGAGAGAAAAGCTGACAAGCTACAGGCAAGAACATAACTCGTTTGGGCGCATAGCTCAGGTGGTTAGAGCGCACGCCTGATAAGCGTGAGGTCGGTGGTTCGAGTCCACTTGTGCCCACTGAGGACGAAAGTCCTCTGACAGTAACTTGAAAATTGAATAATGAAGCAATATTAAAAGTAATGCAAATGAGGAAAACGACTAAAAGAAATTAGTCGGGAAAACTACAATCAGCATAACATTAAGGATAACATAATTCTAAGGTTAAGCTAATAAGAGCGTAGGGAGAATGCCTTGGCATTAGGAGCCGATGAAGGACGTGATAAGCTGCGATAAGCTGCGGGGAAGAGCAAGTATCTAGTGATCCGCAGATTTCCGAATGGAGCAATCCGCATGAGTATGCTCATGCACTGTACAGTGAATAAAATAGCTGTATGGGGGGAACCGCCTGAACTGAAACATCTAAGTAGGGCGAGGAAGAGAAATCAACCGAGATTCTGTGAGTAGTGGCGAGCGAAAGCGGAAGAGGCTAAACCAGAGGTAGCAATACCTTTGGGGTTTTGGACAGCATTTAGCATTGTAATGATTTAGTTGAATCGTGTGGGAAAACGAACCGTAGAGTGTGAGAGTCACGTAAGCGAAAAGTCAGAGCAGCGAGCTGTATCCGGAGTACCGCGGGACACGTGAAACCCCGTGGGAAGATGGGGGGACCATCCTCCAAGCCTAAATACTACCTAATGACCGATAGCGAATAGTACTGTGAAGGAACGGTGAAAAGAACCCCGGGAGGGGAGTGAAAAAGAACCTGAAACCCTATGCTTACAAGCACCGAGAGCCCGTCAATGGGTGATCGGGTACCTTTTGTAGAATGGTCCGGCGAGTTATTGTATGCGGCAAGGTTAAGTGCTTAAGGCACGGAGCCGAAGCGAGAGCGAGTCTGAATAGGGCGAATAAGTCGTATGCAATAGACCCGAAACCGAGTGACCTAACCATGTCCAGGCTGAAGTGGAGGTAAAACTCCATGGAGGGCCGAACCCACGTCCGTTGAAAAGGCCGGGGATGAGGTGTGGTTAGCGGTGAAATTCCAATCGAACTCGGATATAGCTGGTTCTCTCCGAAATAGCTTTAGGGCTAGCCTCATGACAGATTACCGGAGGTAAAGCACTGAATGGGCTAGGGGTCGAAAGATTACTGAACCTTATCAAACTAAGAATGCCGGATAATCGATTCATGGGAGTCAGACTGTGTGAGATAAGTCTCACAGTCAAAAGGGAAACAGCCCAGACCCACAGCTAAGGTCCCAAAGTACATTTAAGTGGAAAAGGATGTGGGGTTGCATAAACAACCAGGATGTTGGCTTAGAAGCAGCCACTCATTAAAAGAGTGCGTAATAGCTCACTGGTCGAGTGACCCTGCGCCGAAAATTCAACGGGGCTAAAATGTACACCGAAGCTTGGGATTGTCAGTAATGACAGTGGTAGGAGAGCGTCGAATAAGGGGTGAAGTCAGAGCGGAAGCGCTGGTGGACTTTATTCGAGTGAGAATGCCGGAATGAGTAGCGAGAATTATGTGAGAATCATAATGGCCGAAAATCTAAGGTTTCCTGAGGAAGGTTCGTCCGCTCAGGGTAAGCCGGGGGCTAAGGTCAGGCCGAAAGGCGTAGCCGATGCACATACGGTTGAAATTCCGTAGCCACCGAAAGATTTAAGTATAGGGACGCTTCGAAAGTGATGTTGCCGGGCGATGGTTGACCCGGTCGTAAGGGATCGAAAATAAGTAGAGAAGTCATCATGGACGGAGACAAGAAAAGCTATATGTATATCTTAGGTGCCCGTACCGCAAACCGACACAGGTAGATAGGAAGAAGATTCTAAGGCCAACGGGAGAAGGGTTGTTAAGGAACTCGGCAAGTTGACCCCGTAACTTAGGGATAAGGGGTGCTTGAGTGATCAAGCCGCAGAGAATAGGCCCAGGCGACTGTTTAGCAAAAACACAGGTCTCTGCTAAATCGAAAGATGACGTATAGGGGCTGACACCTGCCCGGTGCCGGAAGGTTAAGAGGAGATGTGAGAGCATCGAATTGAAGCCCCGGTAAACGGCGGCCGTAACTATAACGGTCCTAAGGTAGCGAAATTCCTTGTCAGGTAAGTTCTGACCCGCACGAATGGTGTAACGATCTGGGCACTGTCTCAACAACCCGCCCGGCGAAATTGTAGTACCGGTGAAGATGCCGGTTACCCGCGACTAGACGGAAAGACCCCATGGAGCTTTACTGTAGCCTAATATTGGATTTCGGTATTTCATGTACAGGATAGGTGGGAGACTGGGAAGCATTGGCGTCAGCTGATGTGGAGTCACTGTTGGGATACCACTCTTGAAGTGCTGGAGTTCTAACCTGCGGCTTTGAATCAAGTCGGGGGACATTGTTAGGTGGGCAGTTTGACTGGGGCGGTCGCCTCCTAAAGAGTAACGGAGGCGCTCAAAGGTTCGCTCTGCATGGATGGAAACCATGCGTCAGAGTGTAAACGCAAAAGCGAGCCTAACTGCGAGAATGACGGTTCGAGCAGTAACGAAAGTTGGAGTTAGTGATCCGGCGGTATGTGAATGGAAATGCCGTCGCTCAACGGATAAAAGCTACCCTGGGGATAACAGGCTGATCTCCCCCAAGAGTCCACATCGACGGGGAGGTTTGGCACCTCGATGTCGGCTCATCGCATCCTGGGGCTGAATTCGGTCCCAAGGGTTTGGCTGTTCGCCAATTAAAGCGGTACGCGAGCTGGGTTCAGAACGTCGTGAGACAGTTCGGTCCCTATCTGTCGTGGGCGTAGGATATTTGCAAGGAGCTGTCCCTAGTACGAGAGGACCGGGATGGACGCACCTCTGGTGCACCAGTTGTCACGCCAGTGGCACAGCTGGGCAGCTATGTGCGGAACGGATAAACGCTGAAGGCATCTAAGCGTGAAGCCGCCCTTAAGATAAGATATCCCATCTTTATGAGTAAGACCCCTTGAAGACTACAAGGTTGATAGGCACAAAGTGTAAGTGCAGTGATGCATTAAGCTAGCGTGTACTAATTGGTCGAGGGCTTATCCTAAATTATGTTAATCCTTAAATTACCCTTCATTATTCAATTTTGAGGTTATTGTCCTCAATTAATAGTCGGTGATCATTGAGATGAGGTCACACCTGTTCCCATGCCGAACACAGAAGTTAAGCTCATCTTCGCTGAAAATACTCGGCGGGCGACCGCCTGGGAAAATAAGTTGTCGCCGGCTCTCCCAAAACACTCTTCGGAGTGTTTTGGCATATCTGCCTCCTTAGCTCAGTCGGTAGAGCATGCGGCTGTTAACCGCAGGGTCGTTGGTTCGAGTCCAACAGGTGGCGCTTAGTTACTAGCTCTGAAATGACGTAAATCCGTTGTTTCAGAGCTTTTTGTTTTGCATGGTTTCTTTGCTTGGTCTTTGTTTGGTCAATAGAAAAAAGGCACAGCTTTCACAATGAAAGTTGTGCCTTTGAAATATCAGTCTATCATCACCATAAGCATCGGTACAATCATGAATATTAAGCCGAATATCAGCAAGAACAGCATCTGAGGGATACTTTTGCGGTAGATGGTAAGAGGATCACTCGGATCGATCATTAGTGTGCGCTCTTCACCAACGCGGGGAACATCAATGTTGCTTGAATTGCTTTCGTGGTGTTCATAGTAGTTTCCATTAAAATAGTATCTCCAGACAGGGCTGTAAGTTCTAGACGTAGTTCCGTCAGAATCTCTGCTTACAGAGACATGAAGATCATGACATACTGCAGTAACAGGCTGAGTACAGTTCTTTTTCTTTGAACTGCAATTAAAAATGGTAGTCCAGAATACAATGCTGCCAATGATGAAAAAGAGCAATCCGAAACCGATCGGAACAACGTTCCCTGCAAAAAGCTTGGCTATCAGTACTACAGCTATAGAAAGAAGTGCTGTTATAGCAAGACTTTTTTTCAACGGTGAATAATCAGCCCTTGAAGTTCCCCTTATCACACCATCAGACATATTCATCGGGTCGTATGGTGCGCGGTACAGATCTTTCGGCGGGTTGTCATATACGTTCATATGATTGTTGCTGTCATGGTACGGCATTCTATTACATGGTTATCCCTTTAACACACCACAGATAATTTACAATGCTGTCCAAATAAACAGACCTCAAAAACCAGAAAATATAGTATAATAGTGACAGAAACCGAAGGGAGCTGTCGCTATGTCAAAAAGATTTCCGAAACCTGAGATCACACTTGATGGGATATACTCAAAGTTCGCAGACGATGACTTTTGCAAGGATTTTCTGCTTGATATCCGCTTTGAAAAGGGCTTTGCCTGCCCGTTTTGCGGTGGCTCTGAGTACCGCAGGATAAGGTCACGTCATCTGCTGCGCTGCAAGTTATGTAAAGCAGATATTTCCGCCACAAACGGAACTTTTATGCACAGAACACATATTCCGCTCAGACTGTGGATAATCACCGCATTCCTCGTTATGAGCAACAAATGCAGCGTGTCCGCTGTTACTCTAATGAGAACTCTTGGCGTGACTTACAAGACTGCCTGGTACATCCTTCATCGCATCAGAAAAGCCATGAAATGCCGTGAAGAACGCTATTTGCTCGACGGGATCGTTGAACTTGATGACACGTATCTCGGTGCTCCGACTCACGGTAAAAAGCGTGGCAGAGGAACTGAAAAAGTCAAGATGATCGTAGCTTTATCAAAGAACGCAGCAGGAAATCCCGAGTACGTTAAAATGAGCGATGTGCCGAATTTAAAGGGTATAACTGTGGGTAGATTTGCCAGGGATAATATCCGCGCAGGTTCTAAGATCGAGAGTGATAATGCCCGAAGTTACAAGAAGCCGCTGGCACAGAAATACTTCCATATTTTTGAGACATATGATCCGACAAGCGGTCAGCTGAATTGGATGCATAAAGTTATATCAAACTTCAAAGCAATGATCATGGGAACTTATCACGGAAACGAAAAGATCCATACAGCGTTGTATGCTGCCGAATACTGCTACAAATTCAACCGCCGTAAGCTGGGAAACAGTGCGTATTTAAGGCTCTTGGCTGCTTTGGTTCAGTGATCTTACTTGTGGTGTGTTAAGGGGATAACCATATTCTATTATATTCGTCATATATGCCATTTGTGTCGTTAAATTTTTTTTTAAGGTCAAGCATGGTATTTACCTCCTGTTTTCCTTTAGTAAATAGATTATACCACAAACATTTCAAAAAGTCAATATCATTTACTGTAAATTTACCTTTTCTTTTTACAGGACAAATCCCTATTGACAGCATATAGTAAAAATTGGTAATACATCAGCCGTTATTATTGATACGGCCATAGAACATTTTATACCTATCTGTAACGCTGATCGTATCCGCTTCCGTCAGTTTATATCAGAATATTTCGGTCAGTTCTATAAGGCTTTTAATGATATGATCGGGGGCTGATCCGTTGTTATCAAGCTGCTGATAAGCTGATATGCCCTGCTTTATCCAGATCGTTTTCATACCAAGTAACATAGCGGGGTAGATGTCATTATCGAGTCTGTCGCCGATCATGGTGGCATTTTCCGGGGAACAGTGTGATATTTCCAGAGCTTTTAAGAATATCTTTTTGTCAGGCTTTGAGATGCCGAGTTCGGCTGATGCTGCCACTGTGCTGAAATATTTCAGCAAGCCCCAGCTGTGAAGCCTTTCTTCCGTGCCCGGGGACTGGTTTGCAATTACACCCAGTTTATATCCCTTGCCATGGAGATATGCAAGCACTTTTTCGGCATCGGGATAGGGATATTCGTCTTCGCTGTGCCAGGGTGTTCTTTTCAGACCGAAGTATTCTATTGCTTCTATATCGCCCCGCAGGTTCTGCGATGCGAAGTATTTTCGCATTTTATTGAACTGCTCAAATGTTATGTCTGTGCCTTCGATGGCATCGTATATCCTGTGTTCGTAGGCTTTTGTTTCGTCAATGAGGGTCGAGCCTATATCGAAAAATATCCATTGTGTTTTCATAATGATCTTCCTGTCATAATTATTGGTAGTAACTTTCTATCTGACAGTTTATCATGATCTGATTGTGCTGTCAAGACGGATTTTTCTTTTGATATTCATATGAAAAAATACCGCTCCGATAACAAACTCGGAGCGGTAAAATTTTTCGGATTATTTTTTGCAGGAAAGAATGATATCGCAGATGAGATCGACCTGTTCCTGTTTAAGATCGGCGTAGAGCGGCAGAGTGAGTACCTGCTTGCTGATCTTCAGTGCAATCGGTGTATCGTTGGGATCGAATTTGCCGTTGAAGCAGTCGAATGTATTGGTGAGAGGGTAGAAATACTTCCTTGCGAAAATATTGTGTTCTGCAAGCACGCTGTATACCTCGTCACGGTCACAGCCGAACTTTTCAGGTTCGATGATAATTGGGAGATATGCGTAATTGGGTTTTACATCTGGAGCGTTCTTATTCAGTCTGATGCCCTCGGTGTTGTCAAGGCGTTCGTGATAACGCTCAACAACTGCGCGGCGCTTGTTTATCTCGTCATCAACATGGCGGAGGTTGCATATGCCCATAGCGGCACAGAATTCGTTCATCTTTGCGTTTGCGCCTACGGATTCAACGATCTCGGGTCCGTGGATACCGAAGTTTTTCAGATCGTAGATAGCGTTTCCGAAAGCGGGGTCCTTAAAGCAGACCGCACCGCCCTCAATAGTGTTGAATACCTTTGTAGCGTGGAAGCTGAAGCAGGAAACATCGCCGTAAGAGCCTATGCCCTTGCCCTTGTAAGTTTCGCCGAAAGTATGTGCGGCATCGTAGATAACTTTAAGACCGTACTTATCTGCGATGCGCTGTATCTCCTCGATATTGCAGATATTTCCGTAAACGTGAACGGGAACGATAGCTGAGGTCTTATCGGTTATCAGAGATTCAAGCTTTGTGGTATCGATAGTGAAGTTATCGTGGTCGATATCGCAGAAAACGGGAGTCAGACCGTTTCTGACTATGGCGTGTGTTGTGGAGGCAAAGGTGAAGGGAGTTGTGATGACTTCGCCTGTGAGACCCAGTGCCTGCATGGTAAGTTCAAGCGCCATATGACCGTTTGTCAGCAGGTCGAGCTGTTCAACGTCCAGATATTTTTTAAGGTCCTCCTGAAGCTTTTTGTGTTTGGGACCCATATTTGTGAGCCAGCGTGTATCCCAGATATCACGTATCTCCTCGCAGTACTCCTCATATTCGGGCATAGAGGAACGTGTCACAAGTATTTTGCCTGTGACGTACTTATCTATCATTTTGGTATAGTTTTTATCATTTGAGTTCATCTGCATCATATCTCCCTATCAGCATATTATTTCCTTCTTCATCAAGCACTCTGACGGTGCTGTATATCTTTTCGATAGTATCACGGAGTTCCTGTTTGTCATCCGAGCACATATAGATACGCGCGAACACCTGGGAGTAATCCGCAGGGAGCTTGCACACGGTACCGACTTTCATTTTAGGGCAAACATAGATAACGCACTTTTCGTTCTTTATCTCGTCAAGTCCGCTGATACTTGCTATCGTACCTTTAGTGGCGAGCAGTGTAAGTGTAACGCCTGTTTTATCTAAGCGGGGAACATCTTTCTCATTGATGATACTGTCATCGCCCATTGTTCCTGTAAGTGCATGGCGTATCATCATCTGTATAACGTTCATGCCGTTGATGAAATCTGAGTAGTGGAAGGTAAGTGAACCTTCAAGGCGGTAACCGAGATCAACGGTAACAAAATTGCCGTTTTTCATCTTGCCCTGCATAAGCGCATAGCCGTTTTTCATACCCAGTGAACGGAACAGTTCTCTGTACTGAGCGTCCTGCTTTTCTATAAAGCTTTCAAGATATCTTGAGGGGTATACATTTCCGACTGCCTGCTTTATTATACCTTCGCCGAAGCCGAAATCTACCATTATCCTGTCAAGGGAGTTGGAAAGTGTTGCTGTGCCGTTGTGGATAGTGTAGAAAAATACAGGCTCGTATCTCGGGTCATCACCGTCAAGAAATTCTTCAATGATAGCCCGTCCGCTGATGGAACTCTTGCAGGCGTTCTCGTATGCTTTATTCAGTTCTTCGCGGTCTTTGCAGACAGATACACCTCTGCTTCCCGCATTATCGACAGGCTTGACGATAACGGGAAAACTGATATTTTCATCATGGATATCGTATGCAGAGGTTGCGGGGATACCTGCATTTATGCAGGCTTCACGGAATTTATCCTTGCTGAATATCGTTTCCAGATCTGCACCCTCGGTGTAACAGTAAAAGCCCATTCTTTTACATAATTCTGTCAGGCACTCAACTCGTCTTTCGCTGTATCCTGCAAGACAGCCGTCAACATTTCTTTCCCTGCATAGTTTTTCCAGCGCGTCCATATCCGACCAGCTGAGATCATAGGCTTCATCAGCCACATATTTTGCAGGTGCCAGCGACCAGTCGGTGTGGTTGTCGGTGACGATAGTATACACGCCGAGTTTCTTTGCTTCGTTTATTATCTCGATCTCGACGGTAGTTGCGCCGAGTATCAGAAGTCTTTTACCTTTAAGATCCATTATAATACTCCTGTTTCTTCCAGCTTTTCAAGGATATATCCCATGTCCTGCGCATCATACCTCTGATCGACAGGCAGGGGCAGGATATTTTTTGCGTAAGTATATTCAAGACAGTTCTCATCGCAGTTATCGAATACATCGCCCCAGAGAGTGGGTACGAATATCTTCATCTGCTGGAGCTTTTTACGTATCTCCGATCCGTTTTCGATATATAGAGGATACATAAATGCACCCTCGGGTACGGTGATATTCAGCTTATTTATACCGCCAAGACGGTCATGCAGAATTTTGAAATTTTCCGTTCTGCGGGATATGATCCGGTCATAGTCGTAAGACCTGAGCAGGTCTGCTGTGAGCTTTGACATCTCTCTGATGGGTTCATCGGCGAAGAAATGGTTGTTATCCGATGATTCCTTGTAGAATTCACCTGCGTTCCTTTCGTACCTGCCCAATATGTAATGTATGCGTTCAAAAGATTCATCACGGGGGATATCGCGGGTGAGTTTTTTGTCTGTGTAGAGGAAAGCGCCATCGGGAACACCGAAATATTTACGGCAGGTATACAGCGTAGGTACGTACTCGGCGGGGTGCTGAAAATAGCTTTGTGAGTTATCAAAGATCACACGGCTGAACTTCTGCTTATAAACGTTTACTTCCTCATTGGAGATCTGACCGTAGTAATTGACGATATACAGCCATTCATCGGGGGCAAGGTCGTTAATTACGGGTCGGAAGTTTTCATCTATATGGTAGTATCCGACCTTGGTGCCGTATTTAAGGCAGACATTTCTGACCGAGCTGCATAAAAAATATGGCAGCCTGATCTTTTTGATACCCTCGGCTTCGATAAGGTAGGCAAGGCAGTTCCTGCCGCAGTTCAGCGGGACTGCGCCTTCGTGGTAAACCGTGCCGAAGTAGTTTTCAAATTCGATATATCCGCCTATCTCTTTCATCTCAGTCAACCTTTACACTAATCCATTTTTCGGAATTATCCATCATATCAAGCATTTCATCAAGGCTGTCGAACTTCATCAGCAGTATACCGAGGGTGGTATTCGCGCCTGTGAAAGTGGTGATCTTGTCACCGGGCTTTACTATGATATGATCTTCAACGATCTTCTTTTTTGCATCTTCGGCGATATCTATCGACTTTAAAATGCCGCTCTGATAGCTGTGAACTGCGTAGTAAGCGTAGAATGTGTCATAGGGGGACATCTTCACATCGCTGAGTGACATACCCATTGCCGCTTTAACAGCGCACTCTACAAGATCAACGCCTGTGCAGTACTTTATGATATCGGGGATATAATTTCCGCCGTCACGGGGTGCGACCTCCATGAGGTATACATTATAGTCCTTGTCGATACGCATATCGAAATTATATGTGGTAGTGCCCATATCAAGGAGAGTCAGCAGACGCTGTATCTCGTTATGTATCTTGGTCTGTACATCTGCGGGCATATTGTAGGGGAAGCTTGCGGAAACAGGTACGAAGGGGTTCTCGCATTTAGGGTCGAAATGGTCGTTGGCAAAACACCTGAATACCAGTTTGCCGTCGATGGAAAGACCGTCGCCTGCTATCTGGTAGCCGAACTTTTCCACAAATTCTTCCACGATTATTTTATGACCTCTTGAAAAGGACATAGCATATGCAAGCTTTTCGGATATCTCCTCAGCGGTATCGATCCTGCCGACACCCTTGCTTCCTGAGGAATCGACGGGCTTGACAATGACAGGAAAAGTGAATACGCCCTCTTTGAGGTCTTTTTCAGCAGGGGCTGTATCCTCATAGCCTCTTGCTTTAGGGGTGCAGAATCCGTTCTCGGCAAGGAATGCCCTGAATTTATCCTTATTGCAGAGGATATCAACCGAACGGTAGGGGCTTCCCGGAAGACCCATTTTTTCTGCTACATAAGCAGCCGTAGGTGCAGCGGGGTCGGAGGCGTATGCAAGCACGCCGTCAACGCCCTCTTTTTTTGCGACTTCCAGCACGGCATCTTTATCCGTGGTGCTTACGAGATAGAATTTATCGGCAGCGTACTGACCCGGGTTATCGGGAAGATAATCGCAGAGAACAGTATAGCAGCCCAGACGCTTTGCGGTCTCAATGGCAACTACCTGCTGCGCTGAACCGCCAAGCAATAACAGTTTTTTCACTTTCTTTTTCCTCTTTTCAAGATCTTATTTAGACGTGCTGAGAATATTTCTTGCAATGATGCGCTTGAGATCGATTTTTTTCCCAAAATCTTTTTCACCATATTCAATATGTAATCGAAACATTCCAGTTTAAATAATTTTGCCAGTCCCACATAAGTTATCACACCCAGGGGTATCTGTATAAGCAGTGTAGGTATATCTTTCATGTGCAGTAATGTTATGGAGTATACCAGTGCGCCCATGACTGTAGCGATTCCCAGTGATGGGAGTATATCCGTCATCTGCTCTTTATAGCCGTAATTCAGCAGCTTTCTGTTCGGTGATGCGTTAACAAAGCAGGATAACAGTGTTGAACAGCACTGACCGAGTACGATAGCCAGCGGGGTATTGAAGACAAATACGGTGATAGCAAGTATACAGATACCGTAGCTTTTCTTTATGAATTCCAGTTTAAGGAACATATCGCTCCTGCCCTGTGCGTTGATAGCCTGCAGGTTAGCGGTATGTACAGGCCAGAATGCGTATACGAAGCAGTATGCCTGTAAAAAGGGTACGCAGGGCATCCATTTATCGCCCAGCAGTAAATGGATCAGTGGGCTTGCGACCACTGCTATGCCCATACACACGGGGAATATCAGGAAGGAACTGGTAACGATGGATCTTCGCATCATGCTTTTGATCTTGCTGTTATCGCCGTTATGCTTTGAAAGCGCGGGCAGCATAACTCCCTGTATCGAGCCGTTGATATTGTTTATGATTATTTCGGGGAACTGCTTGCCTCGGTTACAGTATCCCAGTTCTTCTTTTGTATATTTTTTGCCTATTACAAGGTTCTGGAGCTCACGGTAGATAACGTCTATCAGGGCGGATACCATAAGTTTCCAGCCAAAGGAGAAAAGAAGTTTTATGCGGTCCCATTCGAGGACACGCTTAGGTCTCCACTTAACTATAAGGAGAAGCAGTATACATACAGATATACGGCTTGAGAGCTGCTGTCCTACCAGTGCCCATACGCCGCAGCCGCATAAAGCCATAACTATACCAACAGTACCCGATATGAAGACCGAACCGATGGTACAGTACATAAGTTCCTTGAAACGCATCTCTCTTGCGACTTTTGCGTTCTGTATCGAGTTGAATGCACCCGGTATCAGTACCAGTGCCAGTACCCTCAGCAGGTTTTTCAGCTGGGGCATATCGTAGAAAGCCGCAACAAAGGGGGCTGTGAAAAACAGTACAATATAAAGTACAATTGCGATAAACAGGCTGACATGGAAAATCGAAGAGTAGTCATTTTCCTTGACATCCTTGCGCTGTATCAGTGCGGTGTTGAGACCGCTCTGTACAAACACCTGTGAAATGCTTATAAATACTGTCAGCAGGGTGATGATACCGTACTGCTTGGGTCCGAGTATCTTGGCGAGTACAAGCTGTACTATAAAGGCTATGCCCTGATAGCCCGCACGTTCAAGAAACTTGAAAAACAGAGATTTGATAACTACTGATTTTTCAGCCTGGCTATTCGGACTTTCAGCCTGATCATTTGAATTATCAGCCCGGTCATTGAGTTCAAGTTCTAATTTATCTTTTTTTAAATCCAAAACGTATTTCTCCTTTTTGCTTCCTTACATATCCCCGATCATCTGAATATGTAGTGGTTTGATCCGGACCAGTTGTAAAGCATTACCCATACAAACCAGTACCATCCCATAATGACAATGAGCGCAGCGTTGACTTTGATCTTGTCCTCGATCTTTTTACGCTTGAACGCATATGTGAACATAGGAACGATCAGTATAGTGAACATATCGCAGTAGAGCGATATTCTTATGCCGTATATCGTTCTGAACAACAGAAGAACGTATGTGTAGAAAGCAAATCCCAGAACGGGCAGTATTCTGATGTTTTTATCATAGTCGGGTTTGATCTTTTTGATGATACGCAGAGGGATCAGCAGAAGCAGGAACCTGTATACCCAGTCAAAGAAAACGTGCTTGTTGAAGCCTCTTATTCGCAGATAAACGGTGGTATCCGAGCTGAATACGGCTTCGATGTTTTTTGCATACTTTTCAGGCAGCAGGGAAAGTGCCAGCAGCAGACGGCTTATGCTTCTCAGGTTTACGATCAGCAGGAGAACGGTCACCACGAAGGCGATCTTTGTTTCCTTATTTTTCTTGCCGTTGAGGAACTGAGCGACAAATATGAAAATAAGCCCGAATACCGCCGAAAAGTGGAATGAGAAAGCCACGATGAAGCACGCGACCATCTTGCGGTATTTCTTTTCTGTCATATATACGTAGAACAGCATGATAAATACTGCCGATACGCTCTGTTTCATAACGTTGAAGGAGTTGTTGTAGAACAGGAACATATAAGCGAGCATCGTCTGCCACATAGGTGTTACAGAACGGTATTTATATGCTATCAGATATATCGGGACTATTACCATCACCTGTGAGGTGAAAAGAAGTGCGCCCGCATCATCGGAGAAGATCGACGATATATATGCAAGCAGGGCATAGCCCACAGGCTCGGTAGTAAGCTCGAAAGTTTCGGAGAAGGTAGACGTATTCGCAAGATCGAAAGTTCTTATGGCATATTCAAGAACGTCTTTACCTACGGTATCCGCACGCATACCGGCAAGAAGCGACGGTATCAACAGTGCGATGAAAGAATAGAATATCGCTAAGCGTTTAGCAATTCGTTTTTCAGTTTTTATATACAGATCAAATTTCTTTTCTGCCTTATAGGTGAAAAAGCACGTAAGAGTGAAGACAGTAAGATATAAAAAAGTACTTGCACTGATACTCATTAGATCTCTCCTATAATATTATTTATCTTAAAACGGTTTTCTGACGTATCCCGACCGCAGATGCATAATGTATCGTCATCTGTGATCGGCATACGTGAAGACCCGATATGGATTTTCACTATTTATAATGACTTTTGCCGTGATCGTTCTTACGATCTTTTTATCTTCTTTTTCAGATCGGCTATGAAAGGAAGTAGGTCCTTGACATCATATTTCAGCCTTTCGTACAGGGTAAGCTCGTTGTATACCCCCGATGCTTTCATTCCTTTAAGGTCATTAAGGTGCTGATAGTATATCAGTTCCTTACGTTTTATGATATGTTCGATCTCGCTGTGATATTTGCCTTCGGTGAATTCATCGAATTCTTTCAGCAGACCGCAGTGACGGTCGAAGAAGTTCTTTTTCAGCTTTTCGGGGTCAGTCTTTATTGAACCCGAAGCGGAGTTCGGGTTGTTTGTGCGGTAGGCGCTCATAATCTCGTTGAAGTAATGTGCACAGCCGTCATAGGTGGTGACAAGTCTTACTACCAGATCGAGTGATGTGGAGAAATTCAGTATAGGACGCAGATTTTCTGTTCTGCCCACGATAGATGCTGTGGGAGTAAAGTCCAGCATAATAAGTTCGCCTACGGATATATCGGTACCCTCGGGCTTTTCCAGGGCTTTGTACAGCTTTTTGTCGTTCCACATTTTGCGGGGGTAGAAAGTTTTGAGATAATTGTCATCTGTATCCACCACATTTGCGTTATGGAAAGTCATATTACATTCGGGGTGATTTTCAAGATAGTTCACCTGCTTTTGCAGTTTGTTCTCATCACACCAGTAATCGTCACCTTCGCATATAGCGAAATACTTTGTCTGTATAGCGGGTATAACGTACTTCTGAACGATGTTTATGCCCTTGCTGTAACGATTCTCTTCCTGTATGATAGTCTGTATCTTATCGGGATACTTCTGTGCGAACTCTTCAATGATAGCTATCGAGCCATCGGTCGAACAGTCATCATGGACAAGCACCTTATATTCAAAATCTGTTTTTTGTGTGCAGATGCTCCCCAGACATTTTCTAAGCCATTTTTCGTGATTGAAGCTTACAATGCAAACCGTTGCGATGGCAGCCATTTATGCTATCTCTCCTTTTACAATTTATATCCGTCAGCCACGCCTTTGAACATACTTTTCAGCTTATGGAATTTATCGTTCTCGTAAAGCAGTGTCTGTATCATTCTTTTTACAACTCTCACATCAGACTTGATACCCAGCTTGTACTTGCGTTTCAGGTAGATGCTGTTGCGCACCCAGTAGTATTTTCTGAGAGGGGAGTGGTTGAAGATGATGATATTTTTTCCGAAGAATTTTTTTGAAGAGCTTCTTCCGACTTCGTGGAGGAAGCCTGTATAATTGAGTCTTATTATCTTGCAGCCGTTCCTTGTCAGGGCGTAGCAGATATCATAATCCACCATATCGATGAACAGTTTTTCATCAAATCCGCCCACGGATTTGATACACTTAACGTTATTGAACGCCCCTGAGGTTATACAGAAACTGACTTTTTCGTACTCCTGTGTCATACCGAAATCGACTTCAACGCTTCGGTCTTTGTACTTTGAGGTTATTATACCAATGTTATCTTTGGCACGTTTTGCGAACCTGTCGTATGTTTCAATGATATCGGGTTCACATACGGTATCCTGATCGAGGGTCAGCACCCATTCTTCACCAAGTTCGTCAGCTTTATCGATTATCTGGTTCAGGGCTTTTGCAATGCCGTAGTTATCATCGTTCCTCACATAAGTGATATTATCGTATTTTGCCGTAAGTTCTGCTATCTCGTCGATATTTTTTGAACCGTTATCGATGAGTATGAGTTCGTTCACCTGCGGTGCGATAGCCGAGATATTTTCCTCCAGCCTTTTTATATCGGGATTATACAGCACTATCCCTGCGGCATGAGCCATAGTTCAGACCACCCTTTGAAAGATCATTTTTTATATTCTGCGAGGAATCCGTCATAGAATTTTTCGCGCTTTCTGATAAGCTTTTCTCTGCTGAATTCGCAGGACTTTGCAAAATTCTTTTTTGCCAGCTTTTCAAGATCGGTACCAAGTACACGCTGTACCGCTTTTACTACCTCGTCGGTACTGCCTTTTCTGAAAAGACATACTTTCGGGATAAGCTCGGGTATTCCTGCGATGCTTGTTCCTATAACGGGACAGCCGCGGCTCATAGCCTCGATAACGGCTCTGGGCAGACCCTCCTGCTTGCTGGGCTGTACGTAGAGATCAAGCGAATCATAATATTCGGGCATTTTATCTGCCGATAGATTGCCGACGAACTTGACCTTGTCCAGAACTCCAAGTTCCTTTGCAAGGTCGCGGAGAAAATAATCATGCTTCGCACCGTTGTAGCCTCCTGCCAGACGATATTCCACATCGTAGCCCAAATCTGTAAGGGGCTTGATGGCGCGTATAACGTATTCCTGACCCTTATAGCGGGTATCAAGTGCGGCAGCAGTACCAAGCACAAGCTTTTTCTTTGCATCGAAGCTTTTCAGTTTTTCAAGGCGCTTTTCCAGTGTAGCTTTCTGCGGTTCGTCGATAACGACATTTGAACAGCTTACTGTCTTGCCCTTGGTGGGGTAGCGCCTTTGCAGAAACTGACCTGTAACGTAGTAAACGTACTTAGCATCACCGATTATGCTGCGGGTCTTCCAGTACATATAAGGTGCAACTGCTTTGCCCAGCAGACCGTGGTTCCAGTAGCTGTCCCATGAACAGCCGACGCTTTCGACTATATAGGGCTTATTGTACTTTTTGATATACTTTACAGCCAGCTGTGCGATGGAACTCTGTGTTCTCAGCACAAAATAATCGTTCTCTCTTACGCACTTTTCAACTATCTTCTCAGCCGTGGGCTTATTTTTCAGTATAGTCTTCGGGCTTTTAAAGTTCGGCACGCTGATGACTTTTATCTGCGGTGGCACAAGTGTGAATGTCTTGCCCTCCACGGGCTTTGTGCGTATCATGAATGTTATTTCGTCTGCAAGATACGAATATCTCTCGTAAAGTTCATGGTAGGCAAATTCGTAATAATTGCCGTCCTTATCGTAAAACAGAGGTCCATCGTGTATAAAAACCAGTTTCATTTAAAGTAACTCCTTTTTGCGGGGCTTTATTCGGTGAGCATTTTATGCCATGCTTCAAGATTGCGGTCAAAGGAGAAGTTCTCCTCCCATTTTTCCATAGAAGCCCTGCTAAAGTTTTTCCATTTATCTATATCGACTGAAAGCTGCATAACTGCATCTGCCCAGCCTTCGGTATCTTCTTTGTCGTCAACGAGGATACCTGTTTCGTTATTTACGACCACATTGCTGTTGAATCCCACATCGGAAGCGATAGAGGGAAGTCCCGTAGCCATATACTGCACCAGCTTGAATCCGCCTTTGCCCAGTGAACGCTTGATGTTCAGCAGGGGCATTATGCCGATATGGGCTTTAAGCATCTCTGCGGGGACGATATCTCGTGCCCAGAGGATATTTTCTATTTTAAGGTGTTTAGTTTCCGATTCCAGCGGCAGATTGCATATCACCGTCAGTGTGACAGTCTTGCCTGTTTTTTCTTTTACTGCCTTTGCCGCCTTGTCAAGTGCGGGAACAACGTTCCTTATATGCTTCAGTCCCGAAGATGAACCCACCCATAGGATATTCACCTTTTCGCCGTAAGAGGCTTCTCTTTCTCTGTTGACGGTATCCTTGTCCTTAACGGGAAGGTCGCCGTCGGTAGTAGGCAGAAAAGCTGTTATCTCTTTACAGCGGGGGATCAGTTTATTTTTCAGATATTCACTTGTGACGATTATACGGTCGCTGTGCTTCTGCAAAAGCCTTGCTTCGGCTTTTGTGATCTCGTTTATGCCGAAAATATCGTCATCGAAATCCCATATCACCTTTGAATTTTTCAGGATATGCTCGTACATAAGATTTATGGGGAACACGCAAACCTTCGGTACTGCCGCGCGGGATATCACAACGATATCGGGCTTGGCGATCATATCTGCGGCAAAATTGCGGAGATTTCTGAAAAATATCATCAGGTGGTACTGTATCTTGCAGATGAGGGTCGGAGAATTTGAGTATTTTCTGAACATCTTATCTGTGACGGTAAATCTGTTCGTTACTTTGGCGTCCTTTATCTTTTCAGTATACTGCAAGATCCTGTAATAGCTTGCCGCGTGGGTAAAGCCCCTTGTATATACCGAAATTTTTTTCATTTCACCATGCCTCCGATTTTCAGCGCTTTGAGCCTTTGGTGCTCTGGCGCTTTCTCATGCTTTTTTTATATATTTTCAGCAGTCCCATATTATACATAACGGGACGTATCTTCCGCTTTATCCTGTTTTTAAGCTTAAATGTAGCGGGGAAGTATTTCCTTTGCAGGGCACCCATCGACATATTATCGAGATCGGCGTACATTTCTTCCCTGCGGGGGTTCGGCTTGGCAGAAGTTACCATCATGCCGCCGTTTATCGCGCTGTCTTTATCAAAATCCAGAGGTTCAACGTCCAGATATTTTTTGATCTCTTCAAATGCGGCAGCGGCTTTTTCGTTGTTTACCAGTACCTGTGATACGCCTATGCCGTCGTCCATTCTCGGTGCTGCGCCGCTTACGTACCAGTAATCGCCAGCAGTAAAGCTGCTGCGCCTGTGTTTGCCCTTGGATTTGCAGTCATAGCAGGAGGGTCTTGAGATCATCTCCTTGCTGTAGAACTGGAGCATTGGGTCAACATCATAAGGCTCGTCGTACTCTGTGCCATCGCTGTATACCACCCTCATGGTAGTGCTGCCGTAGCCGTAGGTCTTTTCACGGAACCTGACTTCGCGGATATCCTTGCCGCTTTTCTTTTTGTGCCATGAGAGATATTTCTTCCAGAATTTAGGCGATGGAACACCCTTGCAGATGATATCCATGGTATAGAGATCATCGGGGTCTTCACCCAGATAATTCAGCAGAGCCTCAACCTGACAGGGAGTGCCCGAAAACAGCACTTTTCTGCCGTCACGCAGGAATTCCTTGACCTTTCGGTAATTATGTCCCACTTCACTCTGTACATATTTTGATCTGTTGAATTTTTTGATATCTTTTATATTTTCGATATAGCTGTGTCTTACATTGAAATTATCATCAAATCCCACACCGAAAACGACGCCGCCCTCACTGAGGACATATTTTGCGGCTGCCGCAAAAAATCCGCCCGAAGTAGAGGTCTTGCGGAGTTCCTTGTTCCTGTTTTTTACAAGATATGCTTTGGGCTTGTTAGCAGGTGTATCCTCATTGAGAACGGGACAGACCTTTACACATTTATTACATTCAACGCACAGTACCTCGCAGACCTCGGGGTATAAAAATCCGTCCTTGTCGGGGGTCATTTTTATACAGTCCCTGGGGCAGCTGTTCATACAGGCGCTGCAGCCGCAGCAGTCTTTTTTGACACGCTCTGAAATGTTCATCGTTTGATCCTCCGAACCTGATCGCTCGATCAGTTTTTAAGTGAGTCTGAAAGATAGTTCCAGGAATATTTCCTTAGCTTGTCAATATTTTCAGTCACTTCATCATAGTTAATGCTTTCGGTAATGAACCTGTCCTCCCAGACATCATTCACTACACGGTCTTTCATACCTGCGATGGAAAGCAGAGATTCAAGACGGGAGAATGTATCCTTGCTGCTGTCGGCGCTGTGACGCCTGAACACCATCACATTTTTACGGTAAATAATGGAAAATACTGTGCCGTGATAGGAATCCGTACATACATACTCAGCATTTTTTATAGCGCTTACAAAATGCGAGGGGTCGGGATTATCCACGAACTTCGCATTGAGTTTATTGTCATACTCTGATATCTCGCCGAAGAACGGCATCATAACGATAGGAAGTCCTGTTTTTTCAGCCAGTTTCAGCACACATTCGCGGGGCTCTCTTCTGTTTCCCAAAAAATAGCAGAAGATATATTTGCCTTCGGCTACGGGCTTTTCAGGCTGGATATCATCCCATTCCTCTGCCTTGAAAAGCAGGGTTGGGTCGCAGACCACGGGAACCTTTTGGCCTGTAAGCTGTTTTACGATGACTGCTCCTCTTTTCTCGCGGACAGAGATATGATCGAACTTGCCTAAGAATTTTTTGTAGAAATCTTTAAGCAGCGCGGGAACTTCAGCAACACCGAAGCTTGGTGCATAAGCAACGCGCTTTGTACCGCTGTTCAGCCAGTTGAGGGTATAGAAATCAGAACCGCTGTTTATGGGGTTCCACACCTGATCGCTGCCCAGCACAGCCATGCTGTACTTGCCTGCGGCTTTTTTCAGCTGATCGTACCCTACGTACTTGGGTGAAGCGGTCATATACTTATCAACGAACTTATCGAAGGCTTTGTTTCGCCTGCTGATGAGTTCGCCGTTCTTTTTCTGGAAAAATTTTCTTTTTACAAAAGACCATCTTTCCGCCATGATAGACGGGATAAGCAGCTGTATGAGATACTTGTAGGCTGTCTTTCTGGTCTTTACGTATTTGATATATTCGTTGTCATAACCGAGCTTTGTAACGGCCTTTTGTGTTGCGTATGACTGCAATACGCTTCCAAAATTCCTTATATTCGGGCATACTACAACAGCGACTTTTTTCATATCGTTTCTCCTAGATTAATCATTCATTTTTTGCGCAGTAATTGTCTGCTAGGTGAAATTCCATAATTCACACTCTTTAAATTATACCAAATTTTGATAAAATTTTTCAAGTGGCAAACATTAAAATTCCATGAACTTCAAAAAATAATGAAATCAAAATGTTTTCTTAACATAAAAAACCGGTGCAAAATCACAGCGGACTTGCACCGGATAAATTCGGACTTTAGGAATTGCCGATCTTGAAAACGAACAAAACAGTCTTTATTATAATACCAATATCCACGAAAACAGAGCGTTCTTTTATGTACTTTCTGTCAAGCTCTATCTGCTCTTCTGTTGTAAGTGAGTTCTTTCCGCCAATCTGCCAGTAGCAGGAGAGACCGGGTGTTACCAGGAGCCTGTCATCAGGAAGATTTGCCTGCTCTCTGGGAATAAAGGGTCTGGGTCCTATGATCGACATCTCACCTTTAAGGATATTGATGAGCTGAGGAAGCTCGTCGATAGAGGTCTTTCTGATGATATGACCTATCTTGGTGATGCGGGGATCGTTCTTCATCTTGAAGGTAGCGCCCTTGCATTCGTCCTTGGCGAGAAGTTCCTCAAGCTTTTTATCAGCTTTTTTATACATTGAGCGGAATTTGTAGATCTTGAAGATCTTGCCGTCCTTTCCGACTCTTTCCTGCATATAAAAAGGACTGCCGAAATCATCTATAACGATGAGTACCATAACTACCAGCATAAGAGGTGCCAGCATTATGAGTGCTATCAGGGAAGATGTAACATCAAATGCTCTCTTTATTTTTTCATATACAGGTTTCTTTCTGTAAAGTATGCTGTGTGAAACGGTAATTTCTCTTTCCTGCAGCGCTGTTTCGCTGTAAGATGTCATTTCGATGCTGCCTGCCAGAATGCTTGTATCTGTCTGTGCACTTAAATTCATCATTTCTCTCTCCCCATTCTCAATAATCTCAAGGTTTTCCGCTGGCGTTGAAAGCCATACTTGCGAATGATGTGTTTTTGACATAAGATCCGGAATCTCTTCCGGCTGCCCTGCGCGAATGAAACGACCCCATTATAATATTGAAGTTATATTTATTATATACATATGTATAAATGATGTTCACTTGTTTAAGCCGGACGTCAGCTTAATTAAGCGATGTTTGCGGCCTGCTCGAAGAACAGCAGGTTGCTTTTTGTTAAATATATTATATCACGCATATCTTCAAAAGTCAACACATTTAATCTTTTTCATCACTATAAATAATATACACCGCTTTTTTTTAGTATAATTTCAAAATTATATATATACGTAAATTTGCGGCAATGATTTGTGCATAAATTTAATGAATTTAAAACTAATTTACTTACTACATGGCCGAGATTTATGTGTAAAATACAGAATTTTACATTGTTATTATATTATCATTATTGTTAAATGGGTGACAGGATAATATTATTGCATGGCAGAATGTGGATATTGTATTTTGTTAGTCTTAATTGGTTAAAATTACCGATGCAATTAAACGTGAGTTACTTGACATATCGAACGAAATGCAGTACAATATTGAGTATATAATATATGTGATTTCACTGATTTGTTATGATTCAGGGTGATCCGGAAATTAAAAGGAATATTTATGTAAACGATATCATCACCCCATAATAAAGGTGTACAGATGCTGTGTGGAAATATGGCTGATGGGGCTGATATCGCGTAAAAAGCTTGTTATTGCCACATATTCAACTGAAGATGACAAGCTGAACTGGGGGATATGGAATGAATATAATCTTACTGTCCGGCGGAAGCGGCAAAAGGCTTTGGCCCCTATCGAATGATGTGCAAAGTAAACAATTCATACGACTGTTCAAGAATGATAATGACGAATATGAGTCGATGCTTCAGCGTGTATACCGTCAGATAACATCGGTAAGCGATGCGGGAATAACTATTGCGACATCGCGTTCACAGGTAAGCGCTATCAGAAATCAGCTGAGCGACAAGGTATCTGTATGTATAGAACCCTGCAGACGCGATACTTTTCCTGCCATAGCACTTGCGTCGGCATATCTTCACGATGTGCAGAATGTTGACATGGAAGAATGCGTGATAGTATGTCCTGTTGACCCTTATGTTGACAATAGTTATTATGAGTGTGTAAAATCGCTGGAAGCTCATGTTAAAAAAGGTGATACCAATCTTACTCTTATGGGCATCGAACCTACTTATCCCTCGGATAAGTACGGATACATCATACCCGAGGCGAAGGATACCGTCAGCACTGTAAGGTCTTTCAAGGAGAAGCCCGACAAGGAGACTGCGGCGGGATACCTTAAACAGGGTGCGCTGTGGAATGCGGGCGTATTTGCTTTCAAACTGGGATACCTTATTAATAAGGTACAGGAGATTACAGGATATACCCGTTATGATGAGCTCCTTGAAAATTATGAGACACTGGAAAAGATATCCTTTGACTATGCAGTGGTCGAAAAGGAGAGTTCTATAAAGGTAGTGCGCTATTCGGGCGACTGGAAAGACGTCGGCACATGGAACATGATGGCTGAGGTAATGGCGGACGCTACAAAGGGTGATGTTACCCTGGATGATACCTGTGAGAATACGCAGGTGGTCAATGAACTGGGCATACCCGTGCTGTGTATGGGCTGTCATGATATGGTGATAGCTGTCAGCGGCGACGGTATACTGGTATCGGACAAAGAGCGCAGCGGATATATGAAGCCTTATGTTGAGAAGATAGCGGGAGATGTTCATTTTGCGGAGAAATCCTGGGGAACATACACCGTTATCAATACCGAACCCGAGGCTATGACCGTCAAGATAAAGCTATTTGCGGGAAATAACATGAATTATCACAGCCACAACTACCGCGACGAGGTATGGACAGTGCTTTCGGGCGAGGGCAGAGTGGTCATCGACGATAAGATGATACCCGTGAAGCAGGGCGACACTGTCAGTGCAAAAGCGGGTGTTAAGCATATGATAATCGCTGATACGGATATGAGCATCATCGAGGTACAGATGGGCAAGGAGATCAGCAGGAAAGATAAGATCATATATGAATCCGAGTATGGTAAGGGCAAGAAGAAATGAGCGGCACAGGTGAAAATAATTACGGATGGATATCTACCTTGAGAGGGTTTGCGGCATTGCTTGTGTTTTTTGCTCATCCGCCGATGCCGTGGGCTGACAATTCAGTTGGTTTTGTCATTGGCAGGACGGGTGTTGCGATATTTTTCCTTATTATGGGATATCTGGCGGTACAGGCCAGGCAGAAAAGGACGAGAAAACAGTATCTGTACAACCGCTTTATAAGAATGTACCCTGTTTTCTGGCTGATACTGGTGGCTACATATATCACGAAGGTAGTTCTGGCGAGAGTAGGATTATTCTCGCACATTAAAGACCTTTTGTTCAATATGACGCTGTTCAATAAGTTTTTTGGATCTTCCCCATTAATCGGTACAAGCTGGATGATGCCGATACAGGTCTGCTTCTTTGTGGCGCTGGCTGTTCTTTCGGCGGATTTCTTTGAGTATGCCAGCGAAAAGACCATTGAAAGGTTATTTATTGCAGGAGGCATAGGTGCCGTATTGATCTCGCTGCTGAGATTTATAACCCACAATGACGGTATACCGACTGCTTTTGTACTTCTGATAATGTTTGGTCTGATAGGTATACAGTACAAGGAATACGGCGATATCCGCAGTATTTCGAGATATCTGGAGATATATGCGGCGGCTTTTGTGCCGAGTGTTATTCTTTCATACAGAGGAGAGTTTATCAGATATATTGTTGCATATGTGGCGGGCATTGCACTGTTTGTGCTTGCGGACAAGTACAAAGTATCGGTCGAGGCAATGAATAAGCTGGGAAGTGTTGGATTCTCATTCTTCCTGGTTTCGGATATACCGCAGCTGATCCTTGAAAAGATCATTGTTCTGGTTGATCCGAAGAATCCGGATAAAAAGGCGGAACTGTATATTGTGAAGTTGGTACTGTTCATTGTGATAAAATTCGCGGCAAGTCTGGGTCTGGCTCATCTGCTGACAAAGTATGTTGAAAAGCCCATGCTCAGCAAAGCGAAAAGCATCGAAATGTCGATGAAATAATTAATGTAGAGGCTTCGATTATGAAAAAGATCTTACATATTTCAAAATACTATTATCCCTTTATAGGCGGAGTTGAGGAAGTTGCGGCTGACATAACTCTGGCGCTGAAAGGGGAGGACTATGAGCAGAAGATCATCTGCTTCAATGAGGATTCCACCACAGACGGAGTAACGACCCACAGGGGCGAGACTGTTCATGATGACGTTAACGGCGTTGAGGTCATTCGCTGCGGTTCGGTGGCAAAAGTGGCTTCTCAGGCGCTTTCCGTGACTTACTACAAGGAACTCAAAGATGTGATGGAGAGCTACAAGCCCGATATCATCGTGTTCCATTATCCTAATCCCTTTGTATCTCAGCTGCTGCTCAAATACAAAAAGAAGGATTTCAAGCTGGTGGTGTACTGGCATCTGGATATCACCAAGCAGAAGATGCTATCGAAGCTGTTCTACAAACAGAACATTGATCTGCTGGAGAGGGCAGACAGGATAATCGCCACTAGCCCGAACTACATAAAGGGAAGTCCGTTCCTGGGCCGTTTCAAGGACAAGTGTACGGTCATACCCAACTGCATCAACAACGAGCGTCTGAAAGTTACTCCCGAGATCGAGAAGCTTGCGGCTAAGATACGCAATAAGTACAAGGGTAAGACCATCTGTTTCGGACTGGGCAGACATATACCTTACAAGGGCTTTATCAGGCTGGTCGAAGCGAGCCGTTATCTTGATGACGATTTTGCTATACTCATCGGCGGCAAGGGCGAACTGACAGGTATGCTGATGAAGGAAGCATCGGGCGACAGTAAGGTGCATTTTCTCGGAAAGATCAGCGACACCGAGCTTATCGCTTGTCTGATGGCTTGCGATATCTTCTGTTTCCCCTCGGTGACAAAGAACGAAGCTTTCGGTATAGCGCTGGCGGAGGGTATGTATTTCGGCAAGCCTGCGGTTACTTTTACTATCCCCGGCAGTGGAGTTAACTATGTTAACGTCAAGGATGTTACGGGTCTTGAATGTCCGAACTCTGACAGCAAGGCTTATGCAGAGGCTCTCAAAAAGCTGGCGGGAGATCCCGAGCTGAGAAACAAGCTTGGTAGTGCCGGCAGAGAAAGAGTGCTGGATAATTTCACTTATGATATCTTTGCGGATAACATCAAGAAAATGATCGGAGAACTTTGATACTGATATAAAAAACGAATGGCATCTTTTTATGGGATGTCATTCGTTTTTTATATATGATTATAAACCAAAAAACAGCAGCTTCCGAAAAAGCTGCCGTTTTTATCATCATGATCGATCCGCTTGCACGAAATTACCTAACTGTAACAGTAATAGCGTTCTTGATAGCACCGTTGGTATCCCACTTGCCGTTTACTCTTGCAGCAACAGCGACCTTATAGGTCATACCGGGTGTCAGGTTCTTAGGAGTAACGTAGCTGTTGTTAGTGATGTTGGAAGTCTGAACTCTCCACTTACCAGCCAGATATACAGCGATACCGTACTTGTCAGCACCATTTACCTTGTCCCAAACGAACTGGATCTGGTGGTACTGAGAGTTGGTAACTGCTCTCAGATTAGCAGGAACAGTGTCAGAAGTATCGGAACCGGAAGAACCTACAACTGCGGTAGCAGTGTTGATACCGTATCTGAGGTTACCGCTGACGTAGTCGCCTGTCAGGGTGGGCTTTTCGATATTGAGAGTCAGCTTGGAACCGTTGTATGTAGCGCCGCTCTTTACCTTCAGGGTGAATGTACCCAGAAGATTGTTTGAACCGAGGGTAACAGATGATGTAGCATTATCGAATACGTTGACGTACTGGCCGTTAGTGAAGTTATCAATAGTGCTCAGGCCGCTTACAGCGAAACCGAAGCTGACAGAGTCGAATACGTTCTTGTCTACATCCAGGACCATTTTACCTGCAGAGATCTGTCTGTTTGTCAGATTGCTGAGGTATACGGGAACGGAAACATAAGTGCTGCCGTTAGAAGTGCTTGCCTTTGCTGCGCCCATCTGCAGGTTAGCCTTTACGTTGTAGATCGTTCTCATAGGAGTCTGAGTTTTCTCGCCTGTGGACTTATTGATCTTAACAGCGTAGATGTGTGCGTTGTTCATAGCTGAAGTCATATTAAAGGTTACAGACTTTGAGGTGTAGTTCAGCTTTGTCCAGTTGAACTGATCTACCTTGTTTGTGCCCTTTGTAGCGCTGGAGCTGTAGTACCATTCATAGTTAAAGCCGTCAGTGCCATATGATTTATCATCTTTATCGAGGGTAACTTCCATGGTAAAGGAACTGCCTGTCGGACAGTATACATCGCCTGTGAGAAATGTTCCGTCATACTCAAAATCGCTGATATCAGCTGCGCCGGCTACGATAACATTTCCGGCATTTGCAAATGGTGCGGGAACAATGCCGGCAACGGCAGAACCCATGAGCGTTACTGTTGAAAGAACTGCTGCGCATTTGCTTACAACTTTTTTCATGTTCATATTAAAGACCTCCATATTAATTTTAAGTGTTAAGTCAAGTACTATCGGGTCATTATCAGTTTTCTTAAAACTGCCAATTCTATAAAAGCCTATTCTCCCTGTACCTATTCTCCTTATGAACCGATTTCTTAACTTATTTAATTATATCATATCATCCAAATGCTTGCAATAGTTAAAATAAATAAATATTAAGGCCGGGGTTTATAACATTAGTATAATTGTATATGACATAACAATTTGTACACAATACAAATTTTTTATCGGCGCTTTGTGAAATGTTTAGTATATTTTGAATAGGATAATATTCTTATATAACGTCGGTGAGAGACCGTGCATAAAAAAAACGATATCATATTATGTGGAATTTCAGGTCTGAAAGTCGCGGATGACTGTTCTGCTGAGAGATGGATACTGTTTGATAGTCGGTTTTCGTTCTTTATTATACTATATTATATATCGAATTGAAAGGGCTTCGTTTGAAATATTTCATAAAAGCTTTTTGAGAAAATTATTAGCTTGATGCAAATATCAAAACAATTAACCAATGTTTAAGCTTTTGCTTTGATGATCTGCGCTGATAACTTCCGTGATATCGGCGATCTCGCACAAGATCAAGTAAAAATAAATTTACCGATAGAATAGCTTTGATATATGATAAGTATGATATTTATCAAATATAGCTGAGCCGTTTTTATGTTTCGGTTTGTAGCATAGAATGTTAAATTATTGATATTATCTGCGCAAATGCGTTTTGAATTATAATTTTAGCAAATTTAAATTTTTGATATATCTGATTAAATTTCAGACATTTTATCGAAATTTTCCATTTTGGATGATTATACCAAATATCAAAAATTCGATTGGAAATTTCGGCTAATTTGTCGGTTAACTATAATTTATATACATATAAAATTAATCAATTTAGTTCGTTCGCTGTTCATTTACATGAAAATATGTGCATAATTTACTGCTTTTGTAGCTCATTCGGTTTCAAATCGACCTAACTGCGCCGAGAATTCATTCTATTTTTACAAGAGGGATTTGACATATTCGCTAAAAAATAGTATAATATAAGGGATAATTAATTGTAAGACCGGCTGTGTTTCAAATTGTCGCTTTTGCACAGTCGGAATACACAGCTTATGATATACATTAATAATGGGAGTGAACGATATGAAAGGTATTATTCTAGCCGGCGGTTCCGGTACAAGACTCTATCCATTAACGATGGTAACATCAAAACAGCTTCTGCCTGTATATGACAAGCCGATGGTCTATTATCCTTTGTCAACGCTGATGCTGGCGGGCATAAAGGATATACTCATAATCTCGACCCCTACCGACCTGCCGAATTTTGAAAGGCTTCTCGGAGACGGCTCGGAATATGGTATCAGCCTTTCTTATAAGGTACAGCCTTCACCCGACGGTCTGGCACAGGCGTTCATTCTCGGTGAAGAATTCATAGGCGATGATGCCTGCGCTATGGTACTGGGCGATAACATTTTCTACGGCAACGGCTTCGGAAGTATTCTCCGTGCCGCAAAGGAAAATGCCGAGAAAAATGACAGAGCGACAGTATTCGGCTACTATGTTCCCGATCCCGAGCGTTTCGGTGTGGTTGAATTTGATGAAAAGGGTCAGGCTGTCTCCATTGAGGAAAAGCCTAAGGCGCCTAAGTCCAACTATGCGGTGACGGGTCTTTACTTCTATCCCAAGGGCGTTTCTGCCAGAGCAAATGAGGTCAAGCCATCGGCAAGAGGGGAGCTGGAGATAACCACCCTCAACGAGATGTACCTTGATGACGGTCTGCTGGATGTTCAGCTTCTGGGCAGAGGCTTTGCATGGCTTGATACGGGTACTATGGACAGCCTTGCAGAGGCGACAAACTTCGTGCAGATGGTACAGAACCGTCAGGGCATAGAGATATCCGCCCCTGAGGAAATAGCCTTCATCAACGGCTGGATAGATAAGGACGGACTGATGAAGTCTGCCGAAAAATACGGCAAATCTCCCTACGGCGCACACCTGAAAAAGGTTGCAGAGGGTAAGATAAAATACTAAGGAGCTTTTAAGATGGGTAATTTTACTTTCAATGAAACTAAGCTGAAAGGCGTTTACATAATCGACGTCAAGACCTACGGCGACAACCGCGGATACTTTATGGAGACCTACAAAGAGGACGATTTCAAGGCGGCTGGTCTTGATTACAGCTTTGTTCAGGATAACCAGTCAAGTTCACGAAAGGGCGTACTCAGGGGACTTCACTTCCAGAAAAATCACCCTCAGGCTAAACTTGTAAGGGTACTGAAAGGCGAGGTCTTTGACGTTGCAGTTGACCTTAGAAAGGGAAGTGAGACCTACGGACAGTGGGTAGGTGCTGTGCTTTCCGAGGAGAACAAGCGACAGTTCATGATACCCCGAGGATTTGCCCACGGTTTTCTTGTACTGAGCGATTACGCCGAGTTTGCGTATAAATGCGACGACGTTTACCACCCCGAGGACGAGGGCGGCATCATGTGGAATGACCCTGCCATCGGTATCGAATGGCCCGAAGCAGGTGAACTGATACTCAGCGAAAAGGATAAAGTACACCCATCACTGGCAGAATCCAAGATCGAATTTTAAGGAGAATATACCATGACAATATTTGTAACAGGCGGTGCCGGATTCATCGGCTCGAATTTCGTTTTCCATATGCTGGATACCTATCCCGACTACCGTATAGTATGTCTGGATAAACTGACCTATGCAGGCAATCTCAGCACTCTTGAACCCGTGATGAAGAACCCGAATTTCAGATTTGTGAAGATAGATATCTGCGACAGAGAAGCTATCTACAAGCTGTTTGAGGAAGAAAAGCCCGATATCGTTGTTAATTTCGCGGCTGAATCTCACGTTGACCGTTCCATCGAGAACCCTGAGATATTCTTGCAGACAAATATCCTCGGCACACAGGTGCTGATGGACGCTTGCAGAAAGTACGGCATACAGAGATATCATCAGGTATCCACCGATGAAGTTTACGGCGATCTGCCCCTTGACAGACCCGACCTTTTCTTCACCGAGGAGACACCCATACACACTTCTTCACCCTATTCTTCTTCAAAGGCGGGTGCAGATCTGCTGGTTATGGCTTATCACAGAACTTACGGTCTGCCTGTGACAATTTCCAGATGTTCCAACAACTACGGTCCCTATCACTTCCCCGAGAAGCTGATACCCCTGATGATAGCAAATGCGCTGGCTGACAAGCCCCTGCCCGTATACGGTGAGGGACTGAATGTCCGCGACTGGCTGTATGTTGAGGATCACTGCCGTGCTATCGACCTTATCATACACAAGGGAAGAGTCGGCGAAGTTTACAATGTCGGCGGACACAACGAGATGAAGAACATCGATATAGTAAAGCTGATATGCAAGGAACTTGGCAAGCCCGAAAGCCTTATCATACATGTTGAGGATAGAAAGGGTCACGATATGCGCTACGCTATCGACCCCACAAAGATACACAACGAACTGGGCTGGCTGCCCGAGACTAAGTTCGCGGACGGTATCAAGAAGACCATTGACTGGTACCTGAACAACCGTGAATGGTGGGAAACAATAATAAGCGGAGAATATCAGAACTACTACGAGAAGATGTACGGTAATCGTGCGGAGGTATGAGATGTCCGCGAAGCGCAATTATTCAACTGACTTGCTTCGTTGTATACTGATGATAATGATTACTGCACATCATATCATCGTTCATACATTAGATCTCAAAGCCCTCGGATCGGGCAACGTAAGACCCGATCAATTTCCTTTTTCACTGTTTTTGCTGAACTCGTTCTGCATCATAGCCGTTAATGCGTTTTTTTTCATCAGCGGTTATTACTCAATAAAACTGAAATCAAAAAAGATCGTACTGCTGTACGTTGAGATGGTGTTCTACTTGTTCATCTGGTACCTTGTCATGCTATTTACAAAACAGTTCACGCTGATGTCGGGGCAATCGCTGAGATATCTGGTGAATGTGGCGTTCCCGATATCGACGTACTGGTTCATGGGCGCATATTTTCTGCTTTGTATCCTTGCGCCCTTCGTCAATGAATTTATAGATTCACTTGACGCTGAAAAGCAGAAAAAACTGCTGATAACGCTTAGCGTGGTGGCAGTGATCTACGGTTTTGTTTTCGACTGGGACGGCATCGGCAGAGGTCATACATTCTTGCACGGACTGTATATGTACTTTGTGGGTATGCTGTGCAGAAAGAACATGGAAAAGCTTCCAAAAAGCAAGCTTCTATATCTGGGGATATATCTTGTGACTTCGGCGGCTGTTGCCTTTGCGGCTTTTGTGATGTACAGACGCTCACATTCCACCCTTTCGTGGTATATTTACAGCTACAACGACCCGCTTATCGTGCTGGGCGCTGTGGCACTTTGCCTGCTGTTTATTATCTGGGATTCATACGGACCGATATCGGAATTTTCGAGCAGGATATCAAAATATGTGCTTGCCGTATATCTTATAACGGTAAACCCGGCAGTAGTTTTTTATCCCGTAAAGAAATTCATGGAGACCCACAACAGTCAGCCTGTTGTCATCTCTTCGATAATCGTATACTCGATAGCACTTTTTGCTGTATGCATAGTTATCGATCTTCTCAGGGACAAGCTGTTTGCGGCGATAAACAGAATACTTCATCTGGAGGATTTATATGAAAATATTTGTAACTGGTATTGGCGGTCAACTCGGTTATGATGTTATAAATGAACTGAAAAAGCGCGGTCATGAGGCTGTGGGCTCGGATATTTTCGACAGTGTTGAACAGGATGTTGAGTACAGAAAGCTTGACATCACCGACAAAGAAGCAGTCGAAAAAACACTCACGGAAGTAAGACCCGATGCTGTGATACACTGTGCCGCATGGACTGCTGTTGACGCGGCAGAGGATGAGGAAAATCTCCCGAAAGTACGGGCGATAAATGTTGACGGCCCGCAGAATATCGCAAATGTCTGCAAAAAGCTGGACTGCAAGATGATACAGATATCCACCGATTATGTTTTCGACGGACAGGGCGAAACTCCCTGGCAGCCCGACTGCAAGGACTACGCACCCCTGAATGTTTACGGACAGTCGAAGCTTGACGGCGAACTTGCGGTAGCCAACACCCTTGAAAAATATTTCATCATCAGGATAGCATGGGTATTCGGCGTTAACGGAAATAACTTCATCAAGACCATGCTGAATGTGGGCAAAAAGTATCCAGAGGTACGTGTGGTAAACGACCAGATAGGTACACCCACCTACACCTTTGACCTTGCAAGACTTCTCGTTGATATGGCTGAAAGCGATAAGTACGGATACTACCATGCTACCAACGAGGGCGGATATATAAGCTGGTACGACTTCACCTGCGAGATATTCAGACAGGCGGGTTATGATACGAAAGTCACCCCAGTGACAACTGCGGAGTACGGACTTTCCAAGGCGGCGCGTCCTTTCAACAGCAGACTTGACAAGTCCAAGCTTGCAGAAAACGGCTTTGAGCCTCTGCCCGCATGGCAGGACGCAGTAGCAAGATATCTGAAAGAAATTAAATAATCGGGTGGTCATATAAATGTTTGACAATAATATAAAAAATGTTTTTGTTACAGGTGCGGCGGGATTTATCGGCTCGAATCTGGTAACAAAGCTGTTCGGTATGCTTGATGGTGTATGTATCATCGGGCTTGACAATATGAACGATTACTACGATGTAAGCCTGAAAGAGTACCGCATAGCAGAGATAGAAAAGGCTGAAAAGAACAGCAAGTGCACTTTTAAATTCTATAAAGGCGACCTTGCCGACAAGGCACTCATCACGAAGATATTTGAAGAACACAAGCCCGAGATAGTTGTGAATCTTGCGGCACAGGCGGGTGTGAGATATTCCATCGAGAACCCCGATGCTTACATAAATTCCAATATGATCGGATTCTACAATATCCTAGAAGCCTGCCGTCACAACCCTGTTGAGCATCTTGTTTATGCAAGTTCTTCCAGCGTTTACGGCGGAAACAAGAAAGTTCCATTCAGCACCGATGATATGGTAGACCACCCTGTTTCACTGTATGCGGCTACCAAAAAGAGCAACGAACTTTTTGCCCACGCATATTCAAAGCTGTACAATATCCCAACAACGGGCCTTCGTTTCTTTACCGTTTACGGCCCTGCGGGTCGTCCCGATATGGCGTATTTCGGATTCACCAACAAGCTTGTGAACGGTGAAACAATAAAGATATTCAACTACGGCAACTGCAAGCGCGATTTCACTTTTGTTGACGATATCGTTGAGGGCATAGTTCGTGTTATGCAGAAAGCCCCCGAGAAGAAAAACGGAGAGGACGGTCTGCCTGTACCGCCTTATGCGCTGTACAATATCGGCGGCGGCACTCCCGAAAATCTGCTGGATTTCGTACAGATACTCAGCGAGGAACTTGTCCGCGCAGGGGTACTGCCCGAGGATTATGATTTTGATGCGCACAAGGAACTTGTACCGATGCAGCCGGGAGATGTTCCCGTGACTTACGCGGACAGCACCGCACTTGAGCGCGATTTCGGTTTCAAACCGACCATCGACCTGCGCACAGGTCTGCGCCGTTTTGCGGAATGGTACAAGAATTTCTATATGGGAGGAAAGTAATATGAAGATCGCAGTTGCGGGTACAGGATATGTGGGTTTGTCGCTGGCTGTATTGCTGGCACAGCATAATTCTGTTACCGCTGTTGACATCGTACCCGAAAAGGTGGACATGATAAACAGTAAAATATCACCCATTCAGGACGATTACATAGAGAAATATCTTGCCGAAAAAGAACTCGACCTCACAGCAACTCTTGACGGTGAGAGCGCATACAAGGACGCTGAATTTGTTATAATCGCAGCCCCCACCAACTACGACCCGAAGAAAAATTTCTTCGATTGCAGTGCGGTGGAAGCGGTTATCGGACTGGTACAGAAAGTAAATCCCGATGCGATAATGGTAATAAAATCCACCATACCCGTTGGATATACCAAGAGCGTGCGCGAGAAGTTCGATACGAAAAACATAATTTTCAGCCCCGAATTTCTGCGTGAAAGCAAGGCTTTGTACGATAACCTCTATCCCAGCCGTATCATTGTCGGTACCGATACAGAGGACGAAAAACTTGTAAAAGCCGCACATACCTTTGCGGAACTTCTTCAGCAGGGCGCAATAAAAGAGGATATCGACACTCTGTTTATGGGCTTCACCGAGGCAGAAGCTGTAAAGCTGTTCGCCAATACTTACCTCGCACTCAGAGTTTCTTATTTCAACGAACTCGACACCTATGCCGAAATGAAAGGTCTTGACACACAGCAGATAATCAGCGGTGTCTGCCTTGACCCGAGAATAGGGAGTCATTATAACAATCCCAGCTTCGGCTACGGCGGATACTGTCTGCCGAAGGATACAAAGCAGCTGCTTGCAAACTACGAAGATGTTCCACAGAATATGATGTCTGCTATCGTTGAATCCAATCGCACGAGAAAGGATTTCATTGCGGACAGAGTGCTTGAAAAGGCAGGATACTACTCTTCAAACAGTTCGTGGGATTCCACCAGCGAAAAGAACGTGGTCATCGGTGTTTACAGACTTACCATGAAATCCAACAGTGATAATTTCCGTCAGTCTTCAATTCAGGGCGTTATGAAGCGTATCAAGGCTAAGGGTGCAACAGTTATAATCTACGAACCCACCCTTAAAGACGGCGAGACATTCTTTGGAAGTCAGGTCGTGAATGACCTTGACAAGTTCAAGTCTGAATCTGCGGCTATCATTGCCAACAGATATGACAGCTGTCTTGATGATGTGCGTGAGAAAGTTTACACAAGAGACCTTTTCAGAAGAGATTGATATGAACCATTCAGCCACGGTATTTCCGATACACTTTCGGAAATGCTGTGGCATTTCTTGTTGCGGAGGTGCAGAATGATAGGAGATATTGTTACCGTCACAGTTGACAGACCCCTCGGCAGTTATCACCCCGAGTATAAGGATATGTATTATCCGATAAACTACGGATATATCGAGGGCATCATCGCCCCCGACGGCGAAGAACAGGATGCTTACATTTTAGGCGTTGATGAACCTGTTGAAAAATTTACGGGTAAGATCATAGCTGTCGTTCACAGGGCTGATGATGTTGAAGAAAAATGGGTGGTCTGCCCGATGGATAAAACATTCAGCAAAGAGGAAATAGCGGAAAAGATACACTTTCAGGAACAGTATTTCCAGTCGGAGATAATAATGTAAAAAATCTGCCGCGAGGTCTGAAAAAAGACTTCGGGGCAGAAAATTTTTGTTGATTTTTTTGGAATAAAGTGTTATAATATATTTACGGCGAACGATTATCATTTTCGGTTCGCTGTAATTTATCGTACCGGAGGACAGCAAAATGTTATACTATATCAAAAACACTCTTGAAAAAGCGGAAGATACCACAAGCGGCAGACAAGGGGCTAAATATGTGGCGGTGCTTACTTCTGCGGAATGGGCAGAATATAAGGATACTTTCGATATGGGTATAGAAATGGATATTGATCTTACTTCGGTACACACCACAAAGGCTGAGGTGAACTACGATTCGCTGACGGGTACATTTTCTGTGCCTGACCGCAAATGCATCTCTGGGCCGAAAACGAATTTTGCCTTTGCACTTGATGAGAAAGGTATAGTTTTCATAGATGACAGCGGCATGGTGGAAAAAATATTGCAGAACATTATCCGTACCAAAAAATGGGTACTGCCAAGCCTTGAAAGATTCATTTATGATTTTCTTGAACAGATAGTAACGGGAGATCAGGCGGTACTTGAAACCCTGGACAAGGAACTTGATACCATCGAATCGAGGATACTTGAGGGTTCGGAAACTGATCCATCACTGAGAGTCAGCCGTATAAGAAGCGACCTCAGGGATATGCGTATACATTACGAACAGCTTCAGGATCTTGCACAGGAACTGGAAGAAAATGAGAACAATTTCTTTATAAAGGATAACGTCAGATATTTCCACCTGTTCAATCAGCGCATATCGCGCCTGCATGATATGACCGCTTCTCTGCGTGACTATTCTATACAGATACGTGACCTTTATCAATCCAGACTTGAAGTGAAGCAGAACAGGATAATGACTATCCTGACAGTGATAACATCTATCTTCATGCCCCTGACCCTTATCGCGGGCTGGTACGGTATGAACTTTAAATATATGCCCGAACTGGGATACAAAGCATCATACCCGATAGTGATCGCGGTCAGCGTACTTATAGTTATCATCAGCCTTATATTTTTCAAGAAGAAAAAATGGTTGTAAGGGTAAAGAGATATCAAAAAACGGCAGAACGCCGCGTGGAGCTTTCAGTGCTTTACGCGGCGTTGCTTTCTATCAGGCCGTCAGCTATTCTTATTATCAGTATGACCAGATATAAGATGACTGCGGGTCTGGTGAAAATGGTGATCATTACCTTCTTCTTCTCGCGGGATGTCTGACCGTCAGCGGTGCTGAAAGCGCTGGCTCTGGTCAGCAGTACGTAGAATCCGATAACTGCGGCAAGTATCTGCATGATACTGCTGACGGTGGAAGTATAGGCAAATCCCATAGCCTTGCCGAGTGTGGAGAAGCTCACGACGATATTATTCAGCGAGTGTATCACCAGTGACGGCATTATCGAATTACAGCTGACCGCAATGCAGGCGTACATAAGTCCTGTGCCGAAAGCCGCTACTGCCTGGGGGATATTTCCATGCATCAGACCGAAGCAAAGTGCTGAAAAGAAAATGGCAGGAAATTCGCCGTACTTTGAAAGGGCACTCAGTATCATTCCGCGGTAGACTATCTCTTCGATAAGCGGTGCCATAATGGCTATATACAGGAATTGAAGTGCTACAGCCGCTGTTGATGGCTTATCTATGGAAAAATCGGCTTCGGGTATGGTAACGCCTGCCTGATCCATGAAATTCACGAATATTGCCACTATGGCTGACATGACTATATTCATCACAAAGCAGGCGGGGAAGTATCTCAAGCCTGTTTTTGCTCCGTTGACCGAGGGCTTAAGATAACCTCGGAAGCTGAATCCCAGCACTATCCAGCCGAAAAGCAGGGTCAGTATCAGCGAGGACGTTGTCAGCGTTGTATTCATAAGCATGGAGTAGGTCGAGGTGGATATTTTGTCCGCATAATCACTTTTCAGAAGATCTACCGCGCCATTGTAGGAATGGAATTCCCCCGAAAGCACACGGCAGGTCACTATAACGCCCAATATGCTCATCATGGAAAGAAATAGCCTGTACAGTATCAGCATGACGCCGAGTTTCAGGCAGTCGATCTTCAGCGAGCTGTATTTCTCACCGCTGTTATTCTGTATGTAGATGACTTCGTTGTTCAAATAGATGTCAGCTCCTTTTTGGATATATAAATTCAGTATATCACATAATCGTACAAAAGTAAAGTATTCGGTAAAGTGTGATACTAAATTAATGGGGCGGTGTATATACACGTACCAAAATATACGGTCGTATACTTTGGTATATGTTCGTATTTTTTTGTTCTCACCTTTTGAGTGGCAGTTTGTTGTTCGGTTGACAACACCATTGCGATGGTTTGTTTATAAATTGTAAATAAATAAAAGATATTTTGTGTAACCTCTTGCATTTTCATGTATATGAGGTATAATATATTTAGCACTCGGATACACTGAGTGCTAAAATGTTTGTAATAAATTTTAAGGAGAGGAAATATAATGGAAACCAAGCAGTTCAAAGCGGAGTCCAAAAGACTTCTGGATATGATGATAAACTCCATCTATACTCACAAGGAGATATTCCTGAGAGAGATAATCTCCAATGCCAGCGATGCTATCGACAAGCTGTATTTCAAGTCCCTGACCGATACGAGCGTAGGTCTCAACAAGGACGATTTTGCTATACAGATAAAGGCTGACAAGGAAGCAAAGACCCTTACTGTCGAGGATAACGGTATCGGTATGACAGAGGAAGAGCTGGAGAACAATCTGGGTACTATCGCACAGTCAGGCTCTCTTGCATTCAAGACAGACAACGATCTTGGTGAGGACGTTGATATCATCGGACAGTTCGGCGTAGGTTTCTATTCCACTTTCATGGTGGCTAAGGAAGTTCGCGTGCTGACAAAGGCTTATGGCAGTGACAAGGCATATCTGTGGAAGTCCAACGGAGTTGACGGCTACACCATCGAGCCTGCTGAGAAGGAGACTGCGGGCACTGTCATCACTATGGTGCTGAAAGAGGATACCGAGGACGAGAAGTATTCAGAGTACTGCGAGACATGGCGCATACAGCAGCTGGTCAAGAAGTATTCCGACTATATCCGTTTCCCCATAAAGATGGATGTTGAGCATTCAAACTATGCCGAGGAGGGTGAAGAGCCTACCACCACCATCGAGACAGAGACCCTCAACAGCATGACACCTATCTGGAAGAAGAACAAGAGCGAGCTGACTGAGGAGGATTACAACAAGTTCTATTCTGAGAAGTTCCTTGATTATCAGGAGCCTATCGCTCACATACATTCCAAGAACGAGGGCATAGCTACCTATGATGCTCTGCTGTACATTCCTTCAAAGGCGCCTTTCGATTACTATTCCAAGGATTACGAAAAGGGTCTCCAGCTGTTCTCCAGCGGCGTGCTGATAATGGATAAGTGTGCAGACCTTCTGCCTGACTGGTTCAGCTTTGTAAAGGGTGTTGTTGACAGTGAAGACCTTTCGCTGAACATTTCCCGTGAGATGCTGCAGCAGGACAGACAGGTCAAGATAATCGCAAAGAACGTTGAGAAGTCCATAAAGAACGAGCTTGCAAAGCTGCTGAAGAATGACCGTGAGAAGTACGAGAAGTTCTTTGAGGTGTTCGGTCTCCAGTTCAAGTTCGGAATTTACCAGAGCTATGGCGCTGCGATAGATACCCTGAAAGACCTGCTTCTGTTCAAGTCTACCTTTGAGGACGGCAAGAGCGTAACTCTGAAAGAGTACGTTTCCAGAATGAAAGAAGATCAGAAGTACATCTACTATGCCTGCGGCGAGACCAAGGAGCGTATAGACAAGCTGCCCCAGATCGAGAAGATCAAGGACATGGGCTATGAGGTTCTCTACATGACACAGGACGTTGACGACTTCTGCCTGAAGGTAATGCTGAACTATGACGGCAAGGCATTCAAGTCCATCAGCGATGCCGATGTTGATCTCGACACCGAGGAGGAGAAGGAAGAAGTCAAGAAGCTGGACGAGGAGAACAAGGATATGTTCGCCTTCATGCAGGAGACTATCGCTGACAAGGTTAACAAGGTACGCCTTTCCAAGAAGCTGAAATCTCACCCTGTATGCCTTTCAAGTGACGGCGGTATGATATCTATCGAGATGGAGAAGGTACTCAACGCAATGCCCCAGAATGACGCTAACCGTGTAAAGGCAGACAAGGCGCTGGAGATCAACCCCAATCACGAGATATTCGGCAAGCTGCAGAAGCTGTACGCTGAGGACAAGGATACCCTGAAAGATTACACCAAGCTGCTGTACGATCAGGCATTGCTGATAGAGGGTCTCTCCATCGATGATCCAGTTGAGTTTGCAAACCTGGTATGCAAGCTCATGGTTCAGTAATTCACTTCTATCAATTCATAATTCACAATTCATAATTGCCCTCGGCTGGGCAGGTCGTTTCCGCCTATTATAGGTTCGCGGTGAAGATAAGTATCGTGTGACGGGGGTCAAAGGATTGTGATGAAGATAGTATCTATGATACTGAAAATATAGCTAATAAAAAATGTGCGCTTATCGCGGAATTGCGGTAAGCGCATTTTTGTGTTCTTAAAATTGTCAGAGTTGGAACGTATTCTTGATGTTTACTTACGATAACAAAACACACTATCCGCCCTGTCAACAATTATGAATTATGAATTGTGAATTATGAATTGGCTAGACTTCCTGGGGGAATTTCAGTCCCCACGTTTTTCTGCATTCGTCCATTATGCGCATGATGCTGAGGGTGTCTTCGGGTGGGACGGCTTTGCTGGTTTTCAGTCCCTCGGCAAGACATTTCTCGGCTTCTCTTATCTCGTATTCGTAGCCGTTTATCTCGGGTGGGAATAGCCTGTCCTCTATCTGTCTGCTTTCGGCATCGTACAGTGTACATTCGGGGGAGCAGAAGAACCAGTCGCCCATGGTGATACTGCCCTTATCTCCTGCGATAACGGCGTTGTTGCGGTTCTGTATCTCAAATCCCGATGTGGTAGATGCGTATGCGCCGTTGGGATATAGCAGAGTCACACTGTTTGAAAGGTCGATACCGCCGCTGATGTGGGCGTGGGTCTCGATGGAAGCGGGTTCGCCCATAAGTGCCACAGCAAAGGTGATAGGGTACACACCGAGGTCAAGCAGAGCACCGCCGCATTCGGGCTTGAAGAGCCTGTCGTTTTTATCAAAGGGGATAAAGTTGTTGAAATCCGCCTTGATGTAGCGGATTTCGCCTATTCGCCCCTCTTTTATCCACTGCTTAACTTTAAGGTAGGCGGGACGCATCTTCATCCACATGGCTTCCATAAGGAAAAGTCCTTTTTCTTCGGCTTTTGCGAACATTTCCTCAGCCTGCTTTGTGTTCAGTGCGATACTTTTTTCGCACAGGACGTTCCTGCCGTTTTCAAGGCATAACAGCGTGTCCTCGTAGTGTTTGTGCATGGGTGTTGCTATATATACGATGTCTATGCTTTCATCTCGTGCAAGTTCCTCATAGCTTCCGTAAGCCTTTTCAAAGCCGAATTCCTCAGCAAAGCTCTGTGCGTTTTCAAGAGTTCTTGAAGCTACTGCCGCAGTCACAGAACTGTTTTGTTCTTTCAGTGCAGCCGCAAATGTTCGTGCTATTTTTCCTGTGCCGATTATACCCCAGCGTGTCATAAATACACTCCTTTCGATTGATATTTATTTTGTTTATTATATCATATTTTTTCCACGATTGTAAAGTATATCCCCGATATTTATCCGCTTTTCACAACACGCTATGCCGCGAATTGTTTATTATTTCCCCAGACGTCAAATAATGCGGATACCTTAATTTTCCATTATCCATTTTACACTATTTGCTAGCTGTTATTTCTCACTCTGTCCCTTAAAAAGGACTTGAAAGCATGAGGAAGATGTGATATAATTAAATGGAGATAATTATAAGCAAAAGGTGGTGAGAGCGTTGAAAAAAAAACAGTGCGACATTTGCGTTCCTGATAGCTGTGGTGCTTCTGGTGATAGCTATGATATCGGAGATAACTCTGGTCTTCACTGTGAATTCACAGCAGGCTGATGAAACAGGCAGCAGCAGACTGGAGATAGTCAGCCGTGAGCTTGAACAGACAGTAAACGATGTCCGCAGCAAGGCTATGCGCTTCGCTGTGACGGCACAGAACGATATTGACGACCGTGCAAAGCTGGAAAAGCTGGTGAGGGAATATAAGAATGAGATACGTCCTGAGACCGATGGCGTTTGCTATAATGTATATATTGCGGGAAATGGCTGGTATATCATACCGGATTTTGACGCTCCTGCCGATTATGATGTAAATGAGAGAAGCTGGTACAAGGGCGCTCTGCGCAGCGGGGGAAGAGCCTACGTTACCGACCCGTACATTGATGCGGCTACAGGGGATATCTGCTATACGGTATCAGTAATGCTGGCAGACGGCGAGACTGTTGTGGCTATGGATTACACCATGCAGGATATCAGGCGGCATATCTCGAAGATGTATGCCGATGGCGAAAAAGAAGCTGTGATAGTCACTGAAAAGGGCGTAATCGCAGGCTGTACCGATGAATCCCATGTGGGCTGTGAAATTATGGAAGAAATGCCCGAATACGGAGGCATATTCTCACTTGCTAAAGGAAGCGACGGTTCCGTGCACTTAAGGCAGAAGGGGCAGAACCTGTTTGCGGTAAGATCGGGATTCGGATGGTACCTTATCGTCAGCGAGGATAACTGGTCGCTGTACCGCAATTCGTATATGCAGATGCTGGTGATGATAGGCATATCGCTGGCAGTGTTCATAATGCTGGCAGTGATGTACATCAATACCGCACGTTCGGCGCAGCGCTCCCGCAAGATGCTGGAACACAATGAGGTCTTCCTGAAAAGCCTGACAGCGGGTTTGCAGGAACCTCTGCACAAAATAATATCCGCGGCAAATTCGGAAAATCTGAAGAACTCAGCGGGTCATGAGAGAGAGTTCGAGATCATCCGCGAGAGCGGGCATAAGCTTGGTGACATGATAGGAAAGATAGTTTCCTATAACAGTATAGTAAAAAAGGAGAACACCGAAAAGCGCAGGCGTGACAGAAGCAAGGGGCTGACGATCGATGCTCATTTCAGGCGGCTGATAATAGTCGCTCTTATGCTGGTTTTCGTCATGAGTATGTATGTGAATACGATCTCTACCCTGAGATGGGGAAAATCACAGATGAGGGAGGAGCTTGACGGCTATTCGCAGAAGCTTTCATCCTGGGTCAGTGCCGAGAAAAGCGTGCTGGATATGTTCTGTTCCATGGTATCCGCCGAGCCCTCGCTTGTTGATGACTACGACAGGGCGGTAAAGCGGCTGGACGATATAACCTCGCAGTACAGTGATATCTCGGTGAGCTATATTGTCAATCCCGAATGGGAACATCCTGTTATAATGAACAACGGCTGGGAGCCCGATGACAGCTGGCACGTTGAGGACAGGGAATGGTACAGAGACCTTGCAGGATCAGAGAAAGGCTGGTGCATATCAGCTCCGTATTTTGATGAGCAGACAGGTGTATACTGCGTGACTTTTGCAAAAAAAGTTTACGATGCCCATACAGGCAGATATATCGGCAGCTTCGGCATAGATTTTTATATGGATAAGCTGGTGGATCTGCTTGGCACAAGCTATTCGGGTAACGGCTATGCTTTCATCACCGATAAGGAGGGTACTATAATCAGCCACCCCTACGGCAGTTACAGGCTGAATGGGGACAATATCACCAATGTGGCAGAACTGCCCTATGTTTCGGCTGAACCCGACGGCAGCAACGTTTCGATAATATCCGATTACGACGGAAAACTTCGTGTTGCCATAGCAAGCACCCAGACAGAATCGGGTTTCACGGTGTATGTTATGAGGAACGTGCGGAGCGTTTACGGCAGTGTGCTTGTGTACGGCGCTATATGCGTTGTGGTACTGCTGGGCTGCACGATCACGGTGTATATCCTGATGCATCATCTGATAGCTTTGCAGAACAGGGCTAACCATCAGCTGAAAGAATCAGCTGAATCGGCTATCGCGGCGGACGAAGCAAAGAGCACTTTCTTAGCACAGATGTCTCATGAGATAAGGACGCCGATAAACGCAGTCCTCGGCATGAATGAGATGATACTGCGGGAATGCAGTGATAACAGCATAAAAGAATACGCACTGAATATACAGAGTGCGGGACGGACACTGCTCTCGCTGATAAACAGTATACTGGATTTCTCGAAGATAGAGGACGGCAAGATGGAGATAATCCCTGTTACCTACTCTACGGCTTCAATGATAAACGACCTTGTAACATCGGTGGCGGCAAGGGCGGCTGACAAGGAACTGAAGCTCATAGTCAATGCGGATGCCGAGCTCCCTTCAAAACTGATAGGTGATGATATGCGCATAAAGCAGGTGATATCCAACCTGCTGACCAACGCTGTGAAGTACACGGAAAAGGGAAGTGTAACTCTTACGGTGCGCAGCGAATCTGTTCAGGATGACGATATCACGCTGTATGTTGAAGTAGGTGATACGGGAATAGGCATCAGGGAAGAGGATATGGGGGCACTGTTTGAATCTTTCAGGCGGCTTGACGAACAGCGCAACAGGAGCATCGAGGGCACAGGACTTGGCATGGCGATAGTCACCAAACTGCTGGGAATGATGGACAGCGAGCTCCATGTAGAGAGCATATACGGTGTGGGAAGCACTTTCTGGTTCAGTCTGCCTCAGAAGATATCCGACCATGAGCCTATGGGTGACAATATCCGCAGGAGCACGGTAAAGGAGAATGAATCCGATACCCATATCTACGCACCCGACGCCGAGGTGCTGGTGGTAGATGACAATGAGATGAATATCAAGGTGGCTGTGAGTCTGCTGAAAATGTACGGCATTGTCCCCGAGACTGCATTGTCAGGTTATATGGCGCTTTCACTGATACGTGAGAAGCAGTATGACATTGTATTCCTTGATCATATGATGCCAGGCATGGACGGCATAGAGACCCTGAAACGTGTCTGTGATGAGGGTATGCGCGATACGGACGCCGCCTTTATCGCCCTGACGGCCAATGCAGTCGTAGGTGCGAGGGATATGTATATCCGTGAGGGATTTGACGATTACCTTACAAAGCCCATCGACAGTGAACTGCTTGAGAAGACCCTGAAGAAGTATCTGCCTGAGGAGAAGGTCACCACAGTCACGAAAGACGCAGCGAAGCACGATGGAAAAGCCGATGAGGACAGCTTTACCCTGAAAGAGCTTCAGAAGATGAGTTCACTGAACGCTTACGTCAACCCTGCTGTCGGGCTGGGGTATTGTATGGATTCAAGGGAGTTCTATCTGGACACTCTTGACGGTTATCTGGAAGCCGACAAGGTCATTCCCATAAAAGCAGCTTTTATCGAAAAGCGATGGGAGGATTACAGAGTGAACGTCCATGCAGTTAAGAGCGCTTCACTGACAATAGGTGCGCAGATGCTGTCGGAGAAAGCGAAGGCTCTGGAATTTGCCGCAAGAGACGGTGATACGGACTATATTCTGAGCAATCACGATGCCTTTATCGATGATTATTCACGCTGTCTGGCGGGTGTTGAAGAGATATTGAAAGTATTTGCAGATAACTGATAAAACAAGGCACTTCTGTCCTGCTTGACGGAAGTGCTTTGTCTTGCATTACAGGCTTTCGGATACTGCCTTTAGCCCTTATCGGTGTCGGGCGGTATCACAGGTTCGCCTGTGGACTGGTTTATCCATACCCCTTGGGAGTTCATGCCATAGTATTCACCTGTGGAGATATCCCACACGGTTGAACCGGGTGCGATAGTCCTGGGGATCGAAGCCCCGAGATAGGGGATTTCCTCGGCGCTGTCGACGGCAAACGCCATTCGGCATACAGCGGTATCTTCGCCCATGCCTATGAGTTGTTCTTTCAGTATAGTCATATTTCTGTTCCTTTCGTGATAAAAAACTTTTTGCACCCGACCGATGGGGATACGGTATCGGGCACGGTGATAATGAAAAACGTTTTTCACTATCAGCGAAAACTATTGAAAAGTTGTACGTTTTTGTACAACTCTTGCAGAAATATGTCTGAGTTAAAAGAAAAATCATGAAGACGAACAATGTCATCACGATGGCTTTGTGTAAAATGCTATCCGCCCAGTCCGAAACTCACTGACAGTGCGGAATCAACAGCTGACATAGCGCCCTTGTCAAGTTGTCCCATCTTCTCACGAAGCCGACGCTTATCGAGGGTGCGTATCTGCTCTAAAAGCACTACCGAATCCCGCGAAAGTCCGCACCCTGTACCCAGGGTGATATGTGTAGGCAGACGGGCTTTATCCTGTCTGCTGGTTATCGCCGCTGCTATAACCGTGGGCGAATGGCGGTTGCCGATATCGTTCTGCACGATAAGCACAGGACGAAGCCCGCCCTGTTCCGAGCCTACAACGGGGCTGAGGTCAGCGTAATAAATGTCACCTCTGTGAACGGTCATATAAAAACACTCCTTGTGGATAAGATCTCTGTGGATATTATTCCCGTTTTGCGCGGGATGATGCACCGGCATAAAATTTCTTCCGTTGTATTATATGCTGACGGACTTCCTTTCGACAACAGGTAGGTGAGTATCGATATTAGCCTGAAAAACATGAGCCTCACGGGATATCGCAGGAAAGGTCACACTAATAGCTTGAATTTTAGTATATAAAAAATAATATGTGGTATATAAAAACGAATATAATAATGTTTTTTTTTGAAAAATGCTTGACATTTGCTTTCCTACATGATATAATAATTAAGCTGAATGTGTGAAATTCAGTTCCCTCAAAGATAAGAAATAAATGCGGCAGTGCTGGAACTGGCAGACAGGCACGTTTGAGGGGCGTGTGTCCTAGACGTACGGGTTCAAGTCCCGTTTGCCGCACCAAACCAAAACCTCGTAAACACGGCGTTTGCGAGGTTTTTTCATGCCTGAAAACTAGGTTTGGACTTTATTTTGGACCTTATTGGGAAAAAGTTTTGGCGGGAGCCCTGTGTATAGAGCTCCCGCCGAATTTTCTTGGTGCGTTATCCTGCTTCTTTCCCCTCAATGACCTCCGCCATGATATTGCTCGCTCGACGCTTGCTTTCTGCGAAGTAATGACTGTAAGTAGACATCGTAGTCACAGGTGTGCTGTGACCTAACATCGCCGCCACCGTGGTTGGGTCAACTCCTGCTTCGATTTCGACCGATGCGAAGAAATGTCTGAAGCTGTGCAAACCATAGAATGGGAAATTCCTGCGTTCACACTCCCGCATCAACCAGGTGTAAGGCGTGTTCGGGTGCATAGGCTGACCATCCCATTTGGTGAACAGGCGGTCGTGTTCCTGCCACTTGTCTCCGAGATTTGCTTTGTAGCTGTCCTGATCGTGTTTGTAAGCTTTCAGCAGACCGATGACAGCAGTCGGAAGATCTACAAGCCGCGTTGACTTCTCCGTTTTGGTCGCATCGGAGTAGATGCCTTTGTCAGCAGTGTAGTTTGAAGTATGATCGATCATCACCGTTCCGTTTTCAAAATCTATATTCTTCCACTCGATACCAAGCAGTTCACCACGTCTGCAACCTGTGTATATCGCCAGCGTAAAAAACACCTTGTATTTCATCGGCGCTTCACGAAGAATCTTCATGAACTCACGTGCCTGTTCTTTTGTGTAGATGTGCTTTTCAGATTTCTTGTACGCTTTGCCGCTTGCATCGACCTTAGGTATGATGACTTTTGAACACGGATTTGCACTAACCATGTCCAGTCTTATCGCATACTCGAATATGGATGAGATGAAAGATAAATGATGTCGCATTGTCTTTTGCGACAACGGTTTTTCGTTACGTTTGTTAGCACCGGGCTTTGCAAGAGAGTTTATGAATTTCTGAATGTCCCGAGCAGTTATCTTGTCGATGCGCAGATGTCCAAGCGCAGGGATGACCCTGTCTGCAATGAGATGTTCACGTTGTAAAGTCGTACTGCGGTGGTTGAGTTCAGCATACTCGGTCGCCCACATCTCAATGACTTTCTGGAACTTGACAGCCGCAGTCACCTGACCATGTGCGCACTCCTCCTCGAACAGTATCGCAATGCGCTGTATCTCTTTATCTGCCTGTTTTGCAGACATATTTTCAGGCGGTTTCCAACTCTTGAACCTCACCATCTGCTTTCCGTGAACATCATAACCGCAGTACGCACGAATGCGGTATGATGTAACTTCGCCTTTCTTGTTTTTTCGTTTTTCAATGTACGCCATGTGTTTCATCCTTTCGATTTATATTTGCCTGTCGGCAACAACACCATATCACAAGACTTACGGGATTGCCAGCCGACAGACGAACGTTAATTACTGCAACATATTTTTCTACCGAACCACTAACTCACCGCTCAGATATTTGTGCAGTATCTCTTTGTTTATCAGATACTTTTTGCCCGCTTTGAAGCAAGGCAGTTCACCCGACCTGCACATCTCACGCACACGGTACTCCGTTAGTCCGTCCACAAGTGCAGCAGCTTCTTTTATTGTCAGCATTGTAATTTTTGTTTCAGCCATTCAAATATCACACTCCTTGATGTCTCATACATTTTGTCTTGTGATAAATCTGCTGTTCATTTTAGATCTTCCTTTCTATTTGAAATTCAGGGCTTGACGCCACGCAAAACCCGCGTACCTACGCGCTTATCTCGCGATTTTTGAAATATTGACACCACACTTTTCTGAAATTTGCGGGATTGACGCCAATTACCGATACGCCAAAACCCCCGTAGAATGCGGTCGGCGTTGCCGTCCGCTGTGAGATTTGCGGCGAATTGACGCCGCACTTTAACCTGCACATCGTTTCCTCCTGATATATCTGCCCGAATAATACGATACGTGTAAATATCAAATCATACTATTCCGCAACAATATCGCTCACAGCCGCGCACAAATCGCTTGTGTGGCGTTTTGTTGGCGTGGTGGAGTAACCACCCGACAGGCGATATTTGTCGGGTACTATATCGCCTCGCTCTTCGTAGATTTTTTGCCGTAATCTTGCAGCACTTCTGCGTACAATATCCTCGAATGACATTCTCACAACAGGTACACGCTTGCCGTTGATGAGAACATACTCACTGCCTGAACCGTCACCCTCACGACCTTTGCCGTCACCCACAGCTGAGCCGTCACCCTGCTCAGACAACGTATCTAAAGGCTTTTCGACACTTCGGGTGCCGGCTGGACAGCAGCTCTCGGGGTACAGCAACCTGCCGTCACTGCTGTCACCCGCACGGTCATAAGACAGTTCCAACCAACGTTTTCCGTGGCTGCGTTTTATCTCAAAGCTCACACCATAGCCCCGAAGTTCATATCCGTGCTGCATTAGTTTCTTGCTGACCATGTTGCTTGGCAGGACTAATCCGAAACGATTTTCAAGTTCTGCACTCAACTCGGTCGCCGTTGCTGACAGCTTTTCTTTCTCCGACATCATGTCATGGACTGCGAACACAAAAGTATCTGGCGGCTTGTCCTCACGTTCATCTGTAAGTACCCAGCGTGCACCTTGCCTTGTGAGAGACAATTCACTGTCTTCAATATCACGACCTGTCGCGTACAGCACAGCCTGACCGCCGCACCGCTTATCCTTTTTCAGAACAAGCATACCGTCCACACAACCATTCAGACCAGTGCTCCCCGAGATCATATTGAACGGATCGCTGTCTGCTGCTTTGCGCAGGTGATGAACAAGAACTATGCTGATGCTCAACTGTTCTGCGAGAGTTTTCAGCGGTATCAACTCAGCGTAGTCGCTGCCGTAGCTGCTGTCCGTTTCGCTCCGCACCATCTGCAACGTATCGATGACCACCAACCGAAGGTCATCATGTTCCGACTTGAACTTGACTATCTGTTCGCACAGTCCATCGCCTATCGTGTCTGCTTTCAAAGCAAAGTGAAGCTTCTCCGACGGCTCATCGGTCAGTTCATACAGCCTGGATTGTATTCTCTGCCAGCTGTCCTCGAGACAAAAATACAGCGCCGAGCCTTGCCGTGTCGGACGATCAAGCAACTTTTCTCCTTTCGATATTGCAAGGCAAAGTTCCAGCGCCAACCACGATTTCCCCACCTTGGGTGACCCTGCAAGAATGTACAGCCCCTGCGATATGAGACCTTCCACTGCGAACACAGTGGGCTTGTAGAGCGTGGTCATGATCTCCTCGCATGATTTTGTTTTCAGTTCTCTCAATATATCGACCTCCTTTTCACTTGTATAAGGAAAGATGAACGTGTTTTGATACCCCTGTTTTACAGAATATTTAAAAACTTTTTATTTATTGAACATTCAGCAGGGTACGAAATTGTCAAATGTGCAGATCTTTTTTTCTCCTACTTGTATAGGGTAAGATGTCCGAGTTTTTACACCCCCTCTTTACAAAAAATTTAAAATATTCTATGTTTTGCACATATGGAACGGTCTAAAGTTGTTATTTATGCCGATGGAGAATTGTATATAACATCGAGAAAGAGCTTAGTTGATCAACGTATTATGTTGGTTTTTCTGAAATAATTAACCTGTTGACACTTTATACTTTAATATGATATAATTTTTATCTGTGGGTTATTTATAAAATATGATTCACATTGCCATATTGGCGAAAACAGTATAAAGCAACGATTCGTCAAGGAATTTGGGATGGAAAAGGACAATTGCGTGGTTCTTTACAGAGAACCATAACATATGATAATAAAACTGTAATAATTAACATTGATCCTAGTTTGGATAATGTTGAATTTGGTCAACTTATCGATTATTATGTAGGTGATGATTTGAAAGGGTTTAAGGAGCTTATTACTATACAACAAGGAGAGTGGTAAAGTGGATTTTTATGAAATAATTCCAGGTAAAAGTGTTGGCAGATACAGTATAGGTGCAAACTACGATAGTATTATTGAACATCTTCGTACTGAAAAAATACCATATAAAACAACCGATAATAATTATGTAAAAAAAATAATCACAGCTGATATTGTTTTCTGGTTTAAAGATAAAGTACTGATCCAAATAATGGTATATAATGATTTTAAAGGTAAAGTAAAAGGAAAGGTCGGTATTGGCTCTTATCTAAGTGATGTTGAAAAGTTCATAGGGAGACCGGAAGAAGATGGACAAAATATCGAAACAATCTACATAATAAAAGATCTTCCAGGCATTTGTTTTGAATTACAGGATAATGATATTGATGAAGAGTGGAATGAAAATACAGCACCAATAGAAACAATCAGTGTGTTTAAATAATAGATGATCGGTACGATTAAAATTATTTATTCTGTAATGTGGACAGGGAAAAAACGCACAAAATAATAATTGACGGAAATACAGTTTGGATATTAGGAGGACATCTATAATGTACAGAATAAAACTTATGCTAGTGCTGGTTTTATCGTGTACGCTTCTTTCTTCTTGTACATCTGATATTAGCAGTATCCATGATGAGTCAGAAGAACTTAAAAGCACAGAAAGTTCTCCAGCTGAAAGATTCAACCCTCTTACCGATTATAAAAAATATGGAAAACAGATGGATGATTTTGCAGAAGATGTTGCGAATGGCTTTATAAACAAAGACTACGAAATGATAAAACAGAATTTCTGTCAGAGATCCCTTGATACTTACGATCTGAATACGGATATAAATAATGTTTTTGAAAAGATCGGTTCTGATATATTATCATATGGAGAAATTAATCATGCATTTGGAGGGAAAACATTCGGCGGTGGAAATGTCAGCAGATTGACGGGTTCGGTTGAGATCAATGATGTTAAAACTGAAGATAATTCATATGTGATACATATAAACTGTGTAATGAAGTACGATGATGACAATTCAGAGATTGGTATACAAAATATCAACATAACTCCAAGCGATTGGAAGGCTCGTGAAGATCCGGAACATGAGTATTTTTGGGATATCGGTGAGGTATATGGCAGTTGGGATTGATGATGTGTATGACGACGGTAAGAAAAACGATACATACATATCCAAGACAGCAGCATGATGTTGAAGGCATAACCGAGTTTTTTGTAGAATATTTTTGAACCTTCGGACCTTATTTGGACTTTATCTCCGCCAAAGACTGCATGAGACCACCTCAAATCACTTGAAGTTCATACCTCAGAAACGTCGCAACACCGCAGATAAGCTGAGATAACATTCAATTACAATGGGCAGCGGCTATCGTTCAAGTCCCGTTTGCCGCACCAAAGAAAAGCCCGAAACTACGATGTTTCAGGGCTTTTTTATTTTGCTTTTTTGGGTTTTGGTCATTGTTTGGTCATTATCCATTTTTTTATAAAATAATTGATGTTTCCTGAAATATTCCAAATCACATAAAAACAGAGCTGACCGATCAAAGCCTGCTCTGTTGAAATGTATTAAATTTGATACATTATTCTGCTTTTCTCTGCTTACCCTCTGTGAGGATATCAGCAACCACGCCCAGCGCCTGAGCTTCACGATCTTGAAAGGCTGCGGCATAGATATCAAGTGTTGTACTTGCCTGAGAGTGACCAAGTACGCTTTGATCGGTCTTTACATCTACGCCCGAGCTGATAAGCAGGCTTGCATTTAAGTGACGGAAGCTGTGCAGGTTTACTTTCGGAAGATCACCAGACTATCAGCAGGGGAGCTTAGTGAGCCGTTGTCGCTTCTTGAAAGCCTGAACTATATCAGGATAATAGTGGAACACGGCACCAGAGGCAAGCCAAAAACGATAATACAAGTCAATCCCACCACTAAATTGACAAAAGTTGACACGAAGATGTCAACTTTATAACCCTCGAAAAATAGGGCTTTCAGAGGTAAAAACATGAAAGTTGACAAAATTGACAGGGTAGTAAGGATACTTTAAAAAAGTAAATTTACCATATATTGGAAATTACCTGCTATTTTTTCATTTCTCCTCTTACCTTGTCAACATTGTCAATTTTCTCAAAAACAAGGTTTAAACGCCGTAAAATAGGGGTTTTTAAAGTTGACAGAACAGTGTCAATTTGTGTCAATTTTGTCAACTTTTGTATTAGCGTGCTAAAGTGAAAGGAAGAAGTTTATGTTTATACGAACCGATGATAACAGACTTATCAGCACTGACTATATATCAGACGGGGGGCGGGCTCTTTTTGTCATTGTACGTTTTTACTGGTGCGGTTCATCTTTCTCCGTGCCGTTGTATTATTATAGAATGATCTTTATCATCAGCCGATCTTCATCATAGTCAGCTGTGATAGTACCGCCCATACGATCCACAAGTGTTCGGGCGATGGAAAGTCCCAGTCCCGTTGAGTTGCGTGCGACCTCGACGGTATAGAACCTGTCAAACAGCTGTTCTACCTCCACCGCTGACAGATCCTTTGCGGTATTTGTGAATGTGATCTCGCCCTTATCCGTAAGCGTTATCTCCAGATCGCCGTCGCTGTATTTCAGTGCATTGTTGAGCAGATTGGAAAATACTCTTGCCAGATCTGATCTTCGCATATTACGGACTATGCTGATATCTGTGATATCTATCTGCGGTATTATGCCCCTCTTTGTCAGCACGGGATAAAATCCGCCGATACTCTCTTCAAGCACCTGATTCACATAAACTTCCTCCGTATCCTGTTCACCTTCATCTGATAATATGACAGAATAGCGGAACAGTTCCTCGGTGAGTTGTTTCATGGTCTCTGTGCGTTCTTCTATGGTGCTGATATATTCCCTGATCTCTGAAATATCATCGGTCTTGCCGATCATATAGAGATTTCCCGCTATTGCCGTCAGGGGTGTGCGTATATCGTGTGATATGTTCGTTATCGCGGTTTTCAGTTCGGTATTGCCATGATGATATTGCAGATACTCCTTGCGCAGATCTTTCAGCTGACGGTTTATCTGTATTGCCAGTTCCTGCATACGGCGGTCATGGCTAGTGATAGTTATGGGTGTATTTGTATCGGAAGTAAGTCTGTCCCGTATTTCATCTGTTATCTCTCTTGCGGATCTTCGCATTATAAGTATCTTGCACACAAGCAGAATGATAAGTATGACAAGACAGACTATCATAAACATGGCTCCCTTATTTCAAATTCTTTTTCTTAAATATCAAAGCACCACAGATCGTTATGAGTACTGCTGCTATACACATCGATGCTTCGCTTCTCACCATTTCCGAATGAGATTCTTTCTCGTATTCATACAGTTCTTCAGAGTAATTTGTGCAATAGCAGTATGACATAAATGAATTGATGGATACATTCGGATTACTGTCACGGATCACCGTTACGATATTTCGCTTGATACCGCGGGGATATTCAGGATTTTCTTCCTGTGTTATTTCTACTATGTCGTCCATATCCTCGGTTTCTTGTAATTCACCTGCTACCGTAAAGTAATCCCCGTTAGCCTGATGATATACATTGTAGAATTCGGGTTCATCAAGCATTCCATCTGCATTATAGCCGATAACATTTACCAGAAAGACCAGTAAGCCCCCGATAATCGCGGCTGCTGTTCGGTTTGCAGTGACAAAGCATACGAACACTATCATAATGCCGATAAAGATGTAGGCTGTAAATATCAGCGCCAGCGAAAGTATCAGATAGTTCATTCTCTGTAAATAAGCTATATGATAGGCGACCAGAGGAACAGCTGTAAGACAGAACATGATAGTCGATATCAGAACTGTAATAAGCACTTCGGAAAGATAAACGATATGCTTTTTGTGCCCTGAAGATATCTTGTTCCTTATTACTCCCGAACTGAATTCTGTGCCGATATTCATAACACATAAAATAGTATTTGCAATAATACTGAAAATAAAGTAAAAGTCATCAGGAAAAAAGAAATCCACATTCTCGCTGGTTTGAACAGACGTAATAACATACGTAATGCCGCAGATAAGTGATGCAGCAAAGCATAAATAAGTCAGCGGACGTTTAAGGTACCTGTGGATACCTGCACTTAACAAGTCAAGCATTTACAGCACCTCCCACCAATGACAGATAGAAGCTTTCAAGGCTCTCATCGTGTTCCTCAAAGGAAATAACTTCGCAGTTTTCCTTTGCAAGGGCAAGTGTAAGCTGTGTGATGTTGGGTTTTGAGTAGATATCCGCATGGTTATCATCGATAACACTGTATCCTATACCCATATCGTCAAGGACTTTTGCCAGTATCGCTGTGCTGCTGACAGTCAGGCGCATACACTTGCGGCATACGGCGTTCAGTTCCTCGGCGCTCATTTCCCTGATGATCTTGCCGCTGTCGATAAAACCGTAATGTGTGGCAAGCTTTGCAAGTTCATCTAGGATATGGGATGAGATAAGCACTGTGATATTCTTCTCGCGGTTGAGTTTCAGTATAAGCTCTCTTATTTCCACGATGCCCTGTGGGTCAAGACCGTTTACAGGCTCGTCCAGCACAAGAAGATCGGGACTTCCGCAGAGGGCAACTGCGATGCCGAGTCGCTGACGCATACCGAGTGAGAAATGTTTCGCCTTTTTCTTTCCTGTATTTTCAAGTCCTACCAGCTTCAGGATATCCTCAAGTCCGTCAAAATCCGAAATACCGAGGGTGCGGTACTGCTGTATGAGATTATCCTTTGCAGTCATATCGGGATAGATGGAAGGTGTTTCCACCACAGCACCCATACGTCTGCGTACTTTTGAAATTCTGCTGTCCGTATGTTTTGTACCATATAAAGTGTACTCACCGCTTGAAGGATCCTGCAAACCCGTTATCAATCTTATCAGCGTTGTTTTGCCTGCGCCGTTCTTGCCGACGAAACCGTATATCGAACCCTTAGGGACATTCATAGTAAGACCGTTCAGGATATGGTATCGGCGATAAGATTTGCACAGACCGTTTGTTTTCAGAACATATTCCATAATGTGACCTCCTCACTTGTTTCTGAAAATATTATAAAATAGAAAAGTAAAGAAAACAGTGAAGAAAAAAGTGAAGAAATAGTCAAGATTTTTCGGTCAGCATAAACCCTATGCCCCATACCGAAGAAATATATTCCTTGCCTGTCAGTGCTTTCAGTTTTTTGCGCAGATTGTAGATATGGCTTTTCAGTGAATCTTCGGTACAGTCAGGGGTATCAAGGCTGATGCGGTCTAATATCGTCAGCTTTGCCACTACCTGATCGTGATTTGACATCAGCAGTTTAAGAATGGCATATTCCGTTCTTGTAAGTTTATTCTCGTTCCCTTTAGCTGAGATAGTATGTTTATCCATATCAAGTGTGATCTCATGATAAGTTAGAAATGATCTTTCGTCAGATCTTGCATTTTTACGAAGCTGTACCAGTATCCTTGCGAGAAGTTCGTTCATATCAAATGGCTTTGTGATATAATCTGCCGCACCGCCTATCAGCAGATCGACCTTGTTTGTCACATCGGCTTTTGCACTGACCACTATCACGGGTATATCCCCGATGCGCGGAAGAAGTTCTTCCCCTGAAAGCCCCGGCAGCATAAGGTCAAGCAGAATAAGATCGGGTCTGTAATTATTCAGAAGCAGCAGCGCCTCGGTTCCGGAATAGGCACTTGTTACCGAATACCCCTCGGACCGCAGTGCTTTGGATACGATATCGTTGATATGCGAATCATCATCTATTATAAGTATTTCTGACATAGTTTCACCTCGTGTGATTTCTTGTTATATTATAGCATTTATTGTCAGTTATTTCAAGAGGAGAGGGAACTGCGGCCATCATCGGAATAATGGGTGAGGGTTTACAGAGGATAATCCTGTCTGTGAAACAGACTATGAAGAGATCCGCAGCTGTCAGCGTACACTTCTTGTAATAAAGCCCTTCAGAGTTATAACTATAATATGAAACAAAAATATCCCACAGTTCCTGTCCGTGAAACTGTGGGATAATTATTTTCCTGCTCAGGCAAGTGTTTTTGTGCCGATATCGGGAACGTCGGGTTCTTTCAGCTGTTTGCAGCTTACAAATCCCCATATAAGCACGGGAGTCATGAACAGCCACGAGATGGGTTCGGCTGCTATTATAGCTTTATAGCCTATCTTCGGTGCAAACAGGAAGGATACGATGATCTTTCCCACAAGCTCGATAAAGCTTGACATTGTGGGCATCAGCTTGACCTTGACACTTTGCAGGGAATGTCTTAACACGAATATTATACCGAGAATGAAATAGAACGGCATATTGAAATGAGTGTACTGACTTGCTGTTTTTATAATGTATTCTTTGTGCAGACCTGTAATTGCCTGTACGAAGAAAGGTGTGCCGATATAAACAGCTATGATGACGAGTACGCTCCATATCCAGGTAAGCATGGTGGCACTGTATAATCCCTTGCGTACTCTCGAATATTTCCCTGCACCGTAGTTCTGACCTGCGAAGTTTGATGCAGCCCCTCCGAATGCCATCATGGGCATCATGCACATCTCACTTATCTTTCTTGCGGCGATATGAGAATTGATGGTATCTTTTCCGAGGTCATTGATCGCACCCTGCATTATAAGTGAACCAAGACCTACCATAGAATTCATAAGTCCCATTGAACATCCGGATGCATACATATCACCTGCAAACTTGCGTGAGAATTTGAAGTGCTCAGCCGATGGTATGAGGAACGGATATTTTTTCTTCATATAGATAAAGCAGGCAACAGCCGACATACCTGAAGTGATAAGAGTAGCAGCGGCAGCGCCCCTTATGCCCAATCTCAGATATTTTACAAACAGTATATCAAGAAATATATTTCCGAATGCCGAGAATATAAGGAATACCAGCGGCATGACCGTATCGCCGATAGCACGCATCAGCGATGCCATAGCATTGTAGCAGAGGATTATTCCCATGCCGCCGAGTATCATTGTTATGTAGTTTCTGGCATCTTTGTATATGTCGGGTTCCACATTTATAGCGTGCAGCAGCGGATCGATGAACAGGAGGCTCAGTATAGTGAGCACTATACAGGTCACTCCTCCGAGTACCACCGTTGCCGCAACTGTCTGTTTCAGCTTTTCGGTATTCTTTTCACCGAATGCACGGGCGGCAGTCAGACTGAATCCGCCTGTCAGTCCATGCATGAAACCGATAATAACGTTGTTGATCGAAGACGTAGCGCCGACAGCAGCCAGCGGGTTTTCACCGAGATATTGACCGACTATCCTTGTATCTGCCAGATTATAAAACTGCTGGAATATGTTTCCCAGCAGCATAGGTATGGCAAACATCAGCAACAGCCATGTAGGGTTGCCTTTTGTCAGATCCTTCATTATAATTTACCCCTCACAATTCTATCCTATAATATATTACCGTTGGAAAAGTATATCATAGGTGGTATTCATTTACAACAGGCATTTTATGATATATTCTTAATTTTTCGTAAAATACGGAAACGGTCTTATAAACAGTTTCGCACAGCCTGTCACCGCAGAGATCTTATAGTCTTTTCTGCATATAGAAATTATATCATATCCCTTTACGGAAAAGTGTAATATTTGCTCATAAAAATTGTATAAAGCTATATCCTGTCGGATAACTTGTGCCTTTATAACGAAGTACATAAACTGCTGCGGTCTCTCAAAAGGCTGTTTTGCGTGACGTTTTCTCCTGTTGACCTTTCAGCGATCCTGTGGTATAATTATAGTATATCATGCAAACGTCTGTTATACAGGCGTTTCAAGGAATAAGACCGCTGAATGGCTTTAAGGAGGCAGAAATATGGCTGAGAAGATAGTACAGACAGCGGGCAGAGATGCCCTCGGTGAGTTCGCACCCGAATTTGCACATTATAACGATGATGTTCTTTTCGGTGAGAACTGGAACAATACCGATATCGACCTGAAAACACGCAGTATCATAACCGTAGTAGCACTGATGTCGCAGGGCGTGACGAGCGATGCGCTCAGATACCACCTGATGAATGCAAAAAATCACGGCGTATCGCAGAAAGAGATAGCAGCGATCATTACACATACGGCATTCTATGCAGGCTGGCCCCACGCATGGGCAGTGTTTGGCCTTGCAAAAGATGTATGGAACGAGAAAGCTCCCGAACAGACCGATAAGGACAGATATCAGAACGAGATCTTCTTCCCGATAGGTGAGCCGAACCCTTATGGTGATTTCTTTGTCGGACAGAGCTACCTTGCTCAGGTATCAAAAGAACAGCTTTCTGTTTTCAACGTGACCTTTGAGCCTGCCTGCCGCAACAACTGGCATATCCACCACGCTAAAAGCGGCGGCGGTCAGATGCTGATATGTGTCGGAGGCCGCGGCTATTATCAGGAATGGGGCAGGGAAGCGAGAGAGCTTCACCCGGGAGATATCGTGAATATACCCGCAAACGTCAAGCACTGGCACGGTGCGGCACCCGATTCGTGGTTCTCACATCTTGCAATAGAGATCGAGGGCGAGGACGGAAGTACGGAATGGTGCGAGGCTGTTTCTGACGAGGATTACGGAGCTCTGAAATAACAAAGGGTCAGATCGTTACTGCAATAGAATAATACACAAATATTTAAGCCCGTATACGGTGTCTTCAAAAAAATGAAAACATTGCATACGGGCTTTTGCTGTTATGATTATATCCTGAAATTTATAAAATATCGTTCAGATCATGTAGAACCAGGCAGTGTCGTCGTCTTCTATCTCCATTCGCTCAACGGGGTGGGCGGCATCGTAGTTGTATCTCAGCTCCTGATTTTTTACGCTTACCTTCGCGCCTTCTTTGATAGAGCGTGTTATGAATGCGTTACCGCCTATTACTGCGTCCTTGCCGATGATCGTATCTCCGCCGAGTATGGATGCTCCCGAATAGATGGTAACATTGTCCTCAATGGTGGGGTGACGCTTCTTGCTTCTCAGCGCCTGACCGCCTCTTGTGGAAAGGGCACCCAGAGTCACGCCCTGATACATCTTCACGTTATTGCCGATAACAGTGGTCTCGCCGATAACTATGCCCGTACCGTGGTCGATGAAAAAGTACTTGCCGATGGTAGCACCGGGGTGGATATCTATACCTGTTACGCTGTGGGCATACTCGGTCATCATTCGGGGGATTATAGGCACATTCAGCAGGAAAAGCTCGTGGGCTATCCTGTTGACGAGTATCGCAAAAAGTCCGGGATAGGAGTAGATTATCTCGTCCTCGCTGTAAGCGGCAGGGTCGCCGTCGAAAGCCGCATGAACGTCGGTGAGGATATACTCCCTTATGGTGCGCAGTCGCTTAACAAATTCAAGGGATATCTGCCGTGCCCTGTCAAGGATATCACTGTTGTCCTCGTCATCGTTATCAAGCACAATGGTTATCTGCTTGGTCAGCTTAAAAATAACATCCTCCAACAGCATGGAGAGGTTGCTTTTCATCGTGTATACCTTGATATCCCTGTTCCTGAAATAGCCGGGAAATATGATCTTTCTCAGGCTGAAGATGATATCTATGATTATCTCTTTATCGGGGTGGTTGAATATTTTTATGTTCTCGCCGACTTTTTCGCTTTCATGATCTGTAAGCAGTTCATTGACTATACCGCCGACTGTTTCTTCAAATGTACTCATCAGAAAACGCTCCTTACGCTGTTGCATTGATATTCTATATCAACGGTAATTTATACCAACTTTATATATTATATCATATTACTGGGATAAAGTCAATGATTTATTTTGCTGATCCTGTTCACCCTTTTGCTTGTACGAAACAGATCCATAGGTTTGATAATTAAAAATTGATATAGTTTTTTATTATACCATTTTATATGATTTTTGTAGTTGACTATATCAGGATAATGTGATAGAATATGTAGGATATAATTTTATTCAATAACGAAAGGACAGGATAAAATGAAAACCTGCGAGCTTTTCAAAGATAAAACTACGCTCTCTTTTGAGGTGTTCCCACCTAAGAGCGATACTCCTATAGACAGTATTTACAGCACTATCGACGGCCTTGCGCCCCAGAAGCCCGATTTCATCAGCGTGACTTACGGTGCGGGCGGAAACGGCAGCAACGCTACCATCGGTATATGCGAGATGATAAAGGAAAAATATTCCATCGAGCCTGTGGCACACCTTGCCTGCATAAATCTCACCCGCGAGAAAGTGCTTTTTGAACTGGCACAGATGAAAGCGGCGGGCATTGAGAATATACTTGCACTGCGCGGAGATATAAACCCCAACATACCGCCCCACAACGATTTCAAATATGCATCCGAGCTGATAAACCTTATAAAGGAACAGGGCGATTTCAATATCATAGGTGCCTGCTATCCCGAAACTCACCCCGAAGCAGATAACAGCATTGAGGATATAAAGCACCTGAAAGAAAAGGTAGACGCAGGCTGTTCACAGCTGATATCCCAGCTGTTCTTTGATAACGAAGACTTCTACGCTTTCAGGGAAAAGGCTGCCATCGCAGGTATAAATGTTCCTATCGAGGCGGGCATAATGCCTGTTACAAATCCCAAGACCATCGCAAGAATGGCAAGCCTCTGCCATGCAAGACTGCCCAAGAAGTTCCTTACTATAATGTCGAAGTACGAGAACGACCCCATCGCTATGCGTGATGCGGGTATTGCATATGCTGTATCACAGATAGTTGACCTTATCGCCAACGATGTTGACGGCATACATCTTTATACAATGAACAACCCCTACATAGCTTCCAAGATATGTGCAGCTGTGCAGTCGCTGTTCAACTGATAACTGATCTACCTCCTATTTATATTCACAGTCAGTAAAATATCCCGCGAGAGAAAAAACTCGCGGGATATTTGATTTTACGGCTTTTCACACTCATTATACATATAATTATCACATCACAAAACAATTACATTGTTACTCTCCTGTAAATCTGTAGAAGATAATTTTTCCATATTTTTGTATCAACTTATAGATATCATACAATATCAGATATCTTATTTAAGTAGTTATATTCAAAATCAATTATTCAATATGACAAAACATTAACTGTTTAGTTGTGTAAATTGACATCAATTCGTAATTGACTTGAATGGATAATGGTGCTATAATGTTGTTTGTAAAAAGCCAAAAACAAAATTTATAGCATATATCTATAAAGGAGGACAAATCATGAAAAAGAAAATACTTACAGCACTTATACTTTCGGCAATGATGACTGCTTCATTCGCTTCCTGCGGCAATACCAAGGATAACGACAGCAGCAAGGCTGATACAAACAGCACTGCTTCCGCCGACAGCGTTGTAACAGATGAGGAAGATACCACCGCTGAGGAAGAAAAGGAAGAAGAGCCTACCGCAGAAGAGGACAGCTCCGCGGCTGATGATGACAGCTCAAAGAGCGATGACTCAGCTCCCGAGGATACTGAGCCTGAGATAAGTCAGCATGAATCAGATATTGCAAGCATCGCAGCTTACACCTTTGAAAGCGGCAACACCTTCAGCGACCTGAACAAGATGGGTCTTGCAAATGCATACGAAAACGGCAAGGCTTACGCTATCGTTCCCCTTGAGGGCGGCGCAGCAGCAGGCAGCGTTTATTACGGCGTATTCAATTCCACCGATGGCGGCGCGAACTGGCTGCCCTGCGAGAATTACCGTGAGGCTAACGGCACCAACACTCATATCGCTCTCGATGACGGCGCTATACTGCTGATATCCACAGGTTCTGCAAGACAGGAGACTTATCCTGTTGTAAGCTATCTCTATTTTGACGGCATCGGCATCAAGGCTGTTGAACTCACCGATGTTCTTGCTAAGCTTGAACTGACTGACGGCACTCTGCTGAAAGATGCTGAAAACTATGGTGTTGAAGCAGCATACAGCAAAGGCTACAAGGTTGATCTGACAGTTACCGACTATAATTCCTATGAGACAGTATATGAGGGTCAGTTCGATTTTGCAGATGCTATCGAGACTGCACTGAATGCACAGTGATATCCTGAAATAAAAAATAGTTCTCCCAAAAAAACTATTGTAAAATCATGCGGGGGACGGTTGTACTTTCAAGCACATCCGTCCCCCGCATTTTGTCCAAACTATATATACCCATTACCCATATCCATATAAGCTTCATTAAAAAGACCGAGCGCAGTCAAAGCCATTATCAACTGCGCTCAATGTCCGCCGCGTACCGCCCTTACCCTATGGGAGATAAGCGGCTATATCCTTCTTTACGCTATATGTTATCATAATCTGATACAATATTCAATCGGCATTATGCAATATAAAATCTTATCCCCTTTGTGTATCTTAAATAAAAACGGGCGATTTTTTCAAAGTATACGATTACAGTAAACGTTTTCAGTTTTCCTGATTAGCTATTTAACGAAAAGTTTACACGCATTTTTTCATAAAAAACAGCCACACCCGAAGAAAAGACGGATACCCATATAGAAGTTTTGCCCCCAAGCGTTTAAGCGCTTAGGGGCATCCTATTTTATACGGTTGCTAAGATAAATCAGAATTAACAAGTGAAATCATTTATCAAAAATATTTAGAATTGCCAAAAAAACGAATAATCCTGTAAGTAAAACTAAAACAATATTATCCTTTATAGCACCTTTCAGATCAAGGTCTTGCTTCTTCATAGCTAACAGAACTTTTATGACCAAAAAAGACATGATCACAGGTATTACAAGAAAAGACGGAAGAAACTCCATACTTAGAATGAACAAAACCAATAATACCAATAAATAAACGATAGTATTAGTTTGCATAATACTTTCTCGTAGTTCCGACTTTCCTCTCTTTATATGGGCTTGAGCCATTATTTCTGCTATTTTGTCTTCGGTATCCTGATGATTCCTGTATTGTGAGATAGGCTCAGGTGGGGGATCTTCTCCGGGCATAAGCGGTTCGAGAACAGGCAATTCATCGGTATTATTTAATTTATCACTCATATCAATTTCCTTAATCATATTCATCATCTAAATTCCGATTTGGTCTTAACATCAATTATAGCACAGTTATAAATAACAGTCAACAGAAACGCCATAGTACTTCTGAATGTAAATCAGAAATACTATGGCTTAAAACTTCTATATGAGTATCTTTCTTATAGATGCCTGATATTGTTTTATTATATCTTCCAGATATTTTCAGCGTAGTCCTTTATAGTCCTGTCTGAACTGAATTTGCCTGCATTGCAGATGTTCAGCCAGCATTTTCGTGCGAAAGCAAGGCTGTCCTTGTAATCAGCATTAAGGCGGAGTTTTGTTTCAACGTAGCTGTTGATATCGCCGAGAACATAGTAATGATCGGGAACGTGCCAGCTTGCGCCGTCGGTGAGGGCTTTGTAAAGCTCACGGAATGAACCCTCCTGATCCGAGGGTACACCGCCGTCGGAGAATGTGCCGTCTATCAGCTTGTCGAGAACCCGCTTGATCTTTTCATCTTTGAATAGTATCTCGCGTGGGTCATACTCAGGCATTATCTCTGCAAGTTCTTCCACCCTCGCACCGAAGATGTAGTTGTTCTCCTCGCCTGCTTCTTCAACTATCTCAACATTAGCGCCGTCATAGGTGCCAAGAGTTACCGCACCGTTCAGCATCAGCTTCATGTTGCCCGTGCCGCTTGCTTCCGTGCCTGCTGTTGATATCTGCTCGGATACATCAGCCGCACATACCAGTTTTTCAGCGTATGATACATTGTAGTTCTGCACGAATACAACTTTCAGCTTATCGGCTGTCTCGGGGTCAGCATTGACGAAATCGCCTATCTCGTTGATAAGCTTGATTATCGCCTTAGCCCTGCGGTAGCCGGGGGCTGATTTCGCACCGAAGATGAATACAGTAGGTGTGAAATCCTTTATACTTCCGTCCTTTATGCCGAAGTAGATATAAAGTATGCTGAGGGCGTTGAGGAACTGTCTTTTGTACTCATGCAGACGCTTTATCTGAATATCGAATATCCAGTCAGGGTCGATATCCTTGTCATCATGAACTTTTACAAATTCTGCCAGCTGATGCTTTTTAGCTTCCTTGATAGCCATGAACTCTTTCAGCACATTTTCGTCATCGGCGTACTTTTCCAGCTTTTTCAGTTCGTCAAGGTCTTTCACCCAGTCCGCATTCCCGAGAAGCTTGGTTATCAGCGATGAAAGTTCGGGGTTGCACAGTGCCAGCCAGCGGCGCTGTGTTATGCCGTTGGTCTTGTTCTGGAAACGCTCGGGATATATCTCGTACCACTCTTTGAGAGCGTCATTTTTCAGTATCTCGGTGTGTATAGCCGCAACGCCGTTTACGTAGGAACTTACAAATATCGCCATGAACGCCATCTTCACCTTGCCGTCACCGATGGGTGCCATCTCGCGTATCTGCGCCTTGTCCATGCGGCGTGCGTACATATCGGCATAGAATTTCTCGTTTATCTGGAGTATGACCGCATAAACCTCGGGCAGAACTTTTTCAACGACCTTGCTGTCCCACTTTTCAAGTGCCTCTGCCATAATGGTGTGGTTTGTATAGTTGAACACCTTGTGTGCGATACCGAAAGCCCCATCAAAGGTATAGCCCTCTGCTATAAGCTGACGTATAAGTTCGGGGATAGCTATAACAGGGTGAGTATCGTTCAGCTGTATGGTCACGTAGTCTGCTAAGTTATCCAGTGTGCCGAAGCGTGCCTTGTGCTTGCGCAGTGCATCGGTCACAGAAGCCGCCGAGAAGAAATACTCCTGTTTCAGGCGAAGCACCTTGCCCTTGTCGGTATTGTCATTGGGGTAAAGCACCTTGGAGATATTCTCAGCATCGTTCTGGGATTTTACCGCGCCGTCGTAATCGCCGCTGTCAAATGCCGCAAAATCGAAATCCTCAGCACTTTCAGCCTGCCAAAGGCGCAGATTGCCGATATTCTTTGTACCGTAGCCGATTATCGGCATATCATAAGGCACCGCCAGAACTTTCTGGTCGCCGTAGGTTATCTCAACTGCGTCCTCCTCGCGCCTTACTGACCAGGGGTCGCCGTATTTTGTCCAGTTGTCGGCTTCCTCATGCTGAAAACCGTCCACGATGGACTGCTTGAAAAGTCCGTACTTGTAGCGTATACCGTAGCCGTCCAGCGGTATATCATGAGCCGCCGCAGAATCCAGAAAACAAGCCGCAAGTCTGCCGAGACCGCCGTTGCCCAGTGCCGCATCTTCGATATCTTCAAGCTCGGCAAGGCTTCTGCCGTGAACTTTCAGCGCTTCGTCAACTACCTCTGTCAGCCCCAGACACAGCAGATTGTTGTACACAGCCCTGCCCATCAGGAATTCCATCGACAGATACATAGCTCTTCTGCCTGACATATGCTGTTCGGTGCTCTGCTTCCACTGCTCGGAGATATTCTCCATAACAACACGGGAGATGCTGTCATGCAGCTGCCATACTGCGGCATTCTCCGCCGTTACGCCGAAACTGCGGGAAAGTTCGCTTTCAAGAGCGCCCCTGAAATCGTTTGTGTTCATTTCTATCTACCCCTTTCGGAAATTATTATCCTTCATATTATATCCATTCAGTCGGTACATACCCCGACAATATTTTCAAGCTGTTCTTTTGGTATACCAAGGCGTGCCAGCAAATCATCTGTCATTCCATCGCAGTCAAAAGATGCACGTCTGCTCTTTTTACAGCGCTCACATATCACTTTCAGCGAATCGGTGATATTCCTGACCGCCATGAGATACTTTGTATCGTCATCTGCGTTTATGAAATCCACATAGGGCATGGGCAGACGTATATCCGCAGTGCCCTCCTTATACTTTATCAGCTTTCGCGGCTTGCCAAATCCCGCCGCACGCAGGTCATCGGGAAAACAGCACACCACCACGCATACGCTTTTTATATCAGCTGAAAAACGCGATATATCGTAGTTGTTTTCGTCGATTTTTGTACATATATCCCTGAGTATCCCGCTGAGGGCATTTCCCGCCCTGCCGCCTGTTTCTGAGGATATGAAAAAAGCTCTGCTCATATTTATTCTCTCAGAAAATCGTAATACTCGCTGCTTCCGAGACCTATGGTCGCCCAGTGAGAAGCTCTTCTCTTTTCAAATTCAAGATCTTCCTTATCGATCTCTTCGCCGTCCTCTTCGTACTCCGCTATCATCTCATCTATACTCTCGGGGGTGGCATCTCGTGTAATGCCTATGCCTATATCGGGGAAAGCGTAGCTGTAGCCGTCTTCCTCGTCGATGATATCCCCGCCGTTCTTTTCTGTGAGTATATCCAGAACCTCATCCGCATCTGTTTCAAATACGTCAGTTCCGTATATCACGGGTCTCAGTTCACCATCAAAGCCCAGAAACTCTATAAATTCCAGCACGCCGCCCTTGTCAATATCGAACCTCAGTTCGCTTTCAAAGTAAAAAAGACGTGTGATATCGTCTTCGGTGTATTCATCCTCAGGCTGCCCGAGGACAGCTTTGATTTCCTCCGCCGATGACCCTAAGCATATCCTTTTACCGTCAAATTCTATGCCTGTTGTGGGTAATATTGTAATTTTCATATCCGGATCTCCTTGTTTTTTTGGGTAAGTTCCTGAAATATGTGTATCGCTTTTTTATCTGTCACCGCGGCGCAGTTTCTTAAAGAAATTGCCTGTCCTGCCGCGGGGTTCTTCATCGCCCTGAAGCTCTTTAAGGTCGAAGTCGAATATCATGCAGCATATGTTCTCTGCGTGGTCAAAGCCCCAGTATATCGGGTGATGTCCGCCGCCCTCGCCGTTGAAGAATATAGGGAAATGCGCATCATCGGCTTCAAGATAGAAGTCCATAAGTCCGCTGCAAAGGGGTTCTTCGGAACAGGTGCTTTTCTCTAAAAGCAGCTTCTTGCCCTCTTTTTCGTAGTAATCATTACCGCCGTATCTCTCGACGAGATGTTCCAGCAGATCGGGCATAAGACCCTGATCTGCCACGATTATCGGAGACGCGGTGCAGGATTCATAGAATGGTATGCGTCCTGCTTCAAGGTCGCTTATACAGTCAAGTTCCTCTGCAGTTCCGATGAGTGCAAGTTCGTAACGCACGGCGTGTGTATCGGAAAATACTATCCTCACCGCCGCGTTCCTGCCTGTGGAAGACTTTGCAAGTTCCACGGTATGTGTACCTGCGGGGGCTCTGTAATAATACTCTATATGCCTGCTTTCGTCACCTATGCTTTCAAGGGGGCAAGCAACTATACGCCCCGAGGTCAGTGTGATACTGCCCGCTTTTTCAGCCCCCAGCCGAGTGAAAAGCTCTTCATAATCCTTAACAGCCGCTATCTTTTTGCGGTGTTTTTTCACCAGTTTCATGTATCTCTCTTCGTCAACCATGAATATCCTCCTCTCCGCTGTGTTATATCATGCAATGTGTACAGAATAATATCCGTCTTTTTCCTCTGCTATACCCGAAGTGGTATTGTGTGTCCTGAAAGGCATTTCGCCTGTTGTCACAGATGACTCGGCTGAATAGCTTACGCCGTTTTCGGATATCGTGAAGTCGATGTCCGCATCCACCAGTTCATACCAGTCCCACTTCTTTATGCGCACTTCCAGCGGCTTTTCAGTACCGTCGATCCTGACTGAATATGTAGCGTACTTGTCGGCTTTTATCGATACTTCGGCAGTGTCGCCATTTGTCCTGACTTCAAGATCATCTTCGCCGGGAATACGGTCATCGACCGTAAAATCGAGTGTATCGGCTTGAACTCCCTTAACGCGGATATTCAGCTTTATCCTGTCGCCTCGGTGAAAGCGGGGCATGGTCAGCGCCGCAGTTACCGCGAGGGCAAGTATGATCACAACAATGACCGCTATTGTTATCTTCTTAGTTCTCATTGTTCGCCTCCGTAAGCCAGTTTTATATCTATGAACTGCACAACTATCTCGCAGACCTCGCCGTCAGCGTCAAACCCCCAGTATGTGGGATATCTGCCGTCACCGAAGCCCGAATTGCATATGGGTATGTGAAGTTCGGTATCAGGCACCACAAAATCCAGTCTGTCACCGCCCTCACGCTGATATTTAGGGTCATTTTCATAGCTTGCCTTGAACAGCGCTTCCATGAAATCGTAATAGGCATTGAACTCATCACCATGTATCGCCGCAAGTTTGCGCAGATGTTCTACATATGCCCTTTCCGAAGCCCTGTCACAGATACAGCCAAGTCCCGCATCAACAGGAAATCCCCAGTAATCGCCGTCCCCAAAATCCGCCAGTTCGGAAGTATCTTCCGTGCCTGTCAGTGCCAGTGAATATCTCACAGCCCTTTTCTCACTGAATTTTACCCGCATAGCGGCGTTCCTTGCACAGTCGCCGTTCATTTCGGGGATAATGCAAAGTTCAGCAGGGTATTCCCCCACAGGCACACGAATATAAAAACTCTCACTGCCGTCATAAAGGTATGCCAGAGGGTCAGCCGCTATTATCTCCCCCGTAGGCACGCTTAACGTACCAAAGGGATAGCGGACGATACTAACGCCTGAGATAGCATCTCTTTCAAAGTATTCGTTAAAGTCCACAGGACTTTCCAGTACTTTTCGGTACTTTTCAACATCTGCGAACCATTTTTCACTCGGCATATCTCATCCTCCCAAGTGGTCATTTTAAATGACTTTAAATTGTAAAAAAAGTATAGCTATATTATAATGTATAAATTTCGTTTTGTCAATATATAACAACAACTATCAGTGCCTTGCTATGCAGAACGTCAGTTATTTATGGCGGAAAATATAATAACTCCGATCGTCATCAGAACTTCACAGCTGATAAACTGTACTGCGGGTCGGGCTTTTGTTCAAGCCATTCTTTCGGTTAAGATTGACAAATCTGCACAAAAATGTTATAATATAGCTATTCTAGTTTAACGTTTTTGCAGTAAGACAGGCGGTGCAGTTAATGGAAAAGATAAGAAAGCATATAATATTCCATGGCAGTGTGCAGGGTGTTGGTTTTCGATATACCGCCTACTATGCCGCTCAGCAGTTCGGCGTGACAGGCTGGGTGAAAAACCTTTACGACGGCACCGTTGAAGCCGAGTTTGAAGGCACCGAAGCCGATATCGACAGCACGGTTATGAGCATTGATAACGGCAGATTTATACGCATTGAAAGCATGGATGTCAAGCGTATCCCCACCGAGGGCGACTCCATGTTCAGAATACGATGAAAACGGAGTAGACACAACATGAAAAAGATCAATATAAATAAACTCAACAGCAAGGTCGCAGAACAGAATGGATATATCTCGGAGTGCAATGAGAAGTACGAAAAGAAACTTCGCCGTGCAGCCGAAAGGATAGCTGACGAACACCGCGAGCGTCCGATAATACTCCTTGCAGGACCCTCGGGCTCGGGCAAGACCACCACGGCGCTTAAAATAGATAATATGCTGGACGATATGGGCATACATACCCATACCATCTCTATGGACGACTATTTTCTGCCCAAGGGCTTTTTTGAGCATATAGTAAACGAGGACGGTTCACCCGATTATGAATCTCCAATGCGGATAGATATCAACAAGCTCAACGAGCATATGGAGAAGATATCCCGATGTGAGGAGGTAATGATACCTAAATTCAATTTTGCCGAGCAGTCATCATCCGACGGCTTCCTCTTCAAGCGAGGAAAAGATGATATCATCGTATTCGAGGGCATACACGCCCTTAATCCGCTTGTTACGGGCGGCGCAGGTGATTTCGCAAGATGTATGTACGTCAGTGTCCGCACACGTATCGAACTCAGTGACGGCACTCTCGTTCACCCGTCAATGATAAGACTTATGCGCAGGCTTATCCGCGATGAACGTTCAAGGGGCAGAGGCCCTGCGGAGACCTTTGATATGTTCAAAAGCGTTTCCCGCGGTGAGGAGCGGTTCATACTGCCTTTCAAGTACCGTGCCGAGGAAGAAAAGGAATTCTCGCTGGATACCTACATAGGCTATGAGCCCGCCGCATATAAGGGACTTCTTCTCGATAAGATGAGGGAAGTCAGCAAGACTTACAAGGACTTTGACAAGTACAAGAGCATACTCAGTCTGCTTGAGGAAGTCGATCCCATAGATACCGAACTCATCGGCAATGACAGCCTTGTCAGGGAATTCCTCGGCGGAAGTATATATACCGACTAGGAGAAGCGATATGATAGGAAAACTGCTTTCCCGCGAGGAGTGTGCAAAATGCAGGCTCTGCTGCTGTTTTGACAGCTATGACCTCTGGGAGACCCCGATAATTGAAAAAAGCACCCATGATCGTATTATCAGTGGATTCAGACCCGATCAGGAATTTCTCGACCTTGAAGATCACTATCTGCTGAAAATGCAGAAAGAGCCCGACAGGGACTTGTATTACTGCTCACTGCTGGATCATGACAAGGGCTGTATAATGGGCACTGAAAAGCCCTTCGACTGCCGCATATGGCCTTTTCGTGTGATGGACCTGAACGGCACAAGGGTGATAGCACTTTCAACAGTCTGCCCCGTTGTGCAGACACGCCCCCTGTGTGAGATACAGGCTGTGGCAAAGGAACTTGCTCCGCAGATATTTGCATATGCGGACAGAGCACCGTTCGCGGTGAAAAAATATATCAGCGGCTATCCCATAATGGTCGCGGAGGAGTGTTGAAAATGACAGAGATAGATGTTGCCTGCCCCATGTGTGGGGACATTAACCGCGTTGAAAGCGGACTTTCCGCGGCGGTATGCCAGAGCTGCGGCGCAGCTTTTGCCGTACCAATGCAGAAAGCGGATATATATATCCCCGAAGAACAGCCTGTGAAAAATGCACCTGTATTTGAGATACGTGCAGGTGTTCTTGAAAAATATAACGGCAGTGACCCCGTGGTCTACGTACCCGATGGCGTTACAGCCATAGGCGCACAGGCTTTCAAGGACTGTGTAAATGTCCACAGGGTAGTCCTCCCCGAGGGCGTTACCGAGATACAGAGCGCAGGCAACGGTATGTGGGGCGCATTTTTCGGCTGTACCTCCCTTGAAACAGTGGATATGCCGACTACCCTCACAAGGATAGGCTCAAACGCTTTCAACGGCTGTGTGAAGCTTTCAGCTATGGATATCCCCGATTCTGTCACCCTGATAGGTGCAGGGGCATTCAACGGCTGTTCCGAGCTTGCTTCCGTAAAACTCCCGAAAGCTATACACGAACTTGCAAATGATATCTTCCGCGGCTGTGTCTCCCTGACTACCATCAAGCTCCACGGAAATATCAAGAATATCGGCAGTTATGCCTTTGCCGACTGCCGCGAACTCCGTGCCCTCACTATCCCCCCGGGAATAAAGACCATCGGTGCTTACGCATTTTCGGGCTGTTTCGGTCTCACGGAGATACTTCTTCCCGGCACTGTGATATCCCTTGGCGCTTCTGCCTTTGCCGAGTGCCGCAATCTTTCGGTGGTGACAGTTCCCGCATCTATCGAAACTTTCGAGAATGACGGTTCTGGCGTAAGGACTTTTGCAGGGTGCAGTTCCCTCAGAAATGTAAATATGGGCAAACTGCCATATAATTATATGGACGTTTTCACAACTACCCCGTGGCTGGATCAGTTCCTTGTAAAGCAGGGACTCTGCCGACACTGCGGCGGACATTTCAAGGGCGTTTTCAAAAAGACCTGCGAATCCTGCGGTCTGCCGAAGGACTACTGATATGGATATAAAAGCCGAGCTCGAAGCGGTTGCGGATAAGGAATACCGCGATTTTCAAAGTAAGCTTCTTCCCAATGTGCCAGATGAAAAATTCCTCGGTGTGCGCACTCCCGATATCAGGAAACTTGCCAAAAAGCTGATTAAAAGCGGTGAAGCCGACAGCTTTCTGTCAGCCCTGCCCCATGAACTTTTTGACGAAAATCAACTTCATTCCCTGATAGTTACCGAGATAAAGGACTTTGATAAAGCATTGGCGGAAGTGGAGAGATTTCTGCCCCATGTGGATAACTGGGCGACCTGTGACCAGCTGAATCCCAGAAGCTTCAAAGGCAGGCAGGAGGAACTTCTGCCCCGCATAAAACGCTGGATAGACAGCGGAAAATGCTATACCACGCGATTTGGCATGAAAATGCTTATGATGCACTATCTTGGCGAACACTTCAGAACCGAGTACCTTGAATGGGTATCCGCAGTCCGGTCCGAGGAATACTACGTAAACATGATGCAGGCATGGTTCTTTGCCGAAGCCCTTGCACAGAGGTACGATGAGGCACTCACCTTTATCACCGAGGCAAAACTCACCCCATGGGTAAACAACAAAGCCATACAAAAAGCTAAAGAGAGCCTGAAGATACCCGAGGACAGAAAAGTCTTCCTATCGGGTTTCAAGCGGAAATTGCCCAAATAGAACATATTTCAGGGCAGTAAATTTCTGTAAATTTGACATTGACAATCCTTACAGGATATGTTAAAATGATGAAAATAGGATAAGTTAAGCAAGGACGCTGTAATTTTGTATTACGGCGTCTTTGTCTTTTTTGACGGAGGTGAGGGAATATGACAGCTCCTATAAAAGTACTTCTGGCGGAGAGTGATGCCGTCAGGCTGAAAAGATACAAGTCCATGTCCCTGTGGCGTGAACTTGGCATGACCGCGGAACAGACAGCCGCGAATACCCGTGAAGCGGTGGATGCGATAGAATGCGGCGGCATAGGTATAGCTGTGATAACAGACCGTCCCCCCGAGACAGATGCGGCTGTTATACTGAAAAAATGCACCGAAAAAGGCATTGCCGCCATCGTGATAGTCCCCCGTACCGAGGGCGCAGGGGTAGGCAGATATTTCTCCATGGGTGCCTGTGATGTCATAGCAGAGCCGCCCTCCCGCAGCAGACTTCGCCGCGCTGTCATGACGGCACTACGTCTTGCGTCAAAGGGCAAAGCGGGGGAAGAGTACTGCCGTGCCGCCGAAAAAGCATTTGCTGTTCTGGATAAGGGCAGTACAGGCTTCATATCAAAGCTCCGCGATTTTATAGCCCACAGCGAGGGGGAAACAGCCACAACAGGTTCAGCCGCCGAGTATTTCAGCTTCAACCGCGATTACTTCGGTAAACTGTTCAAGCAGGAAACGGGTATGACCTTCAACAGCTTCTACAATACATTCCGCATAGAGTACGCAAAAGAACTGCTGAAAACAGGCAAACTCCGCGTTTGCGAGATAAGCGAACTTCTTGGCTTTTCGTCGGTAGACTATTTCACAGGGGTCTTCCGCAGGCAGACAGGTCTTACACCTACCCATTACCGCGAGAGCACTTCGCATAATTATAGTAAACGACATAAGAAATTGCACTTTGAGAACGAGTAAAAGTTTTATATATGCTTTTGCGAAGTTCGCAAAGCAGGCGGGGGAAAGATAACCGCCAAGTATTTCAAGCTCCGATATAGCACGAATAAATTTGGTGTGAATAACAGAAAAATAAACGAGCCCCCGACCGCAAGCGGGGACTCGTTTTTCTGTTCAGATTATAAATTTCTTTGCCTTGTTTACGATGCTCCTGTCGTTCTCGTAAGCGAGCACCTGATTGCATCGGTCTATCTCGACCCAGCGTATCTCGGATATCTCGTCTTCCTGAGGACGGTAGTCGGTATTTTTTGCCTTGCCGATGAAGTATACCACGATCTTCTGGGTATCCTTGCGCGGCGAATAAGACACTATCTCACGGAACGTGGTGTCAAGGTTGACTTCAATGCCCGTCTCCTCGAAGATCTCGCGCTTAGCGGTCTCCTCCTCGGTCTCATCGCCCTCAACATGGCCTTTCGGGAAAGACCAGTGTCCGCTGTTGATGTGCTTTATCAGCAATATTTCCGTGTTGCCGTGGTACTTGCGGTACACAATGGCGCCACAGGATTTTTCATGCAGCATTATCTAGCTTCCTTTCTTTGCGAGCCTGCCCGTGCATAAATAGGACAGCTCCTTAGATGTATCAAATTAATTATACCACATTATCGGCGATTTGTCTATACCTATCGGGAAAATTATATTAAAATAGCATTATTACAAACAAAAAGCCGACGGCACAACGGTATCCCCGCGTGCTGTCGGCTTATAATTTTGTTTATAGCCTGTGCCTTTATTTCAGTGTGATATAAGGTGTCCAGTAAGCCTGATCGTATATATCGGTGAACTTGTAGGTCAGCCTTACAGCGCCCTCACCCACATCGGTATCGCTGAGTTTCAGCGCACCCTTTACGGTTATCTGTTCGCCAAGCATATAGCTGTCCTGATACTCGCCCTCATAGCTGTAATGATCGCAGAGCAGATCAATGGTATCACCGTCGCTGATCTCTATCTCGCCCTTTGCGACTGTATCAGTCTCGCCGTCAACATAAGCATCTGTCGCACCGATGACCTCACCATTCGGGTTCTCGTCGGTGAATTTCAGTATAAGATCAACTCTGTCGCCGTTGAGAAGCGCGGGAACATATCCTGTGATGGTGTAATCATCGCCGTTCTCCACCGTATCGGTATGATAGTAAGCCGCAGGTTGACCGTTTATGGAGAGCCATGTCTTGTCGGTATCGGCAACGAGCTTGCCGTCCTCAAAGCTGTACATATTATCAAGACCAAGGTCGATGTATCCGCTTCCGTCATCGTAGAAAAGGTTCAGGTCAAGGCTCTGTACCAGCGACCACTGATTTTCGGGAAGCTCCATCAGGTGCTTGCCGTCCTTTTCTTCCCATACCAGATTGTTTACATCGAAATAATTCAGCGAGAGATAGTCTGCTGTATCGCTGTCGGATATGGTATCCTCGTTCATGAAATCTGTGTTGTTCCTGTCAAGACCGTCAATGCTCCTGCCCGAATCGCCGAGGAAAGCACTGAGCAGTCCGCCGATGATGTCGGCACTGCCGCTTGAACCGCTGCTGCCGCTGCCGAACAGCGAACCCAGAGGTGAACCCGTGCCGCCCGCAGCTATCTGACCGCTTGTTTCAAGCTTTGCAAACTGACGTATGCATTTGCTGTATTCGTCACCCATGCCGATAGCACTGTAGGTACTGCAAGCCGAATCCACAAAAGAAGTCCTCTTGTAAGGGAAGTATATGGATACGCCGTAAGCATTTGTCATGCTTGCAGAGGTACGGTTGTACTTTATCGCACCTTTCAGTGCGTCACAAAGCGTCTTGCCCTCGGAAGTTCCTACCTTTTCCGCAAGGTCTACCAGATCAACCTGATCTATCTTTGAACTCTTGGCAAATTCACGGGTGTTGTTTCTTGCTGTTGATACCGACTTGTAGTCCTTTGCGGTTATCTTGCCGCTTACGGAAGTCGCAAAAGCCGAAAGCTTTGAAGGTACAGTATTGGAGAATTCCGCAAGGTCGATAACGGAAAGCGTGGTCTGTGAACTGGGGCACTTCTTGCCGCAGGCAGCCACAAAATCATCAACGATGTTCTTGCCTATCTCGATAGTGGGCATTGAGGTGTTCTCGCCCAGCTTTGTCAGCCAGTTTGTGTAGTACCAGCCGATGCCGGGTTCTGTCTCCTCTGAAGCTATCATATAGTCCGCGTGCTGACCCAGCATAAGGGCTGTTTCCGCAGTAGCCATAAGGCAGGCATCAAATCCGATGAAATCGAACTTTACACCGCCGTCTTTAAGCGCCTTGTTTATGCCCGCAAGATCCATGGAACCCGATGACTTGTTCTTTTCATCGTAGCCGTAACCGCTGACAGATCCTCCGCCGTGATCCCATAGGATAAGCTCGTTTCTGTTAGCAGGGAAATTCTTGCTGCAATACTTTATAAAGGATGAAAGGTTGTTAGGATCGGTCATAGCTTTCTTGCCGTCGTCCTTTACCAAGGGCTTCAGACCGCCGTCCTTCACCTGATATATCTGGTTAACGCTGTCGCTTACACCCTTTGTCTTCCAGCCCTTGCAGCCGCCTGTGTATACAACTATGTTCACATTGTCGCCGTACTTTGAAGCCGCCATCTCCGCAAGGTCTGATGAAGCCATGCCGTACTTCGATTCAAGGTCGGTGCCGCACATATAAATCATCAGTGTAACGTCGTCCTTGCCGCCGCCCTTTATAGATGTGTACTTTTCACGTGAGCCCGCAGCTACCGTGGTATCCAGTTCAGTGCCGTTGTATGCGGTATATCCCGAAGTGTCAATTGCTTCAAATCCCGCAGGTGACGAACCGTTTCCGCTGCCGCCGTTAGATGTGCTTCCGCCCTTGCCGCCTGTCAGCAGATTGAATACTACTATCGCAATAACTATCAGCAGCGAACCGCCGCCGCCCAGTGCCGCACGGTTTACACCTCCGCCCGAGGAACTACCTCCGCCGCTGCCCGAACCGACAGGACCACTTCCGAGACCGCTGCCGCGTTTGTGAACGCCGCTTCCGCCCGACTGATAGTTCTTTTGTCTTGCACGGGGACGATTGTTATTATCCATTCAAATTACCTCCCATTAAATTTTTCATATATTTTTTTGATGATAAATTGCTTCATGCTTTTACTCTCTATCAAACCCATATGCGGTTATTTCCAAAAAACAATGTGCTAATATTGTTGAGTATGAATAGTTTTTCAACGTATTAGCATCTATATTATATTGTAAAAAATCCAAGTAATCACAGGCTGCAATAGAATATACCTGATCGTCATTACCGTAATTGCCTCTGACATCATAATATAGTGATGTATCGTTTTCGTCAAAATGTTCGACATATTCGTCTTCATCTGAATCGCTGATTCTAAAAGCAGAGATATATACAGTAAATTTCTTATCTGTATGTGCTGCTGTAATAGATAACAGCTTATTATATAGTTCAGCGAATTTATCTATATCCATATTTCCATAAAACATTTGTATCTTTTCAGATATTTCAGTAAATGGAGTTTGACTTAAAATATCATATATAGTCATTTATGTGCCATTTAAAAATATTCCGCCATGATATCACCCTCAGATAATGCTGTCGAGAGGTTCGTCAGCAAGTATCTTCCTGCCGTTCTCCTCGGCATACTCCGCAAAATCATCGAACTTCTTGTTGCTTGTTATGATACCGTATCCGATATCCACCGTAACATCACCTCTGCCGATACGGTGATAATCCGAACCCAGCACATGGACATATCCGTGCTCGATAAGCTTCATACAGCGCCTTTTTGACATAAACGTAGTCAGCGACCTGGCATTTATCTGTCCCAGAACCTCCAGACGCATCAGCTGTTCCAGACGCTTCATCGAAGTGAAGTTCAGATACCTTTCGATATGCGCAATAAATACCTTTACATCACCTCTCTCAGTGATTGAAGCCACACCGCTCAGTATCTTGTCATCAAGGTCTGTGTAGGGCATTTCCAGCAGAAGCCAGTTTGTGCCTTTAATGCAAAGTTCGGGGAGCTTTTCGTAATTCACAAGGGAATGATCGTAAAGCACCTCTGCCCCGAAATGAATATCAGGGTGTTCGGGCTTTAAATTGGGAGCAAGCTTCTCATAAGCTTTTGTGCGGTTTTCCAGAAAAGATTCCACCGACTGTTCAGTGCAGTAAAAATGTGGTGTTGCCACAATGGTATCTATACCGCCCTTAGCCATGATATCCAGTATCTTCACAGATTCCTCGATACTGCGAGAACCATCGTCTATCTGCGGCAGAAAATGGGAGTGAAAATCTATCAGCATTGTTTTTTCTCCTGACTATTGATTTTACCGTTTACAATACAACTATACAACTTTATATTATAACACAACCTAAGCGAATTGTAAAGAGAAAAGATATTTAATTCATAATTGTTTTTGCCCGTGATTTTCAAAAACTGTGAGTACAATTAAATGTACTGAAAATATCCCCTGTGATGAATTTCACAGGGGATATTTTGAACGTATGACAAACAATAATGATAACATCTATCATACTTTCTTATATCGTATCGGCACGGGAACGGGATACAATAATTATTGCAGCGTGCATCAGGAGAATTGCTGCTGCAAAGTAAACCGAAGCTCCCGCAAGTTCGGAAATGAATGATGGTCGGTCGGCAAAAATATCGTAAGCACCTCTGCCGAAGATCATACTTTTGAGTGATCTCGAATTAATGAAGATCGTGTTTCTTACAAGACATATCCGCATCAGAAGATCTTCAGCGGTGAGGATCAGCGCAGTTATGGGCACGTAGGTGTACAGTGCTTTTGTCGATGTCCTGCGGCTTACTCCGTTTGCACTGAAAAATCCCGAAGCAGTTTTGGCAAGAAGTGCCGCGCATATTGCGGCAGCTATCAGCGATACTGTCTCGAATTTTTCGGTGCTGCTGCGCTCAAAGTTCAGACGGAGAATGTCTGCTGCTTCAAACTTCGTAGTTTCAGGTTCGCCCGCTGCATATCTGTACATATTCATCAGCGGAAGAGCGAAGATCCCTGCCGTCAGAAGCATGGTAACAGCACCAGTTACCGCTGTGAATAATATACCGAATCTGGCTTTGATAATATATCTTAGACTCTCTTTCATATTATTCACGACCTCTCTTTTGCTTTGCGGCGGGTACCCTTAGTATGAAAAGGGCATATACCAGATAGCCTGTCATGAATACCATCAGGGCAGTTGAAAAAAATGCCATGACCGCTCCGATGCAGCCGCCATACTGACCCGGTGCCATGGGATCAGGATGAAGTATCTCTCCGATATATATCATTTTATCTCTGAGCCCTGACATAAGTTCTCCGCGCAGTGTTACCGAACCGCCGTAGTCTATAAAAACCATAAAGTAGCAGTATGCTGTTAACGCAGATGCCGTCAATACTCCGAAAAGATTTGTTCTATGCTTTACCGCTAAGAATACCATCACTGCTGTATAGGCAAGCATTACAAGCAGGAATATCTCGCTGATGCTGAAAAATATAAACCTCGGATCGTGGGCAATGAGATCGTTCATACCCTGCATAGACAGCTGTTCACCGCCTGCCAAGTTATGACGTTCATCGCACATTATGATGCAGTCAAGTCTCATTCCTGCAAGTCTGAAAATACCATCGGTCAAAAGGTAGACAGTTTCTATCATCACAGAAGTAAGTGCGCCGAATGTCAGGGCAGCTGCACCGCTTCCAACCAGAAGACTGATCCTTGATGTTCCGTTGTGCAGCGATATCTTTATAAGATCATGCAGAATTATCCCGAAAATGATACCTGCCACAGCAGTACCTGCGCTTTCGTAGATATTTTTCCAGTCATTCCTGAAATTTACGCTGATAATACCCATAATGAGCAGAATGATATGGAGCAGGAACAATACTCCAAGACAAATCCCGAAATATTTAAGGTATCTTCTTAGTCCCTCTTTACCGCGAAAGGCGTAACCGAGAAATTCACGCATTCTGTACACCTCCCGTCATAGCTATCAGAAGCTGCTGCAAAGAAGGACGTGAAACTTCCAGTCCTTCAGGAACATCCTTTGATTCGCCTGAGACACAGGCACAGCACAGCGTACCTATTATTGTTTTGGTCAGATATTCTTTATCTTTGAGATATGAAGTAACATCTGTGGTCTTTCCCTCGATTAGGTAAGCCTTCGCCTGAAGATCTTCACAGTCATCATCTGCGATAAGTCTTCCGTCCTCCAGTACAAAACAATGCTCGAACAATCCTGCACATTCATCGATAATATGTGTGGAAATAACGAATGCAGCTTCGGTCTTTTCAAAGCGTTCGATGATCTGCTTATATAGTTTTTCGCGGCAGTTGGCATCAACTCCAAGGACAGGTTCATCAAGGAAGATGAAATCAGCACCGCTGGATAGTGCAAGTATCACCTTAGCGAGAGTACGCTGACCTGTCGAAAGCTGAGATAGACGTTTTTTCGTATCAATGCCAAAAATATCACAGAGTTTCAGTGCATAGTCTTCATCGGTATCCTTATAAAAATACTTCTGCGCCTTAATGGTGTCTTTCACTTTCATGTGATTGGGAAGAAGATCCTCGGCACTCATGCAATATATGTGACGAAGCAGCTTATCGTTCTCGGTGACTGTTTCGCCGTCAAGTGTGATCTCACCCGAATCTGGGAAAATACGTCCGCCTACCAGATTTACAAGTGTTGATTTTCCAGAACTGTTGCGACCTAAAAGCCCGTAGATCATACCCTTTTCGATACTTAGCGAAACACCGTCAAGAGCGGTCTTTTTATTATATCTTTTTGTAAGTGTCTTTATCTCTATCCTGCTCATCAGTCCTCATCTCCTTTCAGCATACCGATGATATCTTCGCAGGTAAGTCCCAGTCTGTCTGCTTCGTTCAGCAGTGGAGCAACAAAGTCATCATAAAATTTGACACGTCTGTCATCTCTGACATTTTCATTTGCATTTTCAGCCACAAACATACCCATACCTCTCTTTTTATATACCAGTCCTTTTTCCACAAGAATGTTGACACCTTTACGTACTGTTGCTGGGTTGATCTTCAAACTGTGGGAAAGTTCTGTGGTACTGGGTATCTGCTCGCCCTCGCCCAGCTGACCTGTGACTATCTTGTTTTCAAGCCACTGGGCTATCTGTATAAACAGTGGCTCATTATCATTGAAATGCGGATAATTTACGCTCATACCGTTCAGGTCTCCTTTCTTTGATCTCTACACATATGTTATTTTCTGCGAATAGCTATTCAGAAGTGCTGTGCTTAGTTGGTTAGCTGCTTCTGTAACTAACCATATCACACAAAGTGTTATTTGTCAATAGGGCCATTATATTTTTAGTAAAATCGAACAAGATCAAATCTATATTTTTAGCAGAGCTAAACAAACTCGGTAATGAACATACTGATTTACGGATCAATAAAATGAGTCGCTACCGATGGCTCAGACATAAAAACAGCCACACCCGAAGATGTGGCTGTTGATCCGCTGTATCGTCTGTATTAATTGTTTTGGGTGGATAGATTACTTCTTTAGTGCCGGCAAGGAAAAGCTCTTCTCTTTGGCAGTGTTATTAAAGCTTAGCCAGCTTGGCAAACTCGTTCTTCAGTGCGGGATAGATATCGCGGTAAAGCTGATAGAACTTCTCGTACTCGGGAACTGTTGCCGCATTGGGCTCCTGTACCTTGTCGGTACGTACAACAGCCTTGCAAGCCTCGGGCACGCTGGAGTAGATGCCTGCGCCTACCATTGAGAGCAGTGCAACGCCCAGTGCGGGGCCTTCCTTGGAGGAAGCGGTCTTAACAGGGCAGTTGTAGAGGTCTGCCAGCATTGAACGCCACAGGGGTGAGCTTCCGCCGCCGCCGCAAGCCATCATGTCTGATACGTTTATATCCATCTCACGGAATACTTCTACACAGTCACGCAGAGAATAAGATACACCCTCCATTACTGCACGGAGCATCTCTTTCTTGGTGTGCATAGCGGAAAGTCCGAAGAATACGCCTCTTGCATTGGGGTCAAGATGAGGTGTACGCTCGCCCATCAGGTAAGGCAGATACAGAAGTCTGTTAGCGCCCACAGGTACGCTCTCAGCCTGCTTGTCCATCAGGTAGTATTCATCAACTCCCATGTACTTGGCAGTCTCCTTTTCAGCGTTGCAGAAGTTATCTCTGAACCACTTCAGTGAAAGACCTGCGCCCTGAGTAACGCCCATTACGTGCCAGCTGTTGGGAACAGCTGCACAGCAGGTGTGTACTCTGCCCTTGGGGTCGATGGATATATTTGAAGTATGCGCAAATACAACGCCCGATGTACCAATGGTAGTGAAAGCCTTGCCGTCTTCGCATACGCCTGTGCCGATAGCTGCGCCTGCATTGTCGCCTGCACCGCCCACTACGATAGTGCCCTCGCACAGACCCAGATCGTCAGCCATAGCCTTTGTCAGCTTGCCTGTTACCTCGCAGGACTCGTATACCTTGCCCAGCCAGTTCTTGTCTATCTCGAAAACGCTCAGCAGTTCATCAGACCACTTTCTGTTGGGAACGTCCAGCAGCTGCATACCCGATGCATCGGATACCTCGGTAGCATACTCATGTGTCAGGACGAAACGCAGATAGTCCTTGGGAAGCAGGATATGAGCGACCTTTTCGTATACCTCGGGTTCGTTGTTCTTTACCCAGAGTATCTTAGCCGCAGTCCAGCCTGTCAGTGCAGGGTTGGCAGTTATCTGTATCAGCTTTTCTGTGCCGACTTTTTCTGTCATCCAAGCAACTTCCTTTTCGGTACGCTGGTCGCACCAGATGATGGACTTTCTCAGCACGTTGTTATCCTTATCCAGCATTACCAGACCATGCATCTGACCAGATATACCGATACCCTTAACGTCCTCTTTCTTCACACCGCTCTGTGCCATAACAGCCTTGATGGTATTTACCATCGCATTAGCCCAGTCAGCGGGGTCCTGTTCTGCATAGCCGTTCTTCGGCTGATACATGGGGTACTCGATAGTCTTTGAAGCTATCACTGTGCCCTTCTCGTCAAAAAGTACTGTCTTGGTACCGCTTGTACCGCAGTCAACTCCTATTACGTATGCCATAGTTTTTCTACTCCTTTATAAAAAGATTTTTATTGACATGATATCATTCAGGCAGATTTTCTTTTCTGTAACATATCACATGGTCGTCCTGCTGATAATGCTTATCCTCAGGACAGCGGAAATGATGCTGAAGATCCGTACCGCCGAACCAGTTATAGGGCTCGTCATTCTCATTCCTGCCCTCACAGAGTTCCGCAATGCCGTTTCTTAAACAGCCAATCAATGATATATCATCGAAATCTCTCGCATGACCATGCAGTATCACATCTGCCATTTCCTCCAGGAACATCAGACGGTCAAGTTCTGCAAGCACTTCATTCATCGGCAGACAGCCGTCAAGCTGTAACCACAGATGATGATTTATGCCGTCGCCCGTGAAAAGTATCCTGTCCTCACGAAGCAGCAGCAACAGTTCTCCGTCAGTGTGACCTGCAAGCTCGAAAGCTTCCAGTGTCCTGCCTCCGAGGTCTATTACATCACCCTCGCGTATATCCCTGAAAGGCGGTATGCTGTGTCCGCTTTTGCGGCACATCTCCTTTACCTCGGGTATTGTGTCAAAGAAACTCTCAGCCAGCGTCCTGTCACGTGGACTTATAAGCGCATGATCGATCTCCTTGTCAAAATATATGTTACCCAGTATATGGTCGGGGTGACCGTGTGTATTTACCAGTACAAGCGGCTTGTCCGTCAGCCTGCGCACAGCAGCGCAAAGGTCGTTCCAGCCGTTCATGGTATCAATTACGCAGGCTTTTTCTTCGCCAACGACGAGATATCCTGTCGCTTCATGTCCTTCATCCAGCAGGTATATCCCGCTGCGAACTTCTTTTATAAAGAGTTCGTGTTCCATATCAGATCTTTCTCTCAAATATCAGCACGATATCGTTTATCGTCGCGTCAGCCTCAGCGTCGCGCTCTACCCTCATCTCATCGGTAAAGCAGAATTTCAGCCGCCAGCCCCTTTCGCCGTACATCGCCAGCGCATCGGCAAGTGAAGCTTCATCAGCGCCGCCGTTGTCACGGTCGCGGACAGTTTCCACCGCATACTCGTACTTTCCGCCCTTGCTGTCGTTTTTAAGGGCTTGCAGAGTTATATAAGTACGCAGGTCCTCATCGCTCAGCGATTCCGCATCGAGACCGTTCACATCTCCGTTTTTAAGTACTTTCAGTATCTCATCTTTAAGCTTAGCATTCATTTTTCTATACCCCCATCAGCTTTTCGTGAACATCAGATATCCTGCCGCAGTCCGCGCACAGGTCAAACAGCGCAAAGCTGTACGGAAATTCTTTTTCTGCGAATTTTTTCAGCAGATTTCCCGCACTGCCCATACCGGCCATATCTCTGATAAGCCGTCCGCCGCATTCGGGGCAGACCTCGTATGCATATCCCTCGCCGTCCAGTATCTCAGCCAGCGCCGCAAGACTTCCGCCCTCAGCCCTGTCACATAACTTCGCCGCGGAATACTCTCCGCACTCCGTACATTCGTCACAGCAAAGGTCGTACCTTGCATAATGCTCAACAGTATCGTTTTCGGCATAGTACTTATAGATAAGTACGCCGTCCTCGCCGCCTAAAACAGCATTTTTGCAGGCACCGCCGCATTCCGTGCAGTTACTCATCGCCGACACCTTCTTTCAGTCTCGGCAGTTCAGCCATAACTATACCGCATTTTCTGCATATCCAGAAAACGTCAGCCATGTGGGTATTCAGTTCACCCAGCTTAAAGCTCACCATCTGCGCTTCTTCACGCGCTTTGGGTGTCAATGGAACGAAAGCGTGCTTCATACGGTACTCCTTGGTCATCCAGCTGACACCTGTGGTCTTTCCGCTGCCCATGAGTATGCCGTCCGTCATCGCACCTCCGCATCTGGGACATTCCATCATCCATCTTCCTTTCCTATATTACAATATATCCGCGATTTATGTCAAGCCTTGTCCTGCTTGATGTTGACCGATTATTGCGGACTATCCCAGCCGCCTGAACTGGTCGGCACCTACGCCGCAGACGGGACAGACATAGTCTTCGGGGAGTGCGCCCTCGTAAACATATCCGCAGACCTCGCAGACCCATTTTTCATCTGCATCTGCCGAAGCCGTATCGGAGGGCTTCTCCTCAGCACCGCCGTCCATGCGGGTGAAATCAGCCGCGCCGTGTTTGCACAGCGGACAGACAAAATCATCGGGGAGATGACCCTCGTAGATATAGCCGCATATGTTGCAGACCCATCTTTCCCCCGTACTGCCCCCGGATGCCGCCGCGGGCTTTGGCTTTACGTTGGCGTGATAATATGCATAGGTCATAGGCGCTTTGTCGGATATCACTTCACCGTCAGCAACATCGGCGATGAACATGGTATGGGTGCCCAGGTCAACTGTCTGCACTACCTCACAGCTGATATACGCGCACGTACCCTTCTCAATTATCGGCAGACCGTTCTCCGCCTTTTTCAGGGCGTAGTCATAGAACTTGTTGCCCCATCTTCCGCTCTGGAAACCGAAGTGGGTGAACAGAGAAAAGTCCGCACTTTCGTCTATCATCGAAACATTGAACCTGCCGCTTGTGCGTATCATATACTCGGTGAAATTGCCCTTGTTCACCGTTACGGATACGCGGTTGGGCGAAGTCGTCACCTGTGCCAGCGTATTGATGATGCACCCGTTAAACTGGTTGCCGCACCTTGCTGTCAGCACATACAATCCATAGGATATCTTGTTCATTGATTTCATGTCCATAAAATTTCCTCCTTTTTATGACAGACTTTCCCGCCTGCCTTATTTTTAAACTAAATTTTTCAAAAGTGTTCCTAAGGTAAACCAAATCAGAATTTACACTCTTACTCTTTATCACTATTATTCCATTTTCTTAGTTTTATCGAGGAATAAACTAAAACGGGAATAGAAAGCAAATCTATTATTCCTAATACTCGCTTAGCAATATCAGGCAGTTCTAATGAAGCCATATTGCTGACAGCGATAATTAATGATACACAACCAATAATCAATAAGCTAACACTCCAAAGAATTCTGACTTTTTTCTCCATTAGTAAAATCCTCCGTTCATTATACTATATTACACTTCCGAAAATCCCGGTTTATTTTAACAACGCAAAAGCCAAAAGGTACTTTGTAAATAAAAAGGGGGAAAGACCCTGCGGTCATTCCCCCTGCGTGTTACTGATCTGCTTTCTCCAGAATGAAGTACTCTTCATGTGCATCGCACTTGAAGCTCTTGATGACCCAGCCGCTGTCAACCAGAAGGTTGAGTTTCTCTATCCGCTGGAACCTGTCGTATGCAGGTGCGCTATATTCTTCTGAAGAGGCTGATTTGCTGATGAAAAAAGTCTTCTCCATAATCATACGCTTCTTTCCGAGAATGTTCTCTTTATCCGACCAACGGCACAGTGCCGATATCTTTCGAGCTAATTATACTACATCTTACGCACTTTTTCAAGTCTTTCAAGGAAAATTTAACCATCTTGTAATATTTGCAGTCCTGTTTTTTGAACTTTTCCCGAAAAAGGGTGACCTTAGTTTACTTACTTTACGCCAAAACAGAGGTCCTGAACACAATATCCCTCAGATATACGCTCTTTCATTCCGCTGTCCCACGAGGCATAGATAACATACCCGTCGCCATCACCGTTAACATACAACCTGTCATTTTCACGATTACCGATCTGCTCTTCGACCGCCGCAGAGTTGTTTCCCTCATAGCCGTCGTTCACATCACCGTCGGCAGTACATCCCCCGAGAAGAAGTACAAGTACTGCCAGAAACGGCGCTTTTTTCATTGTGTTCACCTCCGTAGCATTTATACGAAATATACCGCTCCTGCGGGTCTATTTCTTTTTCTTATCCGCCAGCAGACATATTATCGCCAGCACTATGACCGCTCCCGCGCCCATACAGGCGAATATCTGCCAGTCATTATCGTTTGGTTCCTCGGTCTGTGCCTGTGCGCTGTGTACTTCTCCGCCGCTTTCCGCAAACGCTGTAACCGCCGACACAGATCCCATACATACCGCCGCAAATATCACACAGCAGCAGCATATCAACCGTCTGTATACAGTTTTCATAGCCAAGCCCTCCGCTCCGCATTATGCCGCGACCGCCGCAGACAAGGTCATCGGCACGCATTGATCTCACATCATTTTTACCTGTCAGACCTGCATTTCAGGTCTGTAAAACTACCATTCCTTTTATTTAATTATACTCTATTTGCCAATTGTAAGCAATTAATATAATAAACAAAATTTACGGAGATTAATCTGTTATGATGCACAATTTGGCATCTTGCGGAAGTGAACTGTTTTACGGTGCGAAGTTTATGCGGTGGCATAGGGGCGCATATGGTGGCTTTTAAGCTGTTTATCATGTTCCGCAAGTTCTGCAATACCATATTTTAAATGGGGGCACAGCCCCCATACCCCCAACGCTCGACCTTCGCGCTAGAGCAACCTTGACGCTGCGTGCGCTCCGTTCGTACCTCACTCCGCGTACTCGGTCAAGATAGCGCTCAGGCTCTCGCTGTTTGCCATCTCCTCGTCAAACTCCCCAACATCGCCCCTCAAACCTTGTGCAAACAACTGTTTTTATATTTAACTCGGACATATTTCTGCAAGAGTTGTACAAAAACGTACAACTTTTCGACCAAAATCACTGATAGTGAAAAGCATAAATTATTCTGCCTGGCAAACAGCACGAAACCCGAACGCGATCTTGACCGAGTACGCGAAGCGAGGAACGAGCGAAGCGCACGGAGCGTCAAGGTTTCACGCGCGTGAGGGTTCGTGCGTGGGGTATGGGGGATCCCCCCATTTGAATAGTACAAAAACGTACAACTTTTCGACCAAAATCACTGATAGTGAAAAGCGCTTTTCACCCGAGCACAAAAATCTTTCCCCCCCTTGTGCGCACGATAGCAGGCAGTCGCCGACTATGACCACGGCATATGAGGCGGCGTGCATACTGTATAAGGGAAAAGGAAGAATACTGTGCAGGTCAATTATTTATTGCCGATACCGCCATGTTTGAGATCGAAATTCGATTTCATTGAAATATTTAGAAAAAATATTGACTAAATATCAAAACTATGCTATTATTATAAAGAGTGCGATTATTCGCATTCAGAGTAAAATGAGGTATATGATATGGGTATATTTAAGCTTGAGCCAGCCTTCAAGGATTATATCTGGGGCGGTACAAGACTGAGAGATGAGTACGGCAAAAACTGCGATTACGATAAGGTCGCCGAAAGCTGGGAACTTTCCTGCCACAAGGACGGTGCCAGCGTTATTTCGGGCGGAGAATTCGACGGGCTGACTTTGCAGGAGTACATCGACAAGGTCGGCAGACAGGTGCTGGGCACCAACTGCGGAAAGTTTGAGAACTTTCCCATACTGATAAAACTTATAGACGCTAAAGATAACCTTTCGGTGCAGGTACACCCTGATAACGACTACGCACAGCGTGTGGAGGGGGAATACGGCAAGACCGAGATGTGGTATGTAGTTGATTGTGACGAAGGCGCCGAGCTTCTCTACGGTTTTAAGCACGAGATAAGCAAGGAAGAATTCGCACAGAGGATAGCGGACAACACTCTGCTTGAAGTGACGAGCAATGTCCCGGTGAATAAGGGCGATGTATTCTTCATCAAGTCGGGAACTCTCCATGCTATCGGTAAAGGCATACTCATCGCGGAGATACAGCAGAATTCCAACACCACCTACCGTATATACGATTACGGCAGAGTCGGCAAGGACGGCAAGCCCCGTGAACTCCATATTGAAAAAGCAATGGATGTCACTAAACTCGCCCCGGCGGAAAGCTACCCCGATACCCCCGCGGTGCGTGAGAACGGTGCTGAGATAAAGCTTTTATCAAAATGCGAGTATTTCACCACATACAAGGTGGATATTGAGGAAAGGGCAGAGTTCTGCGCGGACGACAGTTCCTTTGTGAGCCTGCTGGTACTGGAGGGCGAGCCTTTCGTTACCGACGGCGAACCCGAGCCTACCGCAGACGAAGCTGTGGCTGCAAAAAAGGGCGACAGCCTGTTCATATCCGCAGGAACGGGCAAATTCTATGTCGAGGGCAGGTGCAGTTTGATACTTACGAGGATAGATCGATGATATGACATTTAAAGAATTTCTTGAAGATGTAAACACCGAGAAATATATCTATCTGGATAAGCTGGAAGAGACCGAAAACGGACTTGTGATAGATATCATGGGTACAACGGCCTCTGCCCTGAACGAGCAGGATATAGCAAGTACAGCTGAGGAGTTCGGTGAAGATGTGGCTGAACTGGTAAAAAACAGCAGTTCCATTGACCCGAATGAGCATAGACGCTGGCGGCTGGTTTTCGAGACTTACATAAGCTACGCCGTTATAAACGAGAGTTATGACAACGGCGACAGAGGCACACGTGACGATCATAACTGCGTATGTACAGCGACAGATTCCGACTGGCTGGACTACGTTAAGAAAAGCACCTTTGCTTTTCAGATAATAAACGGCATAAGGCATTACCAGATAAGATGTCTTGATCATATCATCAATGTGGCAGCTGACGAACCGCCGTTTATCGACAGCATTCAGCTAAACTGAAGAAGGGCAAATATGACATTACCGATAATCTTATTTATCTTTATCATAGCAGCTTTTGTCGGATTGGCACTTGTGATAAAAAAAGATGCGAAAAAGGCAAAAGACTTTGTTGTCACAACAGACGGGATACTGCTTTTCATTGCGTTTCTGAGCATCGTGTGTATGATGATCGACGATATGGTATTCAAAAATGACCTGTTCGGCAGTCCCGTAATGAATATAGCACTGCTAACCTTTTTGGGTTCAATTGCGCTGATCTTGTTATTCACCGTAGCTTTGATAATAAAGATGTCTGTAGCAAAAAGTAAATAACGGCGATTTCTTATGCCGTATCATAAAAACGTATGATATAGATAAGGAGGTTATACTATGTCGTTATTTTCAATACTGGCAGCTGCGGCTATCCTCGTACTTTTCACGCTGTCCGCGATGCTTAACAAAGGCAGGGCGAGGAAGACAGCACTGATAGTCAACTGCGTACTTTTACTGCTTGCAGCGGGCTGCGGCACAGGGTTCTTTATCGATAACGAAAATGTCAGAAAAGCCGAAGATGGTCAGGATATATACGGATATTTCTTCAATGAAGTGTATTACAGCGAAGAAGCGGACGGCTGCTACATATTCAGCAAGCCCGAGATAATGTCACCGCCGTCAATGTACGCCGCAAAGACCGATAAGCTGGAACTGCCCGCGATATCAAAGATATATACCCCCGTAAGGTTCTATATGGAGGACGGTGCTTTTCTGGACAGCGGCAGTATAACTGTCGGGGGCGAAAACGGCGGCAGATTCAGTGAGATAAACTACAGTGAGATAATAAGGATAACACCCGACCCCTCATGGGCGCTGATACTGACCGCACTTGCTTCGACGGTGATAATGGCGGCATTCAGCATCGTGATGGTGATAAGGGGCATCATAAAAAGATAACAGCGGCGCTTTATGTGCCGTTTCATAAAGCGGACTTATATTGAACGCCATTGAAATTGATGCTTTGCGAACTTCGCAAAAGCATATATCATACTTTTACCCGTTCTCAGAGTGCAGTTTCCAATGTCATTTACTATACTTCCGTAAAAAACGAATAGGAGTTGGATAATATGAAATATTACATCGGTATCGACCTGGGAGGAACCAACATCAAAGCAGGTGTTGTAAGCGAAGATTTTGAGATAGTTGCAAAGACAAGCTGCAAGACCAACCTTCCCAGACCCGGCGAGGAGATATGCGCTGATATGGCTAAGGTAGCCCTTGAAGCTGTCAAGGAAGCAGGACTTACCCTTGACGATATCGAAGCTGTGGGCATCGGTACCCCCGGCACTGCAAACTCGGAGACAGGCGTTATCGAGTATTCAAACAACCTCGGTTTCCTGAATTTCCCTGTTGTTGAGCTTATGAAGACACATATCGACAAGCCTTGCTATGTTGAGAACGACGCTAATGCCGCAGCATACGGCGAATTCGTTGCAGGTGCTGCAAAGGGCGCAAACGATGCTGTCTGCATCACCCTCGGCACAGGCGTGGGCGGCGGTATAATCATAAACAAGAAGATATACTCGGGCTTCAACTTTGCGGGTGCTGAGATAGGACATACCGTTATCAATGTTGACGGTCCCCAGTGTACCTGCGGAAGAAGAGGCTGTTTTGAGGTATATTCCTCTGCTACGGGTCTTATCCGCATGACTAACGAAGCCATCGCAAAGCACCCCGAGAGCATACTTAAAGAAGAAGCTGATGACCACGGCAAGGTTTCCGCGAGAACAGCTTTCAATGCCATGAGAAGAGGTGACGCTGCCGCTAAGCAGGTAGTTGATGATTACATCAGATATCTCGCCTGCGGTATCGCAAACACAATAAATATCTTCCAGCCCGATATCCTCTGCATAGGCGGCGGTGTGTGCAACGAGGGCGACCCTCTGCTGCTGCCCCTCAAGGAACTGGTAGCTAAGGAAGTATACACCAGAAATTCCGAGAAGAACACAGAGATAGTTATTGCCAAGCTGGGCAACGATGCAGGCATAATCGGTGCTGCGTTCCTGGGTCTGAACAAATAATACTCCACTATGGCAAGAATGACCTGCAGGTGCGGTGAGCACCTCTCGAACTCGCAGTCACCCAATGATATCGAACTGACAGTATACACTGACAGAGAATGGGACGAAATGTTCTCGGGTATAGATACTATCCCGCCATATGAGATACCTCTGCCGAAATACAGCGTGTGGAGATCTCCGAAGTGCGCTAGGGTCTATGTTTTCAATGACAGCGACCCCGTGCCTGTTATGGTGTATGCTTTGGAGAAATAACAAAAATATACATTATACCGGGAGGCTTTTAAATGAGTATTAAGGATAAACTCGCCGCAGCTGCGGGAAACGCAAAGGAATTTGTCGAGAGCGGCAAACTCCGCGAGGGCTTCGATAAGACAGTTGCCCCCGTGCGCGAATATGTACAGAGCGGCAGGATGCACGACGATGCCAGCAGAGCTGTCAAAAGCACCAAGGAATTCATAGGCAGCGGTAAGCTTGGCGAAGAAGCAGGAAAAGCTGTCACTAAGACCAAGGAATTCGTGACCAGCGGTAAGATACAGGACAAGGCGAGCGCAGCTGTCAAGGGCGCTAAGGAGTATGTCGGCAGCGGCAAGCTGAAAAGCGATGCCGCAAGGACTATGGACAGCGTCAAGAGCGTTTTCACGGGTGAAGATGCCGTGGCACGCCGCAAAGCCGAAGAAAAGGGCAGACCCGAGGGCGAGATAGTAGATGTCGAGTCCGTGTCGGAAGTCCCCGAGGAGGATGAGGATAATAAAAATGAATAAAATTTATCCGATCGGACTGATAGCATATGAAGCTTAAACTCAATAAACTGCACTATATTGGTCTGGCATTATCAGCTGCCGGTATCATCGTGCTTATAGTCGGTCTGGTGATATTTTTCAAATCTCTAAATATCCGTGACCTCTCGAAGCTGAAATTTGATGATATCAAAAGCGGCACGTATGTCAAGGGAAAGATCTCCACTGTGGTAAAAGGCAGCTATCCTGTCGATGAAAACAATTATAAATCCGAACCATACGAACTGTATGTTACAGATTCGGAGGAGATAAACGAGGGTGCATACAAGTCATATTTTCTGATGGAACTGGAAAACGATCCGGGAAAATTTGTATGCGTGGTAATAGATCAGTATTATGATACCGATCTGTACAATCAGATATTTTCGGAAAACAGAGAGGTAGAGAATATCAGCTACGATGTGGAAGGCATAATCACCTCCAGCAAAGCTGATAAAAAGCTTATCAAAGACAAAGTGGAGAATTGGAAAGACAATTATACCGATCTCTATTACAACTCAAAATACATATTGGATATGAAACCCGATTCTGTATCCGATTGCTGTATCAAACTAAGACCGATGGGCACACGGAAATTCTGGTGGCTGTATTCAATACCTTTCCTGTTTGCGGGCATATCGGTGTTCATACTGGGCGGCAGACCCTATGAACGTATAAAATAGTCAAAATAGTCACCCGAGGGTGAAAAAAATATAATAAAGAAGGTAATCAGAATGTCAAACAATTATTTTTGCGAGGGCGTAGAGAAGGCACCTCAGAGATCGCTGTTCAATGCGCTGGGATTCACAAAAGAGGAAATGGAGAGACCTCTGGTAGGTATCGTTTCTTCCTACAACGAGATAGTTCCCGGTCATATGAACATCGACAAGATCGTTGAAGCAGTAAAGATGGGCGTCGCTATGGCAGGCGGCACTCCTGTAATGTTCCCCGCTATCGCAGTATGCGATGGTATCGCTATGGGACATCAGGGCATGAAGTATTCTCTGGTAACAAGAGACCTCATCGCTGATTCCACCGAATGTATGGCACTGGCACACCACTTTGACGCTCTTGTTATGATACCCAACTGTGACAAGAACGTTCCCGGTCTGCTGATGGCAGCTGCAAGAGTGAACGTTCCTACTATATTCGTTTCGGGCGGCCCCATGCTGGCAGGCCGTGTAAAGGGCAGCAAGACTTCCCTTTCAAGTATGTTTGAAGCAGTAGGCTCCTACAATGCAGGCAAGATGACCCTTGAAGACGTTCAGGAATTCGAGGACAAGGCTTGTCCTTCCTGCGGTTCATGTTCGGGTATGTACACCGCAAACTCCATGAACTGCCTGACAGAAGTTCTGGGTATGGGTCTGAGAGGAAACGGCACTATCCCCGCAGCTTATTCTGCAAGACTGAAGCTGGCTAAGCAGGCTGGTATGCAGGTAATGGAACTGCTGAAGAAGAATATCCGTCCCCGCGATATCATGACTGAGGACGCTTTCAAGAACGCTATCGCCGCTGATATGGCACTGGGCTGTTCCACAAACTCCATGCTCCACCTGCCCGCTATCGCTCATGAGTGCGGCATCGACCTCGACCTCGAGCTGGTAAACGAGATATCCGAAAGGACACCTAACATCTGCCACCTTGCACCCGCAGGTCACGCTTATATGGAAGACCTCAACGAAGCAGGCGGCGTTTACGCTGTACTGGGCGAGCTGGCTAAGAAGGACCTCATAAACACCGACTGCCTCACCTGCACAGGCAAGACCGTCAAGGAGAACATCACAGGCGTTGCAAACAAGGATACCAACATCATCAGACCTATCGATGATCCTTATATGCCCAACGGCGGCATCGCTGTGCTGAGAGGTAATCTGGCACCCGATACCTGCGTTGTAAAGAGATCCGCTGTTGCTCCCGAAATGCTCAAGCACGAAGGTCCCGCAAGAGTATTCGACAGCGAGGACGAAGCTATCGAAGCTATCCGCGGCGGTAAGATCGTTCCCGGTGACGTTGTTGTCATCAGATACGAAGGCCCAAAGGGCGGCCCTGGCATGAGAGAGATGCTCAACCCCACCTCCGCTATACAGGGCATGGGTCTGGGCTCAACAGTTGCACTTATCACCGACGGACGTTTCAGCGGCGCTACAAGAGGTGCAGCTATCGGACACGTTTCTCCCGAAGCTGCTCTGGGCGGAAACATCGCACTGGTCGAGGAAGGCGATATCATCGCGATAGATATCAACGCTCACAAGATCGAACTTAAAGTAAGCGATGAAGTTCTTGCCGAAAGAAGAAAGAACTGGACTCCCAGAGAGCCCAAGATCAAGACAGGTTATCTTGCACGTTATGCTTCGCTGGTAACATCAGCCAACAGAGGCGCAGTGCTGGAAATAAAGTAATACCATAACACACCGAACGGAGGAAATCAACATGAAAAAGGCAGTTTCAGGCATACTTGGCGTACTGTTTGTACTTATAGTGATATGCGGCGTTTTTGTATGCTCATACGTATTCAACGAACCCAAGCATGATAAAGGCACTGAATCCAGACAGCTGATACTCGGTTACTGGACAGATGAAGATGATGATATGAGATTCTATTTCGATCAGTCAGGCGAATTCAGGATCGTCAAGGCAAGCGACGAAGATCACATCTACGCAGAGGGCTGGTTCAAGGTAAATGAGAAGGCAGGCAAGATCAAGCTGATGCTCAACCCCAAAGGTGAAAGAGATACTTCCTATGATATGGGCGAAAAGCTGAAGCTGTTCTCCGAGATCACTTACAGAAAACTGAAAGCAGACGAACCTCATTCCGACAAGGGCTGGACTTTCCTTTCGGACAGAGAGCGTAAAGAGATCATGGAAGCTGAAGCTACCTGCACATTCGTTATGTCCAACTCCGAAGAAAATGTTTATAACTGCGAAAGAACAAGAACTATCAAGGAGTTCAACGGCGATGCAAAGGCTGACAATCGTATAAAAGACGCAGCTAACAAGTAATTCCATGGAGCTTCTGATAAAAAATGTCAGAGCCTGCGATCCTCAGAGCGGGCTGGACAAGATCACGGATATAGCAGTCGATGGCGGTGTAATAACCGCCATTGGCGTAATTACAGATATTGAGGACGATACAAGGGTCATCGACGGCAAGGGCAGACTCTGCGCTGTGCCGGGACTTTTCGATATGCACGTGCATTTCCGCGACCCCGGACTTACCTACAAGGAGGATATCCTTACAGGTGCAAACGCCGCTAAGGCAGGCGGTTTCACAGGCGTTGCGTGTATGCCCAACACCAAGCCCCCTATCGATTCACCCGAGGGCATACGTTATGTTTTCGATAAGGCAAAAAAGACCGGTATCGACGTTATCCCCTATGCCTGCGTCACCAAGGGCATGAAGGGCGAAGAGCTCTGCGATTATGACGAGCTCAAAAAGGCAGGCATCACCGCCATATCAGACGACGGCAGACCTGTAGAGAATGCCGAGCTTATGAGAAAAGCACTGGAGCTTTCAAACGATAACGGTCTGATAATAACCTCTCACTGCGAAGACCTTAACATAATAAACGGCGGTATCATCAACAAGGGCGAGGTCTCCGAAAAACTGGGCGTAAAGGGCATGGACAGAGCCAGCGAGGACAGCATCACCGCAAGAGAGATAACCCTTGCCATGAGCTGTGATGCAAGGATACATATATGCCACGTATCCACATGGGGCTCTGTGAATATCATCAGGGCGGCAAAGCGCGACGGCGTAAAAGTCACCTGCGAAACTGCCCCCCACTATTTCACATACACCGATGAAAAGCTTCTCACCCGCGATGCTGACTACCGTATGTCTCCCCCGCTGAGGACAGAAAAGGACAGACAGGCAGTTGAGGAAGCCCTGCTTGACGGTACTATCGACTGCATCATAACCGACCACGCACCCCATTCCGCCGAGGAAAAGGCTGACTTTGAAAAAGCTCCCAACGGTGTTGTAGGTCTTGAAACCTCACTGGCTGTAACACTGACTCAGCTTTACCACACAGGCAAGATGAGCCTTTCAAAGCTTGCCGAGGTAATGAGCATAAATCCCAGAAAGATACTGGGGCTCGAACCCATAAAGATAGCCGTGGGCGAAAGATGCGACCTCTGCATATTCGACCCCGATTTTGAGTGGGAAGTCATTCCCGAAGAACTGAATTCAAAGAGCAAGAACACGGTGTTCAAGGGCGAAAAGCTCAAAGGCAGGAATATGTACACCATCTGCCGCGGCAAGGTGGTATTCAGCCTTTAAGGGGTGATACAATGCTCAGAAAAACATCAGATAATATCATCAGCGAGTACGGCTGTGAGCGCAAGGCCACGACCATCAGGCTGTACTCCTCCGACGATGAACTTGTATGCATCGAACTGACCCCCGCCTTTATCACAGAGGACGGCAATATCTTCTGGGACAGGTACGACAGCCTTACGGTGTACAGAACGGACTGCGAAAAGTTTCTTATACCGATATTTGATGAGATATTCCCCGTAAAAGACCCCGACCCGAACAACAGCTGGGGTATGCAGGATAATTTCGACCCCTGTTCCCTCAACTGGTTCGGCAGAGAGGACTGGCTGAAGATCGCAGAACTACTGCGTAAACGCTGTGCCGATAGAAAAAGTGATGAACGTGACTTCTGCCTTGAAGCCGCGGGATTTATCGAAAGGACTGCGGATATCAGCGGGATATTCTGCATTGAGGGAAATCTGTAAGTGAAATTTCGTCACTTATGCCGACCATAGAACGACCGTCTGAAAGAGGTGCTGTGATGAATGTATACCTTACAAGAATAGAGGAAGTAAACGGCATTACGATGGTAACTGCCGAAAACGACCTCGGAAATGTCCACGGTGTATGGCACTATGATAAAGCACCTGTAAAGGGTGGCAAGTACATGGTCGAGTTCAATTTTAATAATAATGAACCGATAGACGGCAGTACCGTTGAAGTGCTAAAAAACGGCTGTGAAAATATTTCCACCGACGGAAAGGTGAATGTATTCACTGCCGAGACAGAGGATATCGATGAGATATACTATCTGAGATTATCAGCTGACGGACTTTCAATGCTGGATATAAAAGACCCGCCTGCGATAAACATCGGAGACTTTCTGAGGTTCACGGTGGAATGCGTAAAGACGGGGATATATCCCTATTATGAGATCTGACAAGGTTTCGGGGGCTGATGCCCCTTTTTAGAAATGGAGGAAAAATAAATGTCAATGGACAGACTTATTGAAAACATAGTAAAAACACAGAACCCTTCGGTTGTGGGACTTGACCCTAAGCTGGAGTACGTTCCCGAATTCATAAAGGAAAAGAAATTCAAGAAGTACGACCGCACACTTAAAGCTGCGGCTAAGGCTATACTTGAATTCAATAAGTGCATCATCGATGAGATACACGATATCTGCCCCGCTATCAAGCCCCAGGCAGCTTACTACGAAATGTACGGCTATGAGGGCGTAAAGACCCTCTACAAGACCATCCAGTACGCCAAGGAAAAAGGTATGTTCGTTATGACCGACGGCAAGCGTAACGATATCGGCGCTACTATGGAAGCTTATGCGGCTGCACATCTGGGTCTTACCGATGTTGGCGGCGAAAAGATCGAAGCTTTCGGTGCAGATGCCCTGACAGTAAACGGCTACCTCGGTTCTGACGGAATCAATCCTCTGCTGGAACAGTGCAAGCTTTACGACAAGGGCATTTTTGTGCTGGTAAAGACTTCCAATAAGTCCTCAGGCGAACTTCAGGATCTGAAGATCGGCGACAAGACCGTTTACGCTACTATGGGCGATATGTGCGAAAAATGGGGCAGTGAAGTCATGGGCAAGTACGGTTACAGCGGCGTGGGCGCAGTTGTGGGCGCAACTTATCCCGAACAGCTGGCTGAAATGAGAGCTGCACTGCCTCACACATTCTTCCTGGTACCCGGCTACGGCGCACAGGGCGGCGGCGCTGAGGGCGTAAGCAAGGGCTTCGACAAGAACGGTCTGGGCGCAATAGTCAACTCTTCCCGCGGCGTTATGTGCGCTTACAAGAAAGAGGAGTGCGACGAGCAGGATTTCGCAAAGGCGGCAAGAAGAGAAGTTATCCGCATGAAAGAGGATATAATCTCCTACCTGCCCAGAATAGCTTTCCCTGACTGATATGGCAGGACTTGCAGATTCGGGGCTTCACGACTATGAGCTGATAAAGCTTTCTGCGGACTATACCCGCGGAGAAGTCAGCCTTGAACTGAAAGACCCCGTGGGAAAGCCCGAAAACCTCATGATAGGCGGTTTGCTGTCGGTGGAAATGACACGCACTCAGCCCTGGGGCGAGGGCTCTTACATAGTATCCTCAGACTTGACAGACTGTGAAAGCGGTTCAAAACTCGCCGAGATACAGCTGAACTCAGGCGACGAGATACGGATAGAATACAAAGGATAAAATATGGCGCTCCTGATAAGCGGGGGCGCCGCTTTTTAAGGTGAGGATATGAGCGATATAATAAGCAAAGAATTCGCAGAGCTCACTCCGTACGAGCTCCACGCGATACTGAAAGCAAGGTGTGATGTATTCGTGGTAGAGCAAAACTGCGCCTACACGGATATCGACGGTATAGACCCTATATGCAGACACCTTTTCACGCTGAATGACAAGGGCGAATGTACATCATGCCTGAGATTGTTCGTCAAGCCCGACGAGCCTCACACTGTACAGATTGGGCGTGTTGTCACCACCGAGCGCGGCACAGGTCTTGGGGGCAGGCTTCTGCACGAGGGAGTAAAGCAGGCACGGATGTATAATGGAGCGGAAGAGCTTTATCTTGAAGCGCAGGTATACGCCATCGGGTTTTATGCCAAAGAAGGATTTGAAGTCTGCTCGGAGGAATTTCTTGAAGACGGAATACCCCATGTAAAAATGCGCAGGAAGATAACGTAGCTGTACTGAAATAAGTATGCCAAGGAGGAGAGCTTTGGCTCAAGCCTTTCGCGAAAGGCTTGCGAGGAGTTTGAGGGGCGGAGTCCCTCAATCACCAAGGCAAGGAACCAAAATGCAAAGCGAACTATAAGAGCGAAACAGACTTCCGCCCCCAAAAAAGGCGCGGCAATAAAAGCATCGAGCGTGGACAACACAACCGTCCACGCTCTTTCTGCGTCCGTATAATTATTGCCGCGCCCGCCGTCAAACAGCGACAGCCACAGCCGACGCAGTCGCTGTTCTTTGACGGCTCGCCCCGAACGAAGAGAGGGGCGAAAACTTACAAACCAATGTCCCGAAATCAACCCATCGACCAGCCCAACAAAACACCGTCCCCAAATTATAATCCAGCTATCTGTTATATGGACTTCAAGAGTGCGGCACTCTTGTCCCAAGTACTGCGGTATCAGGTCGCCCCTGACGGGTCGAGAAATCAACGAGCTATCGCCGTTGATTTCTGGCGTGGCAATATCTCCGCACATAGTAAGAGCGTGGACATAAAATTTGTCCACGCTCTGAGTTCCTTTATTGCCGCGCCTTTTTGACAGGGCGGGTAGTTTGCTGTGCTATTTATAGCTTTATTGCCGCGTCGCTTTTTCGCCTTGACCGAGAGGCTCTGCCTCTCGTGCTCTCCGCAAGCCTGCTAGCGCGAGGCTTGACCGCGCGCTTTGCCTCTTTGGCATACTTACCAAGCTACGTTATCTTCCTGCCAACAATTATGAATTGTGAATTATGAATTATGAATTACTCAAATTCCTCTACATCAAGGTCCGGTGGGGCATCTATGTCCTTGCCTACATAGCCGCCGTTCTTACGCCGCTGTTTTACACATTCCGTCAGAAGATACTCTATCTGCCCGTTTACAGACCGGAAATCGTCTTCTGCCCATGATGCTATATCGTTGTACAGCTTCTCGGAAAGTCTCAGCGGTATCTGCTTCTTTGCTGCCATATCAGTACAGGCTGCCCGAATTTACTACGGGCTGTGCATCGTGATTGCCGCAGAGTACTACCAGCAGATTCGATACCATAGCTGCCTTGCGCTCGTCGTCAAGTTCAACTACGTTCTTTTCGCTGAGCTGTTCAAGTGCCATCTCAACCATGCCTACTGCACCGTCTACTATCAGCTTTCTTGCGTCAACGACTGCGCTTGCCTGCTGTCTCTGGAGCATTGCAGCTGCGATCTCGGGCGCATAGGCAAGGTATGTGATTCTCGCCTCGATGATCTCGATGCCTGCATTCTTTACTTTTTCCTGTATCTCGTCACGGATACGCTGTGCAACTATCTCGGAAGATCCTCTCAGGCTGCCTTCATCGGCTACGCCGTCGCCTGTGGTATCAACATTGGGTGCTACATCATAAGGATAGAGCCTTACGATATTTCTCAGTGCGGTATCACACTGGAGAGAGAGGTACTCCTTGTAGTTATCAACCTCGAATACTGCCTTTGCGGTGTCAACAACTCTCCAGATAACTGCTATGCCTATCTCGATGGGGTTGCCGAGGCAGTCGTTGATCTTCTGCTTGTTGTTATCGAGGGTCATCATTTTCAGGGAGATCCTCTTGTCGATCTTAACATAGCCTGTTGCGGGGTTTACAGCGCCCTGTCCGCCTGCTGTGGTGGAAGTCTTTGCGCTGTCGCTCTTTACATCGCCGCTCTGGCGGAGTTTTGTGTTTGCTGCGGGGTTAACTGCTGTGCAGAAGGGGTTTACCCAGTAGAATCCGTCGCCCTTGAGTGTGCCCTTGTATTTGCCGAAGAGTGTCAGTACCAGTGCTTCCTGCGGACGAAGAACTTTAAGTCCCATAAAGCCTATCCAGCCGAATGTGATCCATATTCCCGAAATAATGCCTATCAGGAGACCTGCGCCGCCGCCGACAGCGGGTGAAGCAGGTATGCCGAGGAAAGCTGCTATATAAAGTAGGATGAAAAGCATCATCATTGCCATGCCGTTCTTCTTTGTTGATAAAATTTTCTCTGTCATAGTGATCGTCTCCTTATTATGTGTTTTTGTTTTGGTCGTTCTGCTTTGCTGATGGTATACATCGGTATCGTCGGAAAATAAGCTTATTTCTCTTTTTCATCGTTATCCTCCCTGGTCGTATGCGGTCGTCAGAAAGTCCGCAGATTGCGGTTTGATTTTCTTTTGATTGTTTTTTATCTCTTTCTGATATCAAAATAATATCACATTTATCTCAAAATGTCAATATTATTTACCTCCGCTTTGTAGGTATAAATAAAAACGAAGTTCTAAAAATCGACACCGATATACATTTTTCACATAAACAGGTGTTAAATTTTCAGACAGCTGTCAAAATATTTTCATAAAAACTATTGAATTACACATCAAAGTGTGGTATAATTACAAAAAATTAAACGGATACCCCTCACGATTTTGAGACACCTTTATAAATGGAGTGATATGTTATGACAAGACCATATACCCTTTTTTGTGATTCAACTTGTGACCTGCCTGAAGAAAGGCTGCTGAAAATGGATTGCAGGATAATCCCCCTGACCTTTGAGATAGACGGCAAGCCTTATACAACTGCTGATATCTCGATGCAGGAGTTTTACAGACGTATGCGCGAGGACGCTTCCACCAAAACTTCTCAGATATCCGTGGGGGTATGCCAGGACGCTTTTGAGGAAGAGCTGAAACAGGGCAGGGATATACTGTATCTCACTTTTTCTTCGGGGCTGAGCGGTACATATAACAGTGCGCTCATTGCTAAGGATAATCTTGCGGAGCAGTATCCCGATGCAAAGATAGTTATAGTCGATTCGCTGAGTGCATCATCGGGTGAAGGACTTCTGCTGATTTATGCGGATATGAAAAAGCGTGAGGGTATGGATATCGACCAGCTTGCAAGCTGGATTGAGGTCAACCGTTATCATATCTGCCATGTATTCACGGTAGATGACCTTAAATATCTGTTCCGCGGCGGAAGAGTATCAAGGGCATCGGCGATAGCGGGAACGGTGCTGGGCATAAAGCCTGTACTTTCCGTTGATAATGACGGACATCTTATCCCGCAGGATAAAGTCCGCGGCAGGAAGCAGTCAATAAACAAGCTGGGGCAGATGATAAAAGAGCGCATGGGCAACTGTCTGAATCAGATAGTCACTATAAGTCACGGCGACTGTATAGAGGATGCAAAGTATGCTGAAAAGATGCTGAAAGAGATATTCGGCGAGGATACGGAGGTCGTTATATCGTATACGGGACCTGTTATCGGTGCGCATTCGGGGCCTGGCACACTGGCGCTGTTTTTCTGGGGAGATTATCGGTGATCAATTCATAATTGTTGGCAGGAAGATAACGTAGCTGTACTGAAATAAGAATGCCAAGGAGAAGAGCTTTTGGTCAAGCTTTTCGCGAAAAGCTTGCGGGAGTTTGAGGGCAGAGCCCTCAACTCAAGGCGCAAAAGCGATGCGGTAACAAAGCTGTAAATAGCACAGCAAACTACCCGCCCTGTCAAAAAGGCGCGGCAATAAAGAAACTCAGAGCGTGGACAATCAAATGTCCACGCTCAAACTATTTGCGTAAATTATTGCCGCGCCCGAAATCAACGGCGAGAGCTCGTTGATTTCTCGACCCGTCAGGGGCGACCTGATACCGCAGTACTCGGGATATAACGACCGCACTCTTGAAGTCCATATAACAGATAACTGGATTTTAATTTTGGGACGGTGTTTTGTTGTGCTAGTCGATGGTTTTGTTTTTGGGCATTGGTTTGTGAGTTTTTGCCCCTCTCTTCGTTCGGGGCGAGCCGTCAAAGACGCTGTCGCTGTTTGACGGCGGGCGCGGCAATTATTTTACGGACGCAGAAAGAGCGTGGACATTGATTCTGTCCACGCTCGGGATTTTGATTATTGCCGCGCCTGTTTGGTCGGGAGTTTGCTGTGCTATTTATTGCTTTGTTATCGCTTTGGTTTTGCGCCTTGATGCGAGGGCTCTGCCCTCGCGCTCCCGCAAGCCTGCTAGCGCGAGGCTTGACCGCGCGCTTTGTCTCTTTGGCATTCTTACCCAACTTAGTGGTTGCCCTGCCAACAATTATGAATTATGAATTATGAATTGTGAATTAAAAAGCTTTGCTTACACCCTACGTTTGAAATCCTCATACCCGAAACGCTTAATGCTTTCGGTAGTACCATCAAGCTTTTCAAGGTATATCTCGGGCAGGGGCATACCATTGAAAGTGTTGTTCTTGCACATGGAGTATATCGCCATATCGCAGAAAACCAATCTGTCACCTGCTTTCAGCGGTTCGTCAAAAGCATAGTCGCCAATGATATCACCCGCCAGACAGGTAGGTCCTCCAAGGCGATATACGTGCTTTTTCTCGCCTGCCTTGCCCGCGCCTATTATCTCGGGACGATAGGGCATTTCCAGTACATCGGGCATATGGCAAGCCGCCGAGGTATCAACTATCGCAAATTCAATTCCGTTTTTGCCGATGTCCAGAACTTCCGTCACAAGCCAGCCCGCATTCAGCGCACAGGCTTCTCCCGGTTCAAGGTATACCTGAACGCCGTACTTCTGCTGTATACTATCCACCGTTCTGCAAAGCAGGTCAACATCATAGCCTGCTTTTGTTATGTGATGTCCGCCGCCGAGGTTCACCCATTTCATCTGCTTTATGTATCCGCCGAAATGTTTCTCGATATGGGGTACTGTCCTTGCAAGAACGTCCGCGCCCTGTTCGCACATGGTGTGGAAGTGAAGTCCCTCGATGCCGTCAAGTTCGCCGCTCTCGAAATTTTCGGGGGCAACACCCAGTCTTGAACCTGTAAAGCATGGGTTATAGATGTCGGTGTCTATCTCCGAATACAGAGGGTTGCACCTTATGCCGCAGGATACTTTTCTTCCGCTGTTTTTAACAGTGCCGCGGTGAAGTTTCCACTGGGAAAAGCTGTTGAAGATGATATCATCGCATATCTTCAGCAGTTCAGCCATATCCTCTTTTTTGTATGCGGGGCTGAATACGTGGGTCTCGCCGCCGAATTCCTCATGCCCCAGTTTTGCTTCATACAGACCGCTGGCAGTGGTGCCGTCGATATAGGGGCGCATCATGGGGTAAGCGGCGTACATTGAAAAAGCCTTCTGGGCAAGAAGTATCTTGCAGCCCGTCCTTTTGCGGACGGACAGCAGTATCTCCATATTATGTTTGAGCGCCTTTTCGCTGACAAGATAGCAGGGCGTTCTCAGCGAATATATATCGCTTTCAAAAGGGAAGTTCATAGCCCCTCCTTACCACGGCTTTACAGTGCCGACTATCTCCGAGATGTTGTTTATGCCCTTATCCTCGCAGAATTTCTGCAAACCGTCTATTATCTTGACGGGTGCAAAGGGGTCGTTGAATATAGCCGCGCCTACCTGTACAAGGCTTGCGCCCGCCATCATTATCTCAACTGCGTCCTCCCAAGTGGAAACGCCGCCCATTCCGCATACGGGGATATTTACGGCATTTGCAACCTGCCATACCATTCTCACAGCCACAGGGAATACCGCAGGACCAGAAAGTCCGCCAACGTTGTTTTTGAGTATGGGTCTGCCTGTGTTGATATCTATCCTCATGCCGAGAAGTGTGTTTATCAGCGATACAGCGTCAGCGCCGTTTGCTTCAACGCTTTTTGCGATATCAACTATGCTTGTAACGTTAGGGGAAAGCTTAACCATAACGGGCTTGTCCGAATTGTCCTTGACAGCCTTTGTTACCGCACCTGCGATATTGCAGTCGGTACCGAAAGCCGCACCGCCCTGCTTAACGTTGGGGCAGGAGATATTCAGTTCTATCATATCGATATCACTGCCTTTGAGTTTAGCCGCCAGTTCGGCACATTCCTCAATGGTAGAACCTGCTATATTAGCGATTATGCGAGTATCCTTAGTTACAAGATTGGGCAGTTCGTAGCTGAGGAACTTATCAACACCGCCGTTCTGCAGACCAACGGAGTTCAGCATACCCGAGGGAGTCTCAGCAACTCTCGGTGCGGGATTGCCCTCTCTTCTGTGCAGTGTGGTACCCTTTACGGAGATACCGCCCAGGGTCGAAAGGGGATAAAGACACTCATACTCTCTGCCGTAGCCGTATGTACCGCTTGCGGGTACTATCGGGTTTTTGAAATCAACACCGCAGAAATTCACATTCAGTCTGTTCATTCAAAAACCACCTCCTTGCTGTCAAATACAGGGCCGTCCTTGCATACGTGGGAATGTATCTCCTTGCCGTCCTTAACTGTACGGCAGGCGCATACCAGACAGGCACCAACGCCGCAGGCCATTCTCTGTTCGAGAGATACCTGACATTCGATACCGTTTTTCTCAGCGATATCAGCTATCCTTTTCAGCATGACCATAGGTCCGCAGGCAACGATGATATCGGGTTTATCCTTAGCTATCTGCTCTTCAAGTGCATCAGTGACGAAGCCCTTTCTGCCTGCTGAACCGTCATCGGTGCAGAGTATTGTCTCTACTCCCGCAGCCTTGAAATCTTCCTGTAAGATAACAGCAGCCATATTCCTGAAACCGCTTATAGCCACGGCATTTGCACCGTAAGCCTTAGCTATGCCAACCATCGGGGGGACACCTATGCCGCCGCCGACGCAGATGGCTTTCTTGCCTTCAAGCACCTTGAATCCCTTGCCAAGGGGTGCGATAATATCTATCAGCTGACCCTTGTTGAGTTCAGCCAGCTTCTCGGTACCCTTGCCGCGTATCTCGAACACAAGGCGGATAGTGCCCTTGTCCTTGTCTATATCACAGATAGATATAGGTCTGCGCAGGAAAAATCCCTCCGCAGCCACCTGTGCGAACTGTCCTGCTTCGGCAAGTTCAGCCACATCGGGGCACAGCACCTCGATATCGAAAATGCCTTTAGCCAAGGTCTTTTTCGATACTATCTGATATTTACCCTGTTTGTACATCATATCAACTCCAGTTATAATTTTAGGTATTTTCCATTTCCCATGATTCATCAATACTCTTAAATATTATATCCTATAACAGCCCCCGTGTCAAGCATTGAGGGGGATAACTTGGCAGGGCAACCACGAAGTTGGGTAAGTATGCCAAAGAGGAGAGCTTTTGGTCAAGCTTTTCGCGAAAAGCTTGCGGGAGCGCGAGGGCAGAGCCCTCGCATCAAGGCGCAAACGCGACGCGGCAACAAAGCCATAAATAGTACAGCAAACTTCCGACCCAAAAGGCGCGGCAATAAAGGAACTCAGAGCGTGGATAAATATTATGTTCACGCTCAAACTATTCGCGTAAAATTATTGCCGCGCCCGAAATCAACGGCGATAGCTCGTTGATTTCTCGACCCGTCAGGGGCGACCTGATACCGCTGTACTCGGGACAAGAGTGCCGCACTCTTGAAGTCCATATAACAGATAACTGGATTATAATTTGGGGACGGTGTTTTGTTGGGCTAGTCGATTGTTTTGTTTTTGGGCATTGGTTTGTGAGTTTTCGCCCCTCTCTTCGTTCGGGGCGAGCCGTCAAAGAACAGCGATTGCGTCGGCTGTGGCTGTCGCTGTTTGACGGCGGGCGCAGCAATTATTTTACGGACGCAGAAAGAGCGTGGACGGTTGTGTTGTCCACGCTCTGAGTTTTTATTGCCGCGCCTGTTTGGTCGGGAGATTGTTTCGCTTTTAAAGCTTGCTTTGCATTTTGGTTCCTTGCCTTGGTGATTGAGGGACTCCGCCCCTCAAACTCCTCGCAAGCCTTTCGCGAAAGGCTTGAGCCAAAGCTCAATTCGCGGCTTAGTCTGTTTAGTGCTCTCATTTTATGCCGCGAAATCCGCCAACGTTGACTGAGTCGAACGTATCCGGCGTTAGGACATTTTCACGAAAAGCTTGACCAAAAGCTCTCCCCTTGGCATTCCCCGAAAGTTCGTCGCTTATGTTGACAATCCCGATTCTATATGCTATATTTGGTGTGATAGGGGAGGCAGAAAAATGGCAAAAGTAATTTCATTGTGCGGGCTTGTATGTACGGGAAAATCCACCTATGCAAAAAAGCTGTGCAGAGACAGAAAAGCGGCTCTGCTTTCGGTGGACGAGATAACGCTGGCACTGTTTCCCGATGGTGCGGGGGATATGCTGGATACATACGTTGAAAGAACGGAAAAACTTGTATTCGCAAAGGCTTGTGAGTATGCGGAAGTCGGTATCGACAGCGTGCTGGATATCGGCTTATGGACAAAGCGTGAGCGTGATGAAGCGCGGGAGTATTTCGCACAGAAAGGTGTTGTATTCGAGATACACTACATCACCGTTCCGCGTGAGGAATGGCTCAGACGGATAGAAAAGCGAAATTCCGCTGTAATGGCAGGGGAATATTCCGCTTATTATGTTGATGAGGGGCTTGCAGAGAAATGTCTGGGAGCTTTTGAAGAGCCGCAGGCTGACGAAGAGGTATATACAGTAAATGATTATCGGATATAGGAGGAAATATGGATATAATTTTTGATATCGGCAAGGTGCTGATAGATTTTGACTTTGAGGAATTTGTCGGGAGGTACGTCGATGCCGACAAAGCCCTCCGCGTAACTAAGGCGATGTGGGGAAATCCCGATTGGATCGAACTTGACAGGGGAGTGCTGCCTGTTGAGAAAGTGCTGCAAAAATTCATAGCGCAAGCCCCCGATTGCGAGCGGGAGATACGCCGCGTATTTTCGCAGCTTGGCAATATACCGCAGCTGAAAGAGACTACCGTGCCCATGATAAGAGAGCTTAAAAAGCGGGGACACAGGGTGTTCTTCCTCTCAAACTTTTTTGAGTTCCTGCTTCATGCAGCCCCTGATGTTATGAGCTTCACGCGGGAGACTGACGGAGGTATCTTCTCATGCAACGAGAAGATAGTCAAGCCCGACCCTGCCATATATGAGCTTATCTGCGAGAGATACGGCATTGAAAAGGAAAACGCCGTTTTCATAGATGACAGCCCGAAGAACGTCAAAGGGGCTGAAAAGGTGGGCATAAGGGCGATACTCTACACAGGGCAGACTCCTGATGAACTGTTCGGACAGATAGGGGTATAGGGCGGAAAGTCTGTGTAAAATCAGCAATAATCGGTCAGAACAGTGTGAGATATGTCTTGCAAAAAAGGCGTGTTAATGGTACAATATCCTTAAAATTAACTGCACAAGGAGCTGACAATATGTTAAGGATAGCTAATACAGAAAACGGAAAAGTTCGCGGTATACCCGCAGCCGATCCGAGGATAACAGCATTTAAAGGCGTACCATTTGCAGCACCTCCCGTGGGGGATAACCGATGGAGAGCACCTCAGCCCTGTGAAAACTGGGAGGGCACCCGCGATTGCTTTGAGTTTGCGCCTATATCGGTGCAGGATACTCCGGGTATCGGTGATGATATCTACTGCCGCGAGTGGCACGTTGATCCCGATATACCCATGGGCGAGGACTGCCTTTATCTTAATATATGGACGAATGCGAAAAAAGGCGACGAGAAGATGCCTGTTGTTGTATGGTACTTCGGCGGTGCATTTCAGTGGGGCTATACTGCTGAGATGGAGTTTGACGGCGAAAGGCTGGCAAGGCGCGGCATAGTCGTTGTTACGGTAAATTACAGGCTGGGAGCGCTGGGATTTCTGGCACACCCTCAGCTTACGGCTGAACAGCCCGATGCGCCCTGCAATTTCGGAAGTCTCGATCAGCAGGCGGGACTAAGATGGGTGCGCAGGAATATCGCTAATTTCGGCGGAGACCCCGACAATATCACCATTGCGGGACAGTCCGCAGGCGGCGGAAGTGTACTGTCGCAGATGTCCTGCAAGGGCAATGCGGGAGATTTCAAAAAGGCTGTTGTAATGAGCGGTATGTTCAACAACCCCTATGTGAGAAACGAATTCTTTATACCCCGTACTCTTGAAGACGCAGAAAAGCTGGGTGTAAAGCTGTTCGATGAACTGGGTGTCAAGACCCTTGAAGAGGCGAGAAAGCTGGATGCGCAGTTTATACGCCGCACTTACAGTGATCGGATGATCAATAGGGGCGTGATGTTCACCATAGTAAATGACGGACTTTTCTGCACAGGCGACCCGCTGGACGCTTTCTGTGACGGCACCCGCAACCGTGTGCCTGTTATGGCGGGCAATACGGGTGATGAGTTCTTTGAGTACATACGCGCCGAGAACGATGAACAGTTCAGGGAATTGGCGGCGAAGTATTTCGGTGATAAGGTCGATGAGTTCCTTTCACACCCCGAAGCAAATATACACACCGATGAGGGCTATGCCCCCGTATCAGCCCCCGAGATAGGTGTAAAGACTGCATTCCTCGGTGAAAACAGGCTGGCTGACCCGAAGCCCTGCTACTATTACCGCTTTGTTCCCGATATCCCCGGTGACGATCACCCCGGTACTTTCCATTCCGTTGACCTCTGGTTCTTCTTTGAGACACTGGCTAAGGATAACAGACCCTTTGAGGGCAGACACTACGATCTCGCAAGGCAGATGTGCGATTACTGGGCTAATTTCATAAAGACGGGCGACCCCAACGGATATGACATCAACGGAAACAAACTTCCCGAATGGAGACCTTATACCGATGCCGACCGCGCCGAGATGGAGTTCACTCCCGATGGTGCTGTGGCAGGTGTTGAAAACAGTTCATTTACAAGATTTTTGCTTGACCATGTAAAATGAAGGAGGATATAATATGAGCAAAAAACAGGCATTTAACCCGTATCTTCCCAGCTGGGAGTATATACCCGACGGAGAACCCTATGTTTTCGGTGACAGGGTATATGTATACGGTTCACACGATCTCTGGAACGGTCATGTATTCTGCTTGGGGGACTACGTTTGCTGGTCAGCACCTGTGAACGACCTTGGCAACTGGAGATATGAGGGCGTTATCTACCCCCGCAACGCCGACCCTCTCAACAAGGACGGTCATATGTGCCTTTATGCCCCAGATGTTACGGTGGGTCCCGACGGCAGATACTATTTATATTATGTGCTTGACAAGGTAGGCGTTATGTCCGTGGCAGTATGTGATGAACCTGCGGGCAAGTACGAATTCTACGGATATGTGCATTATAAAGATGGTACTCGCCTGGGTGAACGCGAGGGCGATGAACCCCAGTTTGACCCCGGTGTTATCACTGAGGGCGATGTTACCTATATGTACAGCGGTTTCTGTGGTATAGGCGACAAGTCACGCACGGGCGCAAAGGTAGTTACTCTTGACAAGGATATGCTGACAGTCCTCACCGAACCGAAGCTTATCGCCCCGGGAAGCTGTTACAGCGCAGGTACACAGTGGGAAGGACACGCATTCTTTGAAGCATCTTCCATACGCAAGGTAAACGGCAAGTACTATTTTGTATACTCATCTGAAGTTATGCATGAACTGTGCTACGCAGTCAGCGACAGCCCTATGGAGGGATTCAGGTACGGCGGAGTTCTGGTCAGCAATACCGACCTGCATATAGATACCTACAAGCCTGCCGATATGCCCACCTGCCGCGGCGCAAACAATCACGGCAGTATCATCGAGATAAACGGTGAGTGGTATATCTTCTATCACAGACATACCAACGGCACATGGTTCTCGCGTCAGGGCTGTGCCGAGAAGCTGACACTGAAAGAAGACGGCAGTTTCCCGCAGGTGGAGATCACCTCATGCGGACTCAACGGAGGACCTCTGGAGGGCAAGGGTGAGTATCCCGCATATATCGCCTGCAACCTGTTCACCGAGAAGAAAGAACTCTACATCGGCGACCTGAACTCTCCCCGCATAGTGCAGGACGGCAGGGACGGCGATGAGGAGATAGGCTATATCGCAAATATCTGCGACGGCACCAACATCGGCTTCAAGTATTTCGACTGCAAGGGCATTAAGCATATAAGCATAGCTACCCGTGCATACGGCGACGGAACATTCCAGATAAAGACCGCATGGGACGGTGAAGTGCTGGGCGAGATAAATGTAGTAGGAAACAATGTGTGGACTGCATCGGGCACAGATGTCAGCATACCTGACGGCGTAAATGCCATCTGGCTGACCTACAAGGGCGGCGGCACCCCTCAGCTGAAGTCCATAACGCTGGAATAAGCCTTTATATTGTATGATCAACGCCCTAAGAAAATACGGGTGGTACTGATACAGAAGTTTTAAGCCATAGTATTTCTGACTTAAAGTCAGAAGTGCTGTGGCGTTTTTGTTGACTGTTATTTATAACTGTGCTATAATTGATATTAAGACAAAAATCGGGATTTAGAGGTGAAAAGACATGAAAAACTGGAACGATCAAGCGGAACGTATCATGACTGAACGATTTGTAAAAGATACAGTTATTTCATTAGCAACTGTCGAAAATGGAATTCCTTATGTCAGATATGTGAATGCATATTATGAAAACCACTGCTTTTATACGATCACCTATGCTCTTTCCAATAAAATCAGGCAGATCGAAAAAAATCCCGTTATAGCTATTGCAGGCGAATGGTTTACTGCTCACGGACAGGGCACCGATCTTGGCTTTTTCGGAAAAGAAGAAAACATTGAAATTGCCGCAAAACTGAAAACAGCTTTTGCAGCGTGGATAGATATGGGCACAATGATCTTAATGACCGAAACACAGTGATATTATGTGTAGAATTAACAGATGCTGTGTTATTGTCCCACGGAACAAGGTATGAGCTTAATTGACATATTCTGATCTGTCTTAGCAGCTATGAAATGTACAATGCCCCGAAGCACATTCAAATGCTTCGGGGTAAAACTTCTATATGATATCCGTGGGCGTTTTGTAACTTACTGAAACTTTTTTGCGGGCAGATACGTCTATAAATACGAGAGGACAAATCCCACGCGGAACAACTGCAAAAAAATTTTTTTAGAGTGAAACTATTTTACAGGTCGGTTCGTCTATTATTACGAGAGGGCAAAAGACCCGCACCCGCATCTGAAAAAAATTTTTCAGGATCGAAACTTTTTTGCGGAGTGCATCGTCAATTATAGCGAGAGGGCAAAGTCCTCAAAGAAAGGAGGAGGTGAGAGCCGTGAGCGAGGAAAACGTCAGGGAACGCTTTGAGATGATATACAGCAAGACCTATGACTACATATATAAATACCTTATCATCAAGGCGGACTCGCGGGAAACTGCCGAGGATATCCTGCAAAGCGTCTATCTCAGGCTTTACAAGCATATGCTTGCGGGTGAAAAGATACTCGACCCGAAACATTATCTTCTGCGCAGCGCAAAGCATGGACTGACAGATCATTTCAGAGCTAAAAGGATCACAGACAGCATTGATGACGGTATCGAGATAATCGACGAAAAAGCGCTGGACAGTCTGGAAAACGATGACGGCTTTACGTATGAAGAGATACTTCAATGCCTGAAAGAATCGGACGAAGTTACTTACAGGATATTCCTTTTGCACTTCGGTCACGACTACACCATTGAGAAGACAGCAAAAACGCTTGGGCTTGCGGAGTCTACGGTGAAATCAAAAATGTACCGTGCACTGAAAAAGCTCAGAAAACAGATGAAGGAGGGTGAGAGATATGCGGTTTTCGGAAGGAATAAAGAGATATAATGAAGAAAACAAGATGAGGATATTCGATGAGATAATCGCAGCCGCAGAGAAAGACAACACGGCAGAATACTCTCACAATGACAACAAAACAGCTGTTACAGGACAGCAGAAAGCGGAGGACAATATTATGAGCAGTACAAACGAAAGAGCAAGGATACGCAGCAGCAAGGGCGGTATAGTAGCAGCAGCCTGTGCAGTACTGGTAGTTGGCGGAGGATTCTTCGCGGCAGGACGCATGAGCGACGGCGGCGATGTAAAAACGATCAGACCGGGTTCAGCTTATACCACAGATGCTGAGGACGAGGCTTCGGCAGACAGCACAGAGGGTTCGGAAGACCAGACAGCAGAGGATGATGCAAGCAGCGCAGAAACAGATATCTCCAAAGGCCATAAAGTCGATAACGTCAATTCAGAATCATGGCGCAGAGAGACAGACGAAGAGTCACAGAAACTCATTGACGCTTCCGACTTCATAGGCATGGTGCAGATAGTGAACATTCAGAAAGAGACAATAGACGGTGATGAATATACTGATTATTTATGCTCGCTTATAGATGATGAAGGTCATACAGGATTAGTTTTCAAGTACACGGGAGACGATGAGATACCTACAAGATTCAGCATAATGGAGAAAACTCAGGCCGAGGAACTGCTGGCTAAGGGAGATAAGATACTTGTATATGCAAAGAAAGGTGTACAAAGCACATCCGGCGGATATTCATTTGAACTCACTGATGACCTTACAGTGTTCAGATGGAACAATCAGGCTCACAGATATTTGAATGTATACCGTCCCGGTGACATCGGCGATCTTATCAACGGTCTGTATGAGAGCGGCCTCGAGACTTACTATACGGATATACTGTTCTGGATGTGCGGTGATAATGATTTTGATGCGGCTAAAAACTGGTGTGAATACTACGGTCTGCCCTTTAACGTAAGTACTGAATCGGGACATGATTCTCCCGAGGGAACTCTGATAGGCATGACATGGCCCAACGATGCAGGTGAAGGTGTTGATCCCAATGGTATCACCGTCAGGGTAAGCGATGGTCTCAGCTACACAGGCGAAAATGATAAAGTCGAAGAAGAACAGAAAGCCACCGAACTCAACGTAAGGGATAAGGGCACTACTATCAAAGAATTTGCAGACTATGACATGGAACTGGGCGGTCTGTACTACGAAGAGGAGGATAACACCTACGGCGTGGTTATAGACGTTACCAGAAAGGACGGCAGTGCATTCTCACACGATGAATGGGTAAATAATCACATGGATCTGGTTTACGGTGATGTACAGCCAATAATGGAACTGACAGAGTCTTACATGATGGAATCGGGTCTCAGCTGGCTGACAGAGGACGACAAGACCATGCGAGTTGCCTGCGTATTCCATGCTGATAAGCTTCTTTCGGAAGTAAACAAGGATTTACCCGTTACATTGCAGGTAAATACCGTAAGAAGAGAAAACGGAGAAGAGGAAGAAGGACTTTTCGAGGTGAAATTCAATATTGATATAACCGATGTCAAGTGATCTTTTCGGTTATCCTTCCCACGCCGCAGGCGGGGGAAGGATAACATCAACACGATATTTCCTTATTATACAACACTTTCTTGTCGGTGTGATAAAGTGAAAACCATATTTCAATATACAGACAACAAAACGAAAAGACCCCTGTGCAGATCGCACAGGGGTCTTTGATATCAATATCATTCGGTTGAAACTATGAAATCCACCTCGCCGAAGCTGAACACAACAGGTATACAGAAAGCAGGCTTTTCAAAGCTTATCTTCTTATCCTGAATGAACTGCTGTGGTGTCATTGTAAGTTCAGCACCGCCCTCGTTGGACTGGTTTACTGCGAACAGACCGTTTACCACATTAAGGAACTCGCCCACAGTTTCATTCTCGTATCCTGTGATATCACCGAAATTCTCGCCTGCGAATCTCTTCGCAAACTCAAAGTAAACGTCCTTTTCGGCGGTGATACAGGTGACTGCGTCGTAAGTGCCTGTGATGCGCTGTTCGATAAGTGTCTCGGCATCAAATTCACGTATAACGATGGCTTCAAGCGGTGTGAAGTCGCCGTCAATGAATCTGATGATGTTCTTGAACATCATGGTAACGTAGTCTGTCAGCATTCTGGCATTTGCTGCTTCCTCAAGGTGATAGAACTCGGTTACCAGCTTGTTCAGGCTCTCGTTCTTGCTGCCTTCAAGGTCGCTGTCAGTAAGTTCGTTATCGGATTTGTAATCCTTTATAGCCTGTTCAAACTGGGCATTGGAAAGCACGCCGTTGTTAACAAGGGTCTGACCGAGAAGAAGATACTCCGTAGGCTGCTGGGAAAGCAGCTTGTCTACCTGTTCTTCGGTGACGTATCCCAGTTCAACAGCAAGGTCGCCGAAACGCTTGTCAACGCTCTGCTGAGTTATATTAACGTGCTCGACCTGATCTGCGGTCATAAGTCCCGCATTTATAGCCAGCACGCCAAGTCGCATTCTTGTATGCTTTTTATCCTCAAAAGCCTGCGTCAGATCTTCAGAAGTGACCAGCTTTTTATGGAGTAGATAACCTCCGAAAAATTGAGCAAACAATCACAGCACCCCCTTAGCGGCGTTTTCGAGGATTGCTCTGGTATCTTCATCAGATATAGGCTTCTGCAGAAAATCCGCAGCACCTGCGCGTAAAGCCTCCTTTAAGTGACCCTGTGTACCAACGCTTGAAGCCATAACGACTTTAGCATCGGGGTCAAATTCAATGATCTGTTTGAGAGCCTCGATACCTGTTATCCTGGGCATAATAATATCCATAAATACCACATCGGGCTTGTTCTCTTTGTATTTGGCAACAGCCTCTTCACCGTCAGCTGCTTCATATACTTCATTTATACCCAGTGCAGATATAGTCATGTTCATCTTTTTTCTTGCGAACATGGAGTCGTCGCAGATGAGGACTTTAAGATCTTGTATAACCATATTGTAATTCCTCCTTTATATATTTCTAAAGGCAGCAGATCGAAGTAAACTTAGTATTTTCATTACATTCCAAATGAATGGTTCTTGATGATTTTTTTAAATGACATTTACTTTAAAATCATACATACCTCGTCTTAATAATTCTAACATATTTCGCTGTAAAAATCAACCGTTTTTTAGGCTGTTTTAATAGTGATTATGCATAAATTTTAGATGATATAATTTTGCCGGATACCACTTGACTTTCGTGATGCGATATGTTATAATATTATGGTCAATTAACGCAGGATCACGCCGCTGTGGCGAAATTGGCAGACGCAGCAGACTCAAAATCCGCTGGCTCATTTATTTGTTTTCAGGTTTCTGCGTAATTTTGAAAGCGTTCTAATGGCATAAACACGTGGGAATCTTATGATCATGGTAGAAAAGGACTTGTCAGTGTATGAATCCTTCTACCATCTTATCTACCATTTTTGAATTTTTTCTGTGTAGAAAGATTTTTATAAGCCGATGTGGTGGAATTGGCAGACACGCTTGACTCAAAATCAAGTACGAAAGTGTGCGGGTTCGAGTCCCGCCATCGGCATCAGTTTCATGAAGAATCGAGTTAGTTATCTGGCTCGGTTCTTTTTTTGTTGCCTTACTCTGTTTTCAACAGTGTTCACATTATGTCTCTGTTCCACCGGCTGCATCCCTGCAGGCTCCAAGAACCTGTGCGATTGCATCAGCTGAATCAATCTTAGAGTTATAATCCAGATGACTGTAGAAGTCAGCTGTTACCTGGAATGTCGAATGACCTAACCACTCCTGTATTGCCTTCATCGGAATACCGCTGGCAAGCAGTAAGCTTGCACATGAGTGTCTCAGATCGTGGAAACGGAGCTTCTTCAGTCTGTGCTTCCTTATCATGCTTGCGAAATGATCTGTTACGTAAACTGGCGTGATAAGATGTCCGAGGTTATCTGTGCAGATATACTCGTCATAGTCGTGACAGTATTCATTTTTCAGTATTTCCGCAAGGTACTCATTTCTCTGCTTCTTTTCTCTGAGCAGATCAGCGATAAACGGAATAAGTGGAAGTGTCCTGTGACTTGAGTTGGTTTTCAGCTGATTGTCGAATTTAGTAATACTTTTACCATTCTCAGAAATAACATAAGCCTTTTCACGGATCGTTATCGTCTTTTTTTCAAAGTCAATAGCATCCCATTTCAGACCTATTATTTCGCTTCTCCTCAGTCCGTAGTAAGCAGCTATCAGCACCACAAGTTCCATACGGTCACCCCTGAAAGCAGTAAACAAACGACCAAGCTCGTGTTCATTGTAGAACATTGCTTCAAACTTCTCCATCTTCGGACGATCAGTTTTTTTCCGATTCGTTTACCATTATCAGGTCCATTTTGACCGCATATTTCAGAGCCTTATGGATATTAGCGTGATAGTGCTTTATTGTGTTTGAGGAAATGCCGCCGGCATACATATCGTTATAGAACTTCTGCAGTTCAATAGCTCTTACATCTTTCAGCTTTATGTCCGGATAATTCTTGTCAAAGTATTTTATTATACGGTGGGATGTGTGCGTATAGCCTTCAAATGTTGTTTCCGCAACAGTAGGTTTGATAGCCTCCAGCCACATCTTATAGAATTCTGTAAACGTATATTCACACGTTGACGCACTGTTTTTTCCGGTCGATGATGCAGGAACGTATGCTGTTTCAGCTGTTTCCGTATCATCTTCGAGATGCTCTCTGTAAAAGTCAGCAACGATCTCGTCTACTTTTGCTGTCAGATCTTTTTTTCTGCATTTTTCAGGAAGCTCTGTTCCGACCCATTTCCTTTTTCTTTTGCCTGTACGGTCTCTGTAATCAAAGACCACATAGTGCTTGCTGTTTTTCACAGCAGTAATGAATTTAAAGGGCAGACTTGCTTTCATTTATTTATCCTCCTTGTGTGAAAGCTGGCAGAGTCTGCGTACAAGTTGGTGGCTTTATTATAGCGCACCTTTACTGCTTTTACAAGTGATTTTCAAAAGTCTTGTATGCGATTCTACTAACTTGTCATTATATTGCTTCTGTTTGCCCCTCTTGTTGTGCGCATTGCAGTACGTAATTTATTATCTCGACCTTTGTAACCAGTATTTTTTTACAGCAGTTAAGCGAATGGAGCTTTCCGTCCGAAATCAGCTTATAAGTGTTTCTGATACCTAAGCCAAGCATTTTACTTACTTCCTTTACGGTAACAACATCAGGGTATGAACAAAAGAGCTTGTCATAGGCTTCATAGTCAGTCATAGCTGATCCTCCTTTAAACTCCCGGTGTTTAGCCTGATGAATATTCTGTTGTCAAGATACTGATCATAGCAGTATATCGTCTGTACGATATTTCTATGCCCAAATATGATATACTGTTGGCAGCTTCCCCTCGGAGGAAGAGAAGCTCCCGACAGTGTATCAAGACTATAAAACATATAGGTTTATAGTATTTAGGAATGCTGTTGGAAGTACCCACATTATTTCAGGTGGGTACTCCCGACAGCATTTCTGCTGCCTTATAGGTAGAAAGGAGTAAAATAAAGGAGAACAATAATGTTAAGCTTTAGGAACGGCACAGGAAAATGGATAAAAACTGTGCCGTTCCGGCTTAATATGATATGCCAGGACTTATCATCAATATAAGCCCTTCTATCTTACTACCGTTGATTTTGAAAAAACGGGAAAGATTTTCGCAGTTTTTTTGCTCTCTGAAAGAAAAATCAGCGCACTGCACAATTACTCACAGCCATTTTCGTGTGATATTATGAAGTTTCGCAGGGCTTTTTTGGCAAGACGAATCCTGTATCTCACAATGTCTGTGGTCAGACCGTGTCTGGCAGCCAGCATCGGGTATGTAAACTTGTCGTCTGATGCTGAGCAGTAGTATTCCTTTATCAGCGTGTAGCTTATAGGAGAATCCTTTTTCATTTTTGCCAGACCCATTGAGAGATATTTCAGCCTGTTTGCTTTTCTTTCGTTATCCGCCTTTTCTTTTTCAGCAGACGGAAGACTTGAAGGATCAGCCAGTGCCGGTTCCAGTTCGTAAAAGTTTACTGAGGAAGCACGGTAAGCTTTTTCCTTTTCATCGTTCCACATCTCCTTACGTCTCATTTTGTTGTATTCGCATTCGATCTCATGCGGTACTGATTCGCCGAAATGTGTGTAGAAGAACCTGCTCATCAGGGTATCACCACTTTATCGTCGATACCGGCATTTGTAAGAGGCTCAAAGTGATTTATCATCAGCTTTCTGTTACAGGCCGCAAGAGTAAAACTTCTTACATAGTGACAGCCGTCCAGAAAGTCACCGATGATTTCGGATCGTTTATTGTTTCTTGGATTTGTAGTTAAAGTGCCGTCCGGGCGTATATATCCTGCCAGAGCATAGAGCTGTCTTTGTCTGGACGGACGAGGCTTAAGTATAATGATTATTGCCGCAAGAATATCCTGTGGTACCGGATTAGTTCCGTTAAGGTAGCGCTGCACTGTACTTTTCGGAATACCCATTTCATCTGCAAGCTTTCTTTCGCTGATTCTTGCTTTTCTCCGGTATTTCTGTAACGCTGTATGTATGGTGTCTTTATCATCGATTCTGACATCATCGTAATCAATATATTCCTTCTTTTCAGCGTCATTGAAGTCACTGTAATTAAAGTGATCTCTGAAAATAGTGCCGTCATTTTTCATGAACATCTCAGTCCTTTCCTTATCACGGACGGAAACGCAAACAGACACAGTGAGACTGTCATCAGGTATCATCCGTCCGACAATCAAACATTACTCGTCTGTCTGATTGAATCATATTCTGTTCCCATACAGTGATCGAGTAACCTCTGCGCATGAGTTCACTGTACAGCAGCGAATTGTTTTTCGTTACATATATTATGAACCCAAACGCCCGAAAAATCAATGGTTTAGACCCCCACCACTGACCCGGATCTGGGTCAGTCACTTTTGATGAAAACCGCATATTTACGTGGTTTGTTGAAAAAACGCCCAAATTATATGATAACAGCGGAAAGCATCGTATTTGCGAGCATTACAGTCAATCTGCTGTTATTTAAAGTGTCCCGGCTATCACAAAAATTTCACCTTGGAACACGGCTTTTTGAAATAAAAAAGGGGCTGTTGCAGCCCCAACAAAGAAAAAGACGCCTGACACACCAAAAAGGTAGTGCCAGGCGTCTCATTTTGTGGTATAATGTAATTGCAAATATAACATCAAACCAACGAAAGGATTGTACCACAAAAATGAGAAATTGTCAAGTGCGTCTTAACATGAATTATGAGATCTACATCGAAGAAAGCTCACCTGTCAGAGTATTGAGCAATGTTATAGATGAGATCTATCAAAAAGAAGAATACACGATAGTAAGCAAGTGGAATGGCGCCATACCCGAGGATATCATGATGAAGATACTCATCTACGGCTACATGAACGACTCTTTTTCAAGCCGTAAGATTGAACAGCTCTGCAAAAGGGATATCCATTTCATGTGGCTTCTCGATGGCTTTGGAGCTCCGGATCACAGCACTATCTCAAGATTTCGACAGAAAATGGGAGAACAGATCGATCGTGTGTTTTACGCTGTTGTAAAGTATCTTTTGAATATGAAAGAGATAAGCGGTAAGAACCTGTTCATTGATGGCACCAAGATCGAAGCTAATGCAAACAGATATACATTCGTCTGGAAGAAGTCTGTATCCAAAAACGAACAGAAACTGCGAGCAAAACTGCCTGAGATACTTGATGAGATAAATTATGCTTATGGTGTGAGATTCCCCGAAAATACGCCAGTTTCGGATATGATCGGTACACTTTCTTCACTTATGATAAAATTTGGTATTGAACGAGTTTACGGAAAAGGACATCATAAATCAGTATATCAGAAAGCACTTGAAAAGCTTGAGGGATATCAGCAGAAAATACAGCAGTACGAACAATATAACAGCCTTTTTGACGGAAGAAACAGCTTTTCAAAGACAGATACCGATGCAACATTCATGCACATGAAGGAAGACCATATGAGAAACGGTCAGCTGAAACCCGGATACAACATACAGGCAGCAGTGGAAGGCGAGTATATTGTAGGTATAGACGTTTCAAGCGAACGGAGCGATGTAAATACGCTGATCCCGTTTCTGTCAAAGCTCAACGATCTGGAGCTGTTTGTATTGAAAAACATCATCTGTGATGCGGGTTATGAGAGCGAGGAGAACTATCTTTATCTCAGATCACATAACATGACCTCATACATAAAACCCGTAAATTATGAGCAGAGCAAAAAGCGGAATTATCGTACAAAATACGGCAGACCCGAGAATATGGAATACCACGAAATGGGCGATATTTTCGTATGCAAAGCCGGCAGGATACTTTGGAGAGTCGGGACTAAACACGAAAAAAGCAAGACGGGATTCGTTTCCGAAAAAGCTATGTACAGATGTGAAAGCTGCGAAGGTTGTCCCTACAAACAGAACTGTACAAAAGCAAAAGGAAACAAGACGCTGTCTATATCGCATAAGTTCAAAGAACTGAGAACAGAAAGCCTGGAAAATATAACGACCGAATTCGGAAAACAGCTCAGAATGAACCGAAGCATACAGGCTGAAGGCGTATTCGGAGTACTGAAACAGGATCATGGCTTCAGAAGATTCCTGTGCAGGGGGAAAAATAACATCAGAACTGAGTTCCTTTTGCTGGGACTTGCATACAACATAAAGAAGCTTTTTGCTAAGATCTCAGAAAACCGACTTGGAATTTCTCTTTTTGAACTGAAATCAGCATAAAACCAGCAGAACATTACACCCCCGAGTCCTCTTTTTTGAAGAGGGCTTGGGGGTGTGCGCACTGAAACAGCTTATTTCACCAGTAAATATGTTTTTTTACTCTGATGTTCGGATATGGTTAGAGGGTGCTGCGATTGCAACACCCCCCTTCTATAACATTATACGATAATGGTTTCACTCAATTGCTATACAAGGCAATCCATAGTAAACGAATGCATATCCAGCCTGATTACCACCTCCTGCTGATCCTGTATGATCACGCTGTATGGTGCTGTCAATGATCTTTTCATTACCGAGTATGTTTGTGCTTATGACCGGCTTTCACCAAAAATAAAAGAGCCATTACTTTCGTAACAACTCCTTACCACGGGACTTTGACCCGATCGGGTTCAAAGCTGCTTCATATATTACCTGTACCAGGTTTCGATCAGATTAAGAAGAGCGTCTGATTTTTCTTCAGACATCATCCTGACGTATTCAACGATCTTCCGTTCCTTTTCATTTAGATACGAACATTCCGTATCTTCGTTGAATAACTCTGACAGAGAGGTTCCAAGTGCTGCTGTAAGCCGACTTAGCGTTTCGAGGGTAGGTTGTCGTGTTCCTTCTTCTATTCCCCTTATGTGCTGCCCCGAAATACCTGTCATCTGTGTCAGGCGGTAATTGGTCATCTTCTTTTTCTCTTTCAGTGATCTTAATTTCATACCGATCTCCATGATACCGCCCCTTAGCATATAAATCCTTGATTATATTATATACCTCATCGGGCAGGATTATAACGTCCGCACGGACACTATCGTATGAAAATTTAGGTGAATAATCTATAGACGTAAACGTTAGTAAAAAATAAAAATCAAAACAGATAAAACAAAACAGTGAAGAAAAAGAATACCTCCTTATTGTCCTGTCGTCAGGATCATAGTCTTTCAAATAATTCCTTGGTTTTCAGAAAAAGAAGTCAGCTCTCCGTCCGACCATTAGATGACTGCCATATCATAATCATCAATGTTTAGAATCTTAGGTGTTGAATCAGCAGAACGGTAAAGCCCTTCCGCTTCTGGCGATAATTTTGATTCAACTGTGAATGATTCTGCTTACTATTCTTCATTCCTTTTCTATGCACTTTCATTATACATAATCAGACTATATCAGTCAAGAGAAATACTGCGGCGCATTTATGACGTTTTTCAGTTTATAGTGTTGCAAATATACTGTTTTCAGCTCTGTTTACAAACCGTGTTAAATGAATTATACGGATATGTCAATTGAATTTGAAAGGTGCACAGTTATCGGCTCAGAAGTTTATGTATTATTTTCTTAAATTCAAGTGTGAATTTTTTGTGAACTCTGCGTTTTTCTTTCCCGTTTTTCTGATTTTAACGGTAGTAAAGTGAGGGGGTATGCAATATCACCACGGAGTGGTGATTCACTCCCAGCAAGCACGGCAACTCCGCATTACAGTTTCGGAAAACTGAACGCTCTGCCGCACTAAGCTTGTCAGGGGCAAAGCCCCTAAGACCCCGACGAAAGGAATGATGAAAATAGCAGAAAAAAAGCAGCGGGAAACGCACAGCCGATACATGCAGATACGCCTTACAGAAGAAGAGTATGAAGCCATTGAAATGAAGTTTCAGAACAGCGGATTAAAGTCACGCAGCGAGTTTGTCAGGACGATGATTTTTGAGGGGTATATCGTGCAGTTAAACGAGTCGGAACTAAGGGAGATACACCGCCTTATGAGTTCAATATCAAACAACGTAAATCAGATAGCCGTGCGCGTGAACAGTACCGGGAAAATTTACGATGAAGATATAGCTGAGATAAGGGAGGGCATCAATAGGATTTGGCAGCCACTAAGATATATCCAATCAAAGCTACTGAGGCTAAAGCGTTAGCATATATTGCAAATCCTGAAAAGACGGAGAATGGAAAGTATATTCTTACTTCAAATTGCAGCCGGGACCCGTATCAGGCAAGCAGAGATTTTGACGAGATACGGGCGATGGGAACGGGACTGAATACGGTGCTGTCGCAGCACTTCATACAGAGCTTTGCTCCGGGTGAAGTAACACCCGAACAGGCACTCGAAATAGGTGCGGAACTGTGTCGTCGTTTTCTGAAAGATCAGTATCAGTATTTCCTTGCAGTCCATACCGACAAAGATCACATACATCTGCACTGCATTTTCAATAATGTGAACGCTTTTGACGGCAGAACTTTTGAAACTCATGAGAACAGAAGAACTACGAAAAAAGACCGTTCATTTCAGAAGCTTCGTGACCTGTCTGATGAGGTGTGCAGAGAGCATAATATCTCGGTCATTGAGACACCGTCGAACACGAAGGGTAAATCCCACTGGGAATGGGATATGAACCGTCAGGGGCTGAGCTGGAAAGCACGTCTGAAATATGCGATCGACAACGTGATAATCGACAGCGAAAGCTTTGAAGATTTTCTGAAAAGATGTCGGGAAAACGGTATTCTCGTCGAGTACAATCCGGCACATAAAATTGATCTGAAATTCATGCTTGCCGAGCAGAAGAAACGCAATCCGCGTGCGAAGATGACACGAGCACGAACGCTCGGCTGGTTTTACGAAACGAAACAGATAATCAACCGCATTGAAGAATATAAAGGCGGCATGCTGTACGTTCCGAGAACACGCATACGTGAGAGGGTTCTTGACCCTGATCTGAAGTTTGTGCGTGATGCGATCGACCGTGGAAACATGAAGCTTGCAAGTATGGCGAAAAACGTCATTGCAAAGTACGGGATCCAGCTTGAAGATGTGGAGCAGGAACGTAACCGGACCTTTGCTCAGAGAGCTGTTCTCGTGCGTGAGCTGAACAGCATGAAAACGCAGATCGATGACTATAAAGTTCAGGCTTCGGTTATAAGAGAATTCCGAAAGTATAAGACGGTGTATGACGAGCTGAAAACATTAAGCGGAAATCAGGCGGTGAAGTTCCGGAAAGAGCACAGCTATGAGCTGCGAAAATACGGGGAGCTGAACAGCCAGCTTCATGAGTGGTATGCTGACGGCAGAATGCCGACAGCAGAAGCACTGGAGCAAAAAATAAACGCCCTGAAAACAGAGCGTTTAGAGAAAGACAGTATTTATCGTGAAACGGATACGAAGCTTAAGGAACTGAGCAGAGCGCAGAGTGATATTGATGCATTTTTACGTCAGGAGCTTGAACCGCAGAAGCAGCAGCGTAAACGTAAAAAGGACGGAGATCTTGAATGATCAGTCCTTGTGGTTTTCCTGGTATTCCTTTAAGGCGGTGAGAAGAAGATCCTTGATCGTCATGTTATGTTCCTGTGCATAAGCCTTTATAGCATCGCCTTCACCTTTGGGAACATTGAAACGGACATAATCGTAGTTCTCCTTGATGTATTCCGCAGAAGGTTTTCCTTTGCTTGCCTGCTGCTGTTTTTTCATACAGTCCTTGCAGTATTTCTGAGAACCGGAAGTAACTGTATAGGTCTTGCCGCATATCGGGCATTTCTGTTCGCTTCCGATCGGAACGGAAGTGCCGGCTTTCTTCTTTTCGGCATATGCCTTGTTTCTCTGGACCTGTGCCTTGTCACGGCAGTAGTAGCAGTATTTTGCACGGTTGGACTTGCTTTCAAACTCCATACCGCACAGCTCACATTTATATTTGAACAAGTGTATTCCCCCTTGTAGTATTTTAACCTTATTGTACCATTGATTAGGCATAAAGTCAAGCATAACAAAAATCTTGTTAAAACATACCAAAAAGCAGAACGCATTTTTTAGCGCTTCTACAAAAGTATTTTTTCTTCTGAAAATTATACTTGACATTAGGCGTAAAGTCAAGTATAATAAAATCACAGAAGGAACAAAAAATCGAAGACCATGAAAGGAAGGTAACTAATGTTAAACAAATTCTTAGTTGCAGGCAGACTGACTGCCGACCCCGAAGTACAGACCAAAGGTGAAAACCGTGTATGTAAGTTCTCGATAGTCTGTGACCGTCCGAAGCGTAAAGGTGAGGAAAAGTCAGAAACCGACTTTTTCAGCTGTACCGCCTGGAACAATAACGCTGATGTGATTGCCGACTGGTTCGGAAAAGGAGATATGATAACTCTTGTAGGTGCGGTTCACATCAATTGTTACGAGAAGGACGGTGTTAAGCAAAGCTTTACCGAAGTGAAGGTCGATGAGATACACTTCTCGGCTAAGAAGAAGGAAACAGTAAACAGCGCTGGGAACACCACAAACGAAGATGTTCCGTTTTAAGATCAGAAGTGAAATGAACTTTCAAGATGGAGGTGCTCACTATGTTAAAAACTCCCGAATTAGCAATGCCACGCAGCCGTAAAGTTACAACGGTTTGTCACGGATACAAAAAAGTATGGGACGACCGTGAGGAAGCAATGGTATTCTTCCTTGAAGCTATGATGAACAGTGATGGTGCAGAACATGACCGTTATTCCGGTATCTTTCTGCAGATACAGAATGGTTTGGACTACTGCACCGATGAAGATGATTAGGAGGAAAATAAATGAAAAAGAAGATTCTTACAGCATTATTCGCTTCCGCATTTGCACTCAGCACAGCCGTTACAGTCTACGCTGACGAAGCACTCGACCGTGACACCATCGAAAATGCTGTCTGGGAGGATATCTGGAACGGCAAAGGCGATAACGGCTTTGACTTCCCCGAAGCTTCATATAAGCATCATATCCTCGACAAGTGGCTCGACGAAAACTACGGCTCCGGTGAATACGACTGGTCGGAAACCGGCGAGATAAAATATGCCTACAAGCACTACTACAAAAACCTTATCAACGGCTGGGATTTCAATGATGATGATAACGGTGGCTGGACGATCGAGACCGAAAACACCACCTACAGTTTCACGCTCCAGGACGGAACCTGGTTCATGATCGACAGCGGCGGTAATACAGTTGACAGCTTTCCACCGTACAGTACGCTGAAAGAAGACGAACCGGAAACAGAGAACAACAGCGAAGCCGTTTATGAGATAGAAGATGAAGGTGAGGAAGCTCCTCGTGTTGTGGGTGAAGCAGTCGCTGCAGGAGATAACGCTTCATCAGAAGACGATGCTCCAGTCGGTCCGTATGAAACGGAAGGTAAGAAACAACAGAAGTCAGGAACCAATCCCGTCCCGATCGTCATTGGTGTTGCTGCAGTCGCCGGTGCCGTTGGTGTGGGCGTTTACGTAAAGAAAAAGAGGTAGGATATGATTTTTCATAGTAAGAATTTAGTGCAGGGTGTTTCCGAATGGGAGCTTAACACCGACACACAGACCGTCCGGCACGTAAACCCCAGTACGGGTGAACAGGAACGATACGTGTTCCATGCGGATCATATAAGGTATCATCTGCACTACGTCGAGGAAGAAAAGCCGGAACGCTTGCAGAAGCTTGTTGACGAAGGCAAGATATACCGTTACCTTGACGAGCTCGACACGAAGGTAACGGACGCTCTGAACGATCAGACGGAGCTGTTCATGACACTGAGCGTTGACTACCGAGTAGCTCTTGCCACGGGTGATCTCAATCGTGTGGGCGCTATCGGCAACATGCTCCGCCTAGAAGCACAGGAAGCTGTATTCGCTTCGATGGTGTATGCATGAAGAGCGAAGAATATATTGAAGAGCTGCGGAGGAACGGTGTAAAGCTCATAAAGAACGATGGTTCTCTTATCGGGATACCACCGGACTTCCTGAAACAGGCTGCCGAGCTTTGCACAGAACTGCGGTGTAGCTCGATTACATATGATATTGTGGATCCGCAGGATGCAGAGCATACAAAGCTGAAAGTGTCGGATTGTGGGTTTGCTGAATAAAAGAAACGGATAGCCTGTCCAATGTTGACGGACTATCCGTTTCTTTTTTATATTTGGTTATTTAAATGATCTATAATACTTTCTAGCATGCTTGAATATTAAGGTGTTTTAAAATTGATGAGTATATGATTAACTAAACTTTAAAGATATTTAAGAAAAAATTAATCACTTAAATTCGCAAAACACACAATATAAACAAAAATATTTGCAAACTACTTGAAAATTTCGACAGATTGTGATATAATAATTAAGGGACTATTCATAATCTCCTCAAAGCATGATATGAAATTGCTGAATATGGGTGATGAAAAGTAGTAATATTATTTCCGATAGGAAGAGTTGGAGGATAAAGACATGGAAATTAAAGAACGCATTGATCGAGTTATCGCAAGACGAAAGGAACAAATACCTTATCTTAATGAATGCTTGGAATCTGTTCAGGGAATATTAGATTCTATCACACAAATTGACAACATGAGAGAAACATTGCTCAACGGTCCTGAAAAGTATGGTGTTGATCAAGAAGTCAGAGATAATGTTCAAACCATTCAGACGAATGATTTGCGTAATGCTGTAACTCTTCTTATTCGCAGATATAGAAAGGTTATTGATCGCTTTTCGCGTGATCAAGTAAATCTGGCGGTAATTGGCAAAGCAAGGCAGGGTAAAAGTTTGTTACTCCAAACTATTAGTGGATTAGGGAATGATGTCATTCCTGCATTTCCAACAGGACATTGTACTGGTACTAGGTCAGTTATTTTCAATGTTCCTAATAATTCTTTCAAGGCAACTATTCATTTCTATTCTCCAGTAGATATTTTAAATGTTCTTCAGGCTTATTTTGACGAATTGTATGGCAAAGATGAGGTTCGTTTATCTCGATATGAAGATCTCAGCAAGTTCACGGTAGAAGAATTGAGAAGCAAACTTGCCGTTGGACAAGAACAGCAAATATTCGCCCATCTCAAGGCGTATATCGAACATTATGAGGAATGGTCTTGCCTGATTGATAAAGAAAAAATTGTTTTGACAGAGCCAAATGAGATTCAGCAATATGTTGCTCAACATAATGGTTATGATGAATATGATCCCATGCGCCAAACGTATTATAAGTATCTTGCGGTAAAAGAAGCCGTTATTGAATGTGAGTTTCCAAATTCTGATGTTGGTAAACTTGTATTAAGAGATACTATCGGTTTAGGGGATACGGCTGTCGGAATTGAAGAATCTATGATAAAGACAGTTGGTGATGAAAGTGACGCAGCAGTCATTATCGTAAAACCTGATGATGATTGCGGTACATTACAAGATAAAGATTATCTCAACTTGCATAAAGAACTGCGTGAAAAGTTTAGTGATAGGCACTTTGAAAAATGGCTGTTTTGGGTGTTTAATCATGATAATAGAGAAGGAAAAGACAATAGCACTCGTTGCAGAGTATGTAAAGAAAATGAAATGAAAGAGTTTGGGCTACAAAGTGCAGGCTCATTTATTACAGATGTCTCAAATAAGGATGAGGTTTATGATTGTTTGTTTAAATTGCTTGACAATTTACTTTCAAATATTCAATATGTTGATGATGGAGTAATTTTAGAAGTTCATAAACAAGCAGAAATTGCATATTCCGAGTATAGAAAAGTACAATCTTCACTACGTTCTGCATTTAATGCTGTGTTAATGAAAGAAGTCGACTCGTTTGACTTCTTAGGAGAGCGTTGGGGTGCTTTATATGATTCGGGCATGATGAAATTACTTAAAGATTATAAAACGGATCTAAAATATAAACAATCAGAAGACTGTGTAGCATTTCGTGAAGCAGTCAATAAAATTCTCAACGATTCAATTCAACTTCTTCCTTCTGTTAAGAGTTTAGAAGATAGTTTACAAAAAGGTGGTATGGACAATGAACTATATTACCTTTGGGGGCATGAACTTGATAGTCTACGTACAAGGTTTTCACAACAATTCTTGGAAATTGACAATGAAGTTTTTGAGGGACAGATTCGTGAATTCCGTGAAAAAATTGTCTCTATGCTATCCTCGGAAAAAGGTGGTAAACTTGATAAATTGCTTCCGGTTTCTGATTATCCTGACAAAGCAGAGTGGTTAATCCAGTTTGCTGAACAGTATTTCCAGAATGAACGATATGAGAATTTTAGGCTTGCATTTGAGACTATTGCTAGAATTCAAATAAGTGTTCGTAGTTTTTTGATGCATCGAATTCAATCTTGTTTGGATCGATTAGTAAATCGTAATGCTGATGATGGAAAAGATAATCAGCTTGCAAAGCAAACAACTGAGGTGCAGGCTATGTCAATTCACTTCCAATTGAGAGAACGTTTAGGTGAGGTGTGCGAGGAATTAAGATTTAAATTTGGAGAAGATCTGTTCCGCGATCCGAACCGTATACTTTACTCTTACCTATGTGAGTTTTATGATAGGACGAATTTCTCTTTTGCTAATCACAAACGGACTGCCACGGAAATTTGGAAATCGTTCTATTATTCCCATATGGGTATAATCTGGGAGGATGATTTAGAAGAATACAAAGAAAGCAGTGCGTTCTACCATAAGTGGAAAAATACTATGGAGCAATTCTGCTCATACAGTCAGCAAGATTTCGATTCAGTTGCCATCGAAGGTAACGGAAAGGAATAAACTATGGAAAAAAAGCTTGAAAACCCACAACCAGATATTCAGATACTAATGTTAGGAGCAAGACGAACAGGTAAAACTAGTCTGCTTGCTTCAATGTTAGACGAATTTAATACGGTAACTGCGGATACTAAAATTCATCTTTCAGCAAATGCAAATCCTGTTCTAATGAAGACAATAAGTACTATGAAAACTTATTTTCGCGGTGAACATATTGTATATGAGCCTTTCGACAAAATGTATGATAAAGGCACAGCTGGATTTTCCGATGCTTATGTTAAATTAGAACTTGTCAATAAAAAAAATAAAAAGCCAATAGTGATTCGGTTCGTCGATGTTGAAGGCGAAAAAATAGGGGCAGCAATGGCAGATCAAAGTTTTGATCAAAAACTATCTGATGAAATTGAACGTACTGATGTAATTATTATTGTGGTTGACTCTGTTTTGTTAATGGAGAATAAAGGTCAATTTCAAGGACAGAATGAGACAGAAAGAATCACGAGTTTCATTAC